>SHVZ01000033.1 GCA_009694025.1 Alphaproteobacteria bacterium | reverse complement strand
TCAAGGGCGAGATCCCGAGCCTCAGGCGACGGCCCGCCGGCTGCGAGTTCCACACCCGCTGCATCCATGCCCGCGAGCGCTGCCGCGTCGAGGCGCCTCAGCCGGCGCCGCTTCCCGGAGGCCGCGAGGTGCGCTGTCACTTTCCGCTGGTCTAGGAGCCTGTCTGAGCGAGCAAGGGATGAGCGTCTGGAACGGCCATTACGCTTGCACCTGCTATCACCCGCTGTCTCTGTTCAACCAGTTCGGCGATCTGGAACGCTCCGCGCTGCGTCCCGGCAACGTCCACAGCGCCGATGGCTGGAGGGACGTGCTCGACCCGGTTGTGCAACGGTATCGGGGCAAGGTCTCACGCATCTATTTCCGCGCCGATGCCGCCATTGCCAATCCCGTCCTTTGTCGGCAATCTCAGCTCAACAAGCCGGTCATTGGGTGGATGTCAGTCTGGTCTGACGGTCGGAACCGGGGTTGATCTGGCCAAGGTCGGATAAGGAGGCTGTCATGCGGCAACGCAGCATTTCCTTTGCGACGCTTGCGCTGGCGGCGTTTGCACTCACGGTCGCGACATTCGGCGCCATGGGCGCCCAATGGCGAGAGCTAAGTCCGTCTTGGACTGGGCGCGTCAGCGGCATCGTCGCGCTCGATGCAGCCACTCTTCTCATGGCGACTCCGGGCGGTGGGGTCTGGCGCAGCACAGACAGCGGCGCGACTTTCTCCTGGGCGGGAAACTACGGCCTGGGCGACTTCACGGCCGTGGATCTCGCCGTCGACCGCAACGATCCCAATCGACTGTTTTTGCGCACCTGGAACGGCGTGCTGGTCAGCACGGACCGCGCGGCCAGCTGGACCCGGACGCTCTATTCGCAGCGTAACGGCGGCGACACGTCGAATTTCCTTCCGCCCCTAACCTGCGGCCTATCCAGCCAGTGCGACCACGGCCCTCCCGGCTATGAGCCGAAGCCGTTCACCCAGATGGTCTTCTCCTCGGTGCAAAGCACTGTTCTGACCTCCCTTCCCTGCGGCGGTCTGCAGTATTCGACCGATCACGGCGCCAGCTTCCAACAGCATTGGCCGTTTGCGCCGGAGTCGACGCAGGGACGGTCCGGCGGCAATTGCATCATGTCGATCGCGGCCGATGAGATATCCGGGCATGTCTACATCGCGAACCTCATGGCGAGCGAGCCAGGTGTTTGGCGCAGCGCGCGGCCATGGACGCCGACAGGCCCCCCGTCGCCGATAGCGGGGGAGGCGGAGTGGGTTCGGGCGGATGCGGGGCTTCCTCCGTCTCTAAGGGTCGACGCGATCGCCTGGGGCGGCCAGAGGGATCGCTTGATGCTTGTGATCACGGACACAAGCGCCCCATCCGGGATTAGACCGTTTCTCTATGATGGCGCGACCTGGACCGAGAGGCCGGTCGCCAGTTGCGCAAACGCTCCTTTGTCCAACGTTCGCCCGCTCGTGTGGGGCGGCGGCGACGATTATTTTCTTGGAGGTATAGTTTTTGCCTACACCGTGAGCGCCGGGAACGACTGGATATGCCCGCCTCTCGTCACGCAGTTCATCGATATCCGCGCGATCCACGCCAATCGCGCACTTGGTCGGGTATGGATCGGCGGCGATGCCAATTGGGGCTCGAACGATCTCATCTCGAGTTTTCCCTGGACCATGGGCTCGGGCCTGGGATCTCCGACGCGCATCAAAGGCACCGGCATCACCGCTCTGCAGGCCTACAGCGTGGCGCTGATCCCGCGGCCCGGCGCGCCGGCTCGGATCTCGGTCGGAGCTCATGACACAAACAGCGCCTGCTCGAGCGACGGCGGAAACACGTGGTCCCTCGAGAGGAACGGTGTGATAGGTGTCATTGGAGAAACCCAATCGATTATTTGGCGACGACACGGCGCTGGCGATGTGCTCTACGGCCGCAACACGACCGGGCCCATAGTTCGTGCGACCAATGCGAGTTCCGCCGCCGCCTGCGGCGACATCAGCTACAGTGAAATCACCTACCCCGACTCTTTTGTCGGAGCTTCGGCCATGCTCGGGCCGCACACGATGGCGGTGCAACCCAACGATCCAGATCGCGTCTTCGCGATCCCGGGGGGGGGCCCGGATAGCCTATACGACGCGCGGCACCCGCCTTGTCGGCCGGACCGAGCCGGATGGATGGCGCGCCATCGAATTCCCGACTCTACCGGGCGATGGGTGGCCGCCAGCCCTAACCAGCCTGTTCGTTGACGAAGACGGGGCTCTATATGTCGGCACCCAGGATGCCGGAGCCTATCGTTGCACGGACACGGTCAATTATTGCGCCGGCGGGGGCTGGCTTCCCTGGGGCCTGAACCGCGGGGCTGGGTCCGCCTCGCCGCGGGCCGTTCTTGCCATTGCGCAATCCGCTTCTCCGCCCAATCCGCGAACGTTCTGGATGTCGACCACCGACGGCCTCTACCGCAAGCGTCCGGGGGAAGGTTCGTGGTCGCTCGTGGATCCGTCGCCGGACTATGTGTTCAGCGATGTCGTCGTCGATCCGACGTGCCCGACCCGGGTCTACGCATCGATCGGTTATTTCGCCAACCGCAGCCGGTCGCGCGGCGGAATCGACGTGTCATTCGACAACGGCGACACGTGGACCAACATCACCTCGGGCTACCATTTGCACAATGTGCCGATCCCGCAGATTGTCGTCGATCCGGAGCGCCCGGAGCGTGTGTTGGCGGCGACGCATGGGCGCGGAGCCTGGGAATTCGACTGGGGCACCGATCTTCCGATGTGCCGCAGCCCCTAGAACCCGGCCTGGAATCCGCCTACAGAAATCGGCATGGGAGTATCCATGGCTGTGCCAGCAATCTGTGGCGCACATGGCGGCCGAACGGCGATGCCGACTTAGATAGGCTCATAGCTGCGCCTCACAGCTTGTCGCGGGTGCGCGGGTCGAGGGCGGCTGCCGCCAGGTCGGAGAGCAGGGTCGAGAGCGCGAACAGCACGGTGGTGACCATGACCGCGCCCATGACGATCGGGTAGTTGCGGCTGTTGACGGACTCGAACACCAGCCGGCCGACGCCCGGCCGGTTGAACACGATCTCGGCGAAGACCGCGCCCGACAGGAGGCGACCCATGCCGACGCCGAGCAGCGCCACCGTCGGCAGGATCGCCAGCTTGAGCGCATAGCGATAGACGATGCGCCGGGGCGAGAGGCCGAAGGCGCGCGCGGTCCGGATGTGGTTCTCGCCCATGATCTCCAGCATCGAGGCGCGCACCAGCCGGGCGAGGAAGCCGACCCAGCCGAGCCCGATGGCGAAGGCCGGCAGCACCAGGTGCCAGGCCTGGCGGAGAGGATCGCCGTCCGGGCCCGAGCCCAGCGCCGGGAACCAGCGGAGCCAGACGGCGAAGACCAAGAGGAGATAGATGGCGATGACGAAGGACGGAATGGCGATCGCGGCGACCGAGAAGATCCCGGTGATGCGGTCGAGCCAGCTGCCGCGGCGCACCGCCGAGTAGCAGCCGAGAGGAATGCCGAGGAGAACCGCCCAGCCGAGACCGGCCAGCGCCAGGACGACCGTGTAGGGCAGCTCGTTGAACACGATCTTGGCGACGCTTCGTTCGGTCCAGACGTCGACGCCCATGTCGCCGGTCAGCACGTTGCCGATGAAGCGCAGAAGCTGGATGACGACCGGCTGGTCGAGCCCCATGCGCTGGCGGAAATCCTCGACCATCGCCGGCGTCGCGCGCGGCCCGAGCGCGATCGAGGCGGGATCGCCGGGGACCAGGTGGATCATGATGAACAGGATGGTCATCGCGACCAGCACGATCGCCGTCATCAGCCCCAGGCGCTTGAAGGCGTAGAGCAGCATCAGACCAGATCCCGTTCGATCCGATGATCCCAGGTCCGGCTATGGACGCGCTGGCCGCCATCGAAGACGTCGAGATCGGTGACCAGGCGGAAATGGCTGGCGTCGCCGGTCAAGGTCACCGCCGACCGGACCTCGACGTTCCAGTCCTCCCGCTCCATGCGGTAGCTCACGGTGACCGTGGATTCCGCCGACAGCGGATCGTCGTCGCGCACCCGGTAGATGTTGGCCTTCACCGTCTCCAGGATGGTGCCGCTGTGCGCGAGCTTGAACCGGCCGTCGTCGCGGCGGATGGCGTATTCGACCACGCCGGAGCCGACGTCGCGCGTAAGCTTGCGGACGACCTCCGCCGGCCGCAGGGTCTCGGCCGGCAGCAGAGGGGCCCCCTCCGCCTCGCCGAAGCCCAGGACCGTGGCGTCTTCCGGGCGCGACGGACGCCGGGGCACCAGGAAGCGGCTGGCGCCGGTCGCAATCGACAGGGTCGCTGCGTCCGGCGAGGGAAACAGGATCGGCCAATAGGCGGTCGAGATCGCGACCCTCAAGCGATGGCCGGCCGGGAACACGTGGCCGACCTCGTTCAGGGGCAAGCGCACCTTGTAGGACTTCCCGGGTTCGAGCGCCGTCGGGAACTCGTGGCTCTCGCGGTGGGTCAGGTTGAGCACGCCGTAGGTCACGCGCAGCACCGTCCCGTCCGGCCTGACATCGGACAGGCGCACGATCAGGTTGGCCCGCGGCTTGTCGGAGGCGAGCGTCAGCTCGGCCACCGGCGCGCCCAGGATCTCCAGCTTCTCGCCGAGCGGGGCCGAGTCGAAGACCAGCGACCCGCCGTCGTCCATGCGCTGGTCTAAAGGCAGCTCCGGGCCGACGCCGCCGAGGCCGAACGGGCACCATTCGCCGCCGGCGACGCCGACCGTCTCGGGCGAGCGGATCGAGAGCACCGGCCCGGTTCCGCTCCCGGTCTCCGCGAGGACGCCGGGCGTCAGCGTGTAGGCGCGATCCTTGATGTTCGGCGACGGCCACGACGGCTCGCCGACCCAGCGGCCGGGGCGGACGTCGTAGAAAGACTTCGGCGGGACGGTCTCCTGCATCCAGGCCTTGACCATCGGCTCCTTCATGATGCCGGTGTCCCTGCCCTTCAGCCAATGATCCCACCAGCGGAGTTGCTCCTGCAGGTAGCCGATCGTCGGCCCGGGATAGGCGAAGTGCGGCCGGCCGTGGCCCCAAGGGCCGAGCAGCGCCTTCTTCGGGCAGACGAGCCCCTTGAGCATACGGAAGACGGCATTGGAGTAGCCGTCGACCCAGCCGCCGATGGCATAGACCGCGCATTGGATCGCCGCATAATCCTCGCAGACCGAGCCGTGCTTCCAGAAGGCGTCGCGGCGCTGATGGCTAAACCAGGTGGCGATCTGAGGTTCGACCGCGGCCAGGCGCTGCTGCCACAGCTCGCGCCAGCGCTCGCCGACGATGGCCGGGTCGGGCGGCCGGGCCCGCTGGGCGAAGAACTGCTGCCCCCAGGACAGAATGTCGTTGAGCACCGCCCCGCCCATATAGTGCATGTCGTCGGCATAGCGGTCGTCGGTCGACACCACGGTGACGATCGCCTTCAGCGCCGGCGGCCGGAGCGCCGCGACCTGGAGGGAGTTGAAGCCGCCCCAGGAGCCACCGAACATGCCGACCTTGCCGCTGCACCACGATTGCCCGGCGAGCCAGCCGATCACCTCGGCGCCGTCCTCCAGCTCTTGCTTGAGATATTCGTCGTGCATGATGCCGTCGGAGTCGCCGCCGCCCCGGCAGTCGACCCGGATCGCGGCGTAGCCGTGTCCGGCGAGATAGGCATGGGTCTGCTGGTCGCGGCGGGCGGTGAAGTCGCGCTTGCGGTAAGGGACGTATTCCATAACCGCCGGGACCGGGTTCTTCTCGGCATCCTCCGGGATCCACAGCTTCGCCGCCACCCGCGAGCCGTCTTTCAGCGGGATGAAGATGTTCTCGACGACGCGTATAGAGTGCGGCAGCTTTTCGACGACCCGCATCGCCCCCCCGAAGCCGTCCCCGAGCCAGTGTGAGGCAAGGCGGCGGTCCAACGCAATCCGATGACAGACGAGGCCCTCCGATGACGGCGATCGTGAAGACCTTCCCCAGGACCGTGCGGGAGATCGAGACCCTGTGGATCGCGCTTGCCGACGGCACGAAACTCGCCGCCCGGGTCTGGCTGCCGGCCGACGCCGATGCCAAGCCAGTGCCGGCGATCCTCGAATACCTGCCCTATCGCCGGCGGGACGGGACGGCGGTTCGCGACTCCCTCATGCACCCTTACATCGCCGGCCACGGCTATGCCTGCGTCCGCGTCGACCAGCGCGGATCCGGCGACTCCGACGGCGTCTTGACCGACGAGTACCTGCCGCAGGAGCTGAACGACGGGGTCGAGGTCATCGCCTGGCTGGCGAAGCAGCCCTGGTGCTCCGGCACGGTCGGGATGATCGGCAATTCCTGGGGCGGCTTCAACGGGCTGCAGATCGCCGCGCTCCGGCCGCCGGCGCTCAAGGCGATCATCACCTCCTGCTCGACCGACGACCGCTACGCCGACGACGTCCACTACATGGGCGGCTGCCTCATCAACGACAATCTGCGCTGGGCCTCGACTATGTTCGCCCACAACGCCCGGCCGCCGGACCCGACGGTGGTCGGCGAGCGCTGGCGGGCGATGTGGTTCGACCGGATGGAGAACAGCGGTCTCTGGGTCAAGAACTGGCTTGAGCATCCGAGGCGCGATGCCTTCTGGAAGCACGGCTCGGTCTGCGAGGACTATTCCAAGATCCAGTGCGCGGTCTACGCCGTCGGCGGTTGGATGGACGCCTATACCAACGCCATCCCGCGCCTGATGGCGAACTTGACCTCGCCGAAGAAGGCGATGATCGGCCAATGGGCGCATCGCTATCCGCACATGGCGCAGCCGGGTCCGCCGGTGGGTTTTCTCAAGGATGCGCTCCGCTGGTGGGACACGTGGCTGAAGGGGATCGAGACCGGCGTCATGGACGAGCCTCAGCTCCGCATCTGGATGCAGGACAGCATTCCGCCGAAAACCTTCTACCCGAGCCTGCCCGGCCGCTGGGTCGCCGAGCCGAGCTGGCCGCCGCCGAGCGTGACACCAACCCGCTTCGCGATGAATCCCGGTCGCCTCGCGCCGGCGGCGGAGGCCGCGAAGGACCTGACGATCCGCTCGCCGCAGACGCTTGGCCACACCATCGGCAAGTGGTGCCCCTACGGCCTCTTCCCGGACATGCCGAGCGACCAGCGCGACGATGACGGCGGTGCGCTGGTGTTCGACACCGAGCCCCTGACCCAGCCGATCGAGATCCTGGGCGCCCCGGTGGTCGAGCTGGAGCTGTCGTCCGACAAGCCGCAAGCGCTCGTCGCCGTCCGCCTCTCCAACGTCTATCCGTCGGGGGCGGCGACGCGCGTCAGCTACGGGCTCCTCAACCTGACCCATCGGGACAGCCACGAGACGCCCGAGCCGCTGGTCCCGGGCAGGGCCTATCGGGTGCGCGTCCAGCTCAACGACGCGGCCCAGACTTTCCCCAAGGGCCATCGAATCCGCATCGCCGTCTCGACCGCTTACTGGCCGCTCGCCTGGCCGTCGCCGGAGGCGGCGACGCTGACGATCCAGAGCGGCGCGAGCGCGCTCACGCTCCCGATCCGCGGCGCCTCGCCGCTGGACGCGACGCTGAAGCCGCTGCCGCCGCACGAGCTGCCGGAGACCTTGAAGACGACGACAGTCCGCCCGGGCCGCATCGAGCAGACGCTGACCAAGGACCGCCCGACCGGGGTGCTCCGCTACGTCGTCGAGAACGACGGCGGCACCACCCGCATCGACGGCATCGACCTCAAGACCTCCAACGTGATGCGGGATGACTTCTCCATCCACCCGGACGATCCGCTGAAGGCCCGGGCCGAAGTCACGTCGAACGCACAGTTCACCCGCGAAGACTGGACGATCGAGACGCGGACACGGACGGTGATGACCGCGACCGCGACCACCTTCGAGCTGGAGGCGACCCTCGACGCCTATGAAGGCGGCGTCCGCGTCTTCGCCAAGAACTGGCGGGTGTCGCTGCCGCGCGACAACGTCTAACTGCGCTTGGCGCCTTGCCGACGGAGAGCCCCTCCCGCCCCGCCAAAGTCCGGGAGCGGCTGTCGACTGCACATGCCTGATCGTCTTGATATAGTTCAACTACGCCGCCTAACGTCGGCAGTAAATGTGCAGAACGTTCTCCGGTCGAAACTGCGACTCTCTCAGTTGACCTGACGATGGGCGGTTGGGGCTGGTCAGCGAAATGGTGCACGCATGAGAGTCGCAATCCTGGGAGCCGGCGGCATCGGCCTGGCAACCGCCGCACTTCTGTGCCGCAACGGCCACGCGCCCGCGATCTGGTCGCCTTCCAGTCGGATCACCAAGCTGGACCCGCTGGTCGCCGAAGGAGCCGTCGACGGGGCGTTTCGCGTCGATGTGGCCGCAAGCTGCGCCGAGGCCATGTCGCATGCGACGGCAGTCATCTTCGCGCTCCCCGCCTACGGCCATCGAGTTGTGATGGACGAGGCGATCCGGCATCTGCGGGCCGGACAGACGGCGATCATCAGCTCCCAATATTCGCTCGGCGCGCTCTATCTGGCCGAGCGGCGACCAGATGTTCCCGTCGTTGCGTGGGGCACCACCGTCGTCATGGGCCGACCGATCGGGCCGTCGAGAGTGAAAGTGCTAACCATTCGCGCGCAGGTCGACGCGTCGGTTCTGCCGGGATCCACAACCAAGGCAGGCCTTCACCTGTGCCGCGAGCTATTTGGCGATCGCTTTGTGCCGCGGGCGGATCTTCTCGCCATCCAGCTCAGCAACGTCAACCCCGAAGCCCATATGGCCAATGCGCTCTGCAATCTGACCCGCATGGAAAAGGGCGAAATCTGGGACAATTACGGCGGTATCACCGATACCGTCGGTCGCCTGATCGAGGCCCTGGACGACGAGCGCTTGGCCGTCGCAGGGGCCTTCGGCGTCGAGGTCCGCACGATCCATCAACATATGCACCTGTCGTTCGACCTGCCTTATGGCAGCATGGGAGCCATGGCCGCGGGCGTAGCCGCCATGGGCGGTTCGCCCGGGCCGACCTCGTTGCAAGCCCGCTGGATTCGAGAGGATCTTCCCTTCGGACTCGTGCCGACTGTGGTGCTGGCGGGGATCGCGGCAGTTCCAACGCCGCTCCATGCCGCAGGGCTCCGACTCTTTTCAGCGCTCCTTGGCCGCGACCTCGACGCCGAGAACGACCTTTTCCCCGCCCTCGCCCTGACGTCGATCAGCGCCAGCGACATTCGGGATCGCGTCCGGCGCTGACGACCGGGGAACGATGAAAGGTCGATCCGCGAGCCGACTTCGACGTCAGAAGCCGCCTGCCGGTCGCGAGGGCGCGTCTGCCCGCATCGAGTTCCTCTGGCTAGAATTTCACATCCGGCTCCAGCGGATACAACGGCACCCGCCGGTGACGGTAGGTAAAGGTGGTGAGATCGGCCGTGGTGACCCCGGGGGTTGCAACCCAGATCATCTCGCGCGCGATCGGCTCCATCGCCGGGCGCGGCGAATGAACACCCTTGGCGACGATGATCTTCGCGTTCTTCGGTTCGATGCCGAGCGTGCGGAACTGCTGAAGACTGGACGAGCCGACGCCGCGCGTGGTCAGCACGATGGTCCAGCCGTCGTCGGTCTTGATCGCGGCGCTGGGTCCGTCGTTGAAGAAGCGGAAGCCGCCATGCACCGGGCCGGTCTCCTCGTAGCGTCCGTCCGACAGCGCGGTGACGATGCCCCTGATCGGGAAGGGCTTGCCGTGCCGGCCGTCGATCTTGCCGCCGACCGCGAGCTCGACCCGCCCGCCGACCCCGGCCTTCTCGCAGGCCTCGACGCCGTCGGCGTCGCCGAGCGCCTGCATCAGGCCGGGGACGCCGAGGCGCCTCGCTGCATGCAGGATCAGGGTCGAGTCGGCCGGGCCGCCGCCGCCGACATTGTCGCCGACGTCGAACAGCACCACCGGATTGACGTTCGCGGCCCTGGCGCGGATGAGCGCCGCGTCGACCGGCGTACCGCCGGTGTTGAGCGCTTCCCTCATCGACCACGCCGCGTCGGCCAGCGTCTTTGCGATCTCCTCGGCCAGTGCCGGGTCGTTGTCGGTCACGGCGATGAAGGACATGCCCATCTCGGCGACGTCGGCATAGGGATAGCCCTCGACCACGCTGAGCGTGAGCACGCCCGGACGCTTCCTCTGCTCGTCGGCGATCCGGATCAGTTCCGACATCGGCGCGTCGTCGGTGCCCTGGTTCAGGATGTTGACCAGCAAGGGAGGGGTCGCCAGCGCGGTCGTCGGCCGGATCTCACCCCTGACCTGGCGCAGCACCAGGCGCGCGCATTCGAGCGCCTTCTCGCGCGTGTCGATATGCGGATTGGTCTGATAGACGGTGGTGATGTCGGCGTTCTCGATCATCTGCCTCGACACGTTGGCATGCATGTCGAGGGCGACGCCGATCGGCACCTTGGGGCCGACCGTCTCGCGCACCCGGCGGATCAGCTCGCCATCGGCGTCCGGCCAGGTCTCCGACACCGCGGCCCCGTGCTGGGGCAGCAGGACCGCGTCCCACGGGCCCTTCTCCTTGAGGAGCGCGACGATGCGGTCGAGGATGTGCCTGATCGCCTCGTCGGTGAGGGCCGCCATCGGCGTCAGGCGGGTGAAGAAGAGCGGCACCAGCTCGACCTCGGGGTCCTCGGCGGCGGCAGCGTAGAACCCGGCCAGCGTCGACTGCGAGGTCGCATATTCCTTGGTGATCGCCTCACCTTCGAGGATGCCGTAGCGTTGGAACTTGTCGAGGCTTGCCGGCACCGACGAGAAGGTGTTCGATTCGTGACTGAAGCCGGCGGTGGCGATGCGGATCATCTGGGGCGGACCTCCTGGGCGCTGGCGTCCTTGTCTTAACGGTATGGCCCCTGTTTTCCAGGCACATTCGCCCCGCGGCGGAATGCGACAGGCCATGCCGGCACGGATTTCACGGCCGGCGCCTGCCGGTTGCCGACCGGCCCGTTACTGATAACCTAGTCCATCTTCGCGAAGGAACAGGGGGAGCCCCACCATGTCGAAAGGCAATTCCATGGAACCGATCTTCCGGCACGCGCTCGCACGACGCAGCCTGCTGCGCCTGACGCTGGCCGCCGGCGCGATGGGCGTCAGCCCGTTCGCCTTCGCCCAAGGCGGCGCTGCGCCCAAGCGCGGCGGCACGCTTACGATCGGCGCGGATGCGGACCCGATCGGGTTCGATCCCGGCACCCTGACGGCATTCTCGTCTTATGACATGACCTCGCTGCTCTACACCGGGCTGCTCCGGTGGAACGCCGACATGAAGATCGAGCCGGACCTCGCCGCCGGCTACGAGCAGCCGAACGACACCACCTACGTCTTCCGGCTCCGCGGCGGCGTTAAGTTCCACAACGGGCAGGCCTTCGATGCCGAGGACGTGAAATACACGTTCGAGCGGATCCTGAACCCGGCGACCGCGAGCCCGAACCTGACGATCTTCTCCGCCATCAAGTCGGTCACCGTGGTCGATCCGATGACGGTGCGCTTCGAGCTGAACGCGCCGAACGCCGCCTTCCTCAACTATCTGGCGACCAATCCGGTCGGCGTCATCGTGCCCCGCGGCGTCTCCGACCTCGCCACCAAGCCGGTCGGCACCGGCCCGTTCACCTTCGTCTCCTATGAACCGAACCAGCAGTGCACGCTGAAGGCCAACCCCAACTACTACGAGAGGGGCCAGCCCTATCTCGATACCGTCGTGTTCCGCTTCTTCAAGGACCAGGCGTCGATCACCTCGGCGCTGCGCTCGAAGGCGATCGACATGACCTGGTTCAAGGACCCCAAGGTCTCGGCGCAGATCGTCAGGACCGCGCCCGACCTGGTGTCGGCGCCGGGCAAGACCACCCGGACCTTCCCGGTGTGGATGAACATGAAGGCGAAGCCCCTCAACGACGTGCGCGTGCGCCGCGCCCTCAGCCTGGCGACCGACCGCAAGGCCTGCCTGGAGACCGTGCTCGGCGGCTCGGGCAAGGTCGCGGCGATGGTGCCCGAGAGCCATGTCGGCGGCTACGACGGCGTCGGCGAGATGCCTTACTACAAG
The DNA here is from genome assembly GCA_009694025.1 of Alphaproteobacteria bacterium. GTDB lineage: Bacteria > Pseudomonadota > Alphaproteobacteria > SHVZ01 > SHVZ01 > SHVZ01. The sequence continues at coordinate 22,563 of SHVZ01000033.1, read as the reverse complement.
ACCAGCGCGGCCGAGGCGAAGAAGCTGCTGGCGGACGCCGGATATCCGAGCGGCATCGACCTCGGCGAATACATCGTGGTCGCGGCCAATCCGCTGGACGTGAGCTGCGCGCAGATCCTGCAGCAGCAATGGGCCGAGGCCGGCATCAAGGTCGCGATCAAGCCGATGGAGACCGCGCCCCTGATCCAGATGTGGCTCAAGGGCGAGTACCCGACGCTGCTGTCGGTAGCGCTGAGCTGGAGCCCCGATCCGGACGCGATCGTCTCGCGGATGCTCTCGACCAACCCCTCGGGCAAGGCCCAGGGCATGGCCGACACCGAGCTCGACAAGATGATCGTCGACGCCCGCACGCTCCTCGACCCGGCGAAGCGGGCCGCCGCCTACATGGCGATCCAGAAGCGCATCGCCGATCAGGCCTATGTGCTCGACATCTACCAGTACCCGCTGCGCTGGGAAGCGTGGTGGGGCTACGCCAAGGGCTACGTCGCGCTGGCCGCCAACATCCGCAGCTTCGTGCGAACCGCCTGGTTAGACAAGTAGCCTCGCCGAGAGCGGCAACCGACGGCGGACGAGCCAATGTTACGCATGGTGCTCGTCCGCCTCTCGCTGACGGTGCCGATCCTGCTCGGCGTCTCGATGGTCGCGTTCGGGCTGATGCGTGCCTTGCCGGGTGACTTCGCGCTGGCCGCAGCCGGCACGACGGCGGTTTCGGATGAGGTTCTCCGCACCACCCGGCGTAACCTGGGGCTCGACCGGCCGATCTGGGAGCAATACGGGATCTGGCTCGGCAACGCGCTCGCCGGCGACCTCGGCCACTCGTTCGCCACCAGGAAACCGGTGGCGGGCGAGCTGCTGCCCAGGCTGGCGGTGACCGCCGAGCTGACGATGATCGCCGGCCTGCTGGCGATGGCGATGGGGGCCACCACAGGGCTCGCCTCGGCACGCCTGCGCGGGCGGACCGACTGGATCGTCCGGGGCCTGAACAGCCTCCTGCTGGCGGTGCCGAACTTCGTCGTCGCGACGCTGATGGTGCTGCTGTTCGGGCTCTATTTCCCGACGGTCGGAATCTTCAACTACGTTCCCTTCGCGACCGACCCGCTCGCCAATGTCGGCAGTCTCCTGCTGCCGGCGCTGGCGCTGGCATTGACGGTGTCGGTGACGATCTCGGAGAACACCCGGGCCGCGGTGCTCGAGGTGTCGAGCCAGGACTACGTGATGGTCGCCAGGGCCAAGGGCCTTCTCGCCCGGACCATCCTCGGCAACTACCTGGTGCGGAACGCGCTGACGCCGGTGATCACGGTGACCGGCCTGCAGCTCGCGGCGCTGCTCGGCGGCAGCATCCTGATCGAGACGATCTTCACCATTCCGGGCATGGGGCAGTACCTGTTCGATTCGGTCAGCCGGCGGGACTATCCGGTGATCCAGGCGATCGTGCTGGTCTCCTCGACGATCGTGCTGATGATGAACGTCCTGGTCGACATCGCCTATGCCCGGGTCGACGCCAGGGTGTCGTATGATTGACCTGCCGCCGCCCGACGCGACACAGGCCACGGCGCCGGCCCGCAAGCGGCCCCGCGGCCGGCTGCTGGTGACGATCGGGCTGGCGATGCTGATCGCGCTGCTGGCGATCGCCGCATTCGGGCCGCTGATCGCGCCGTACAGCCCGTCGAAGACCTCGCCCGACTCGCTGGCCGGGCCGACCGCGATGCACTGGCTCGGCACGGATTCCATCGGCCGCGACCTGCTCAGCCGCCTGATCGTCGGCGGCCGCAGCACGCTGCTGATCACCTTCGTCGCCGTCGCGCTGGCGCTGGCGGCGGGGCTGGTTCTCGGCCTCGTGTCCGGCTATATCGGCGGGCGCGTCGACCTTGCGATCATGCGCGTGCTCGACGTCGTCTTCGCGTTCCCGGTCTTCCTGCTGGCGATCGCGGTGGTCGCGGCGCTGGGGCCGACGGTGAGGAACCTGATCCTGACGATCGCCGTCGTCTACACGCCGGCGATGGCCCGGGTGGTGCGCGGTCCGGTGCTCAGCGTCAAGCGCTGGGACCATGTTGAAGCCGCCCGCAGCGTCGGCGTCGGGGAGTTCGCGATCGCGCTCCGCCACGTGCTGCCGATGGTCGTGTCGCCGATCCTGGTCCAGACCAGCCTGATCCTGGCGAACACGATCTTCACGGTGACCGCGCTGTCGTTCCTGGGCCTGGGGCCGCCCCCGCCCGATCCGAACTGGGGCAGCATGCTCGCCGAGGCGCGGCAGTTCATGGAGCTCGCGCCGCTGACCGTGATTGGTCCGGCCGTCGCGATCGTCTTCGCCTCTCTGACGTTCATCGTGCTGGCCAACGGCCTGCGCGAGAAGCTCGACGTGGGAAGCCGGTGATGGACGATCGGGGCACGCTGCTGCAGGTCCGCGATCTCACCGCGCAGTTCAATCTGGACGGCGTGCCGTCTCGCGTCGTGAAGGGCATCTCGTTCGACATCGCGCCGGGCGAGGCCGTCGGCTTCGTCGGCGAGTCGGGGTGCGGCAAGAGTGTCACCGCGCGCGCGATCATGCGCCTGGCACCCGAGGGCTCGTCGGTCGAGTGGGGCGGCCGCATCTTGTTCCGTGGCCAGGACCTGCTGACCCTCGATGAGCACGAGATGCGCGACATGCGCGGGAGGCGCATCGCGATGGTGTTCCAGGACCCGATGGCTTCGCTCAATCCGGTGATGACCGTCGGCGCGCAGATCGACGACATATTGTGCCGCCACACCGGCGTCTCACGCCGGGCGGCGCGGCGGCGCACCGTGGAGCTGCTCGGCCTGGTCGGTATCCACGACCCGGCGCTGCGCGCCGATGACTATCCGCATCAGTTCTCCGGCGGCATGCGGCAGCGGGTGCTGATCGCGATCGCGGTGTCGTGCCAGCCGGACCTGCTGATCGCCGATGAGCCGACGACGGCGCTGGACGTCACCGTCCAGGCGCAGATCCTGCGCCTGCTGATGCGGCTGCGTAGAGAGCTCGGCATGGCACTGATGCTGATCACTCACGACTTCGGCGTGATCGCCGGAATGGTCGAGCGGGTCTACGTGATGCACGGCGGCGAGATCGTCGAATTCGGCGAGATCGACGCGCTGTTTGCCGGACCGCGGCACTCGTACACCCAGGCGCTGCTGGCCGCCGTGCCGAGGATCGAGACCGCGAGGCGGACCGCATGACGAATGCCGAGCCGCTGCTCCGCGTCCGCGACCTGTGCGTGACCTTCCCGGCACGGCGCGGCCGTCCGCCGGTACGTGCGGTCGACCAGGTCTCCTTCGACATCGAGGCCGGCCGGACGGTCGGACTGGTCGGCGAGTCCGGGTCGGGTAAGACGACCGCGGGGCGGGCGATCCTGCAGCTCCAGCCGGCGACCGGCGGCTCGGTGCGCCTGCTGGGGCGTGAGCTGACCGCAATGTCGCGCGCGCAGGTCCGCGGGATGCGCCGGCACATGCAGCTCGTGCAGCAGAACCCGTATTCGAGCCTGCACCCGCGGATGACGATCGCGCAGATCCTCGCCGAGCCGCTGACCGTGCACCGGTCGGTGCCTTCGCAACGGATCGCCGAGCGGGTGGCGGAGCTGATGACGCTGGTCGGCATGGATCCGGCGGTTGTGCCCCGCTATCCGCACGAGTTCTCCGGCGGGCAGCGGCAGCGGATCGTCATTGCCCGTGCGCTGGCGGTCAACCCGGACTTCGTCGTCTGCGACGAACCGGTGTCGGCGGTCGACGTGCGGACCCAGGCCCAGATCGTCGACCTGCTGCACGACCTTCAGGACAAGCTGCGCCTGTCGTATCTGTTCATCGCACACGATCTGGCGGTCGTGCGCGCAGTCGCGCACCGGGTGGCGGTGATGTACGGCGGGCGGATCGTCGAGCTCGGCGACGCGGCCCGAGTGTACGACAGCCCGGTGCACCCGTACACGCGCAACCTGTTGGATGCGGTGCCGATCCCTGATCCGGCACGACAGCGCGCGAAGCTCGCGGAGTCCTCCCCGGAGCCGCAGTTCCGCGGGCGCGACGGCGAGACCGGGCCGTGCGTGTTCGGCGAGGACCACGCGGCGGGCGGGATGCCGGCATGGCACGAGGTGGGACCGGGGCACGGGGTGTCGTGCCGGTTCTGGCCGCCCGGCGTCACGCCGCCTGCCCTGAAAGGCCACTGACATCGTAGTCGAGCCGCGATGCGCCACCGCGGGTCCTATTCCACGGCACCGCCTGTTCGATGACCCGCGGCTTGGCTAGAGTGCTTCCCTGCCGTGGCTTTGGAAACCTCCATGAAATCGCATTATCGGGTCGTCGTCATCGGCGGTGGCGTCGTCGGCTGCTCCGTCCTCTACCATCTGGCGAAGCTCGGCTGGACCGACATCGCGCTGATCGAGCGGAGCGTGCTGACATCGGGATCGAGCTGGCATGCGGCCGGCATATTCCACGCGCTCAACGCCGATCCCAACATCGCGGCGCTTCAGTCCTACACGATCAAGCTGTTCAAGGAGATTCAGGCCGAGTCCGGCCAGGACGTCGGGCTGCACATGACCGGCGGCATCAACGTGGCGAGCGCACCGGAGCGCTGGGAATGGCTCAAGGCGGCATACCGGATCTTCCAGACCATGGGCATCGACACCGCGCGCCTGGTGACGCCGGACGAGATCAAGGCCATGTGGCCCCTCATGGACGTGAGCGACGTTCTCGGCGGGCTCTACGACGTCAACGAGGGCCATATCGACACCTATGGCGCCACCTACGCCTATGCCGGTGCCGCGAGGAAGCGCGGCGCCCAGATCATCGAGCACAACCGCGTGCTGGAGCTGCATCGAAAGCCGAACCGCACCTGGGAGGTCGTCACCGAGAAGGGTACGATCGCTTGCGAGCACGTGGTCAATTGCGCCGGCCTCTGGGCCAAGCAGGTCGGCTTGATGGTCGGGCTCGATCTGCCGGTGACGCCGATGGAGCACCACTACCTGGTAACCGAGACGATCCCCGAGATCGCGGCGATGAAGGACGAACTGCCGCTGATCGTCGATCTCGAGGGTTTCACCTACACGCGCCAGGAGGGCAAGGGGCTGCTGGTCGGCCTTTACGAGAGGAACTTCAAGCACTGGAACATGGAAGGCGCCCCGTGGGATTTCGGCATCGAGCTGAACCAGGAGGACGTCGACCGTATCGCGCCGGAGCTGGAGATCGGGTTCAAGCGCTTTCCCTGCCTCGAACGCGTCGGCATCAAGAAATGGGTCAACGGCTCCTTCACCTTCACGCCGGACGGCAACCCGCTGGTGGGTCCGGCGCCGGGGGTGCCGAACTACTGGACCGCTTGCGGCGTGATGGCCGGATTCCTGCAGGGTGGCGGCGTGGGGCTCAGCCTTGCCGAGATGATGGTCAAGGGCGAGGCCTCGACCGACATCTACGGCATGGACATCGCCCGCTATGGCGGCTGGGCCGCGAACCGCGAGTACCTCCGGCAGACGACGGGGCAGTTCTACTCGCGGCGGTTCGTCATGACCTATCCCAACGAGCAGCTTCCCGCCGGCCGGCCGCTCAGGACCGCGCCGGCGTATGAGACGATGACCAGGAACGGCGCCCGCTGGGGCGTGCTGTGGGGGCTCGAAGTCCCGATCTACTTCGCCCCGTCGCCGGCGTTCGTGGAGAAGCCGACGCTCAAGCGCTCGAACGCACATGACATCGTCGGCGAGGAGTGCCGGAAGACGCGGGAGAGCGTCGGCCTCCTCGATATCTCCGGCTTCTCCCGATACGAGGTCAAGGGACCGAAGGCCGAGCGTTGGCTCGACCGCGTGATGGCATCGCGCCTGCCCGCTCCCGGGCGCTGTGCGCTGGCGCCCATGCTGTCGCCCTCGGGCAGGCTCAGGGGCGATCTCTCGGTGTTCAACTGGGGCGACGGCAGCTTCTGGATCATGGGCTCCTACTACCTTCGGCAATGGCATATGCGGTGGTTCAACGATCACGTCGAGGATGGCGTCTCGATCCGCGACATCTCCGATGAATGGGTCGGCTTCTCGCTCTCAGGGCCCAGGTCGCGCGAGCTGCTCGAGGCCGTGGTCCACAATGCCGACGTGTCGAATACGGGCTTCCGTTTCATGGGATGCCGGGAGCTCGACGTCAGCATGATGCGCGCCAAGGTCGGCCGGCTCTCGGTCGCCGGCGAGCTCGGCTACGAGATCAACGTGCCGGCCTCCGAGCACCTGACGCTCTACCGCACGCTCAAGAAGGCAGGGGCCGACTTCGGCATGACCGAGTACGGCTTCAACGCGCTGCTCAGCCTTCGCATCGAGAAGTCGTTCGGGCTCTGGCTGCGCGAGTTCACCCAGACCTATACGCCCGGCATGACCGGGCTCGATCGCTGGATCGCCTTCGACAAGCCGGGTTTCGTCGGACGCGAGGCCGCGCTCAAGGAGTACGAGCACGGCACCGCCAAGCGGCGCCTGGTCACGCTGGAGGTGGTGGCAGGAGACGCCGACGGATCGGGCTACGAGCCGGTCTGGCGCGACGGTGAGCGGGTCGGCTACGTGACCTCCGGCGCCTATGGCCATACGCTGGGCAAGAGCATCGCCATGGCGCTCGTCGACAAGCAGCATTGCGCGGCCGGCACCGAGCTCTCGGTGCATGTCGTCGGCGTGGAACGCCGGGCCAAGGTGATCGCTCCATCGCCGCACGATCCGACCGGCGCTCGCATGCGGGCATAGCGGCCGCGATCCTTTCCGGTACGATGCATCGCGAAGACGCGACGCATCGACCTGCGGATCGCGATGTCTCTGGGCCGTTCGCTTCGCTCGGCCCCCGCACGAGTAAAACCCGAGCGGGACGGCGCGGCAGGTCGATCGCTTCTTCAGCGATCGTACCGGGAGCGACGGACCACTAAGCGAGGGACCGTGGTCTTACTCGTGGCGTCACGCCACCAAGCGAGGGCCCGCGGTTTTGATCCGCTGCCCGAACCGACCTCCCCCCACCCCCAAGTATCGCGTCCACCCATTGCAGGTCGAAGGCATGCACGCAGTCGTCCTGCCCCGGCGCGAAGCGGCCGCCGTCCATCGCCGGCGAGGTCCGGCCGACCTGCATGCGCTCGACCACGTCGATGTCCTCGACGTTGATCGCGCGCCAACGCTCGACCGTCGCCGCGCGGTTGGCGGCATAGGCGGGCGTCATCGCCTCGCCACCGATGACAAAGACGTCGAAGCGCTCGTAGGTGCGATCGGGGGCCACCGGAAAGGCGGTCAGCGCGAAAAAGTGGTCGGCATGCACGCCCAGCATCAGATTCGGAAACACCACCGGGTACTCGGCCAATGTCTCCTGCTCGGCTGTCATGCCGGCAAAGCGCGGCATCGTCCGGCCGTCGACCGGGGCGGCGGCGTAGTTCCGGCTCAACTGCCCCTGGCAGAAACCGGGAATGAAGAAGCAATCATGATCCTCCATCGGCGAATAGCTGTTCAGGCCGGCATGGACCCAGGGCAGGTGATAGGCCTCGGAGAAATTCTCGACCGCGAGCTTCCAGTTGGCCTTGAGCTCGAAGGTGGCCGTGCCGCCGAGGCGCAGGCGGGTGAAGTCGTAGGCCTTCCAGCGCTCGCGCAGCGGCGCGAGGTAGGTAAGCAGGTCCGGGCCGGCCTCGTCGAAATTGACGAAGACCAGGTTGGCCCAGCTTTCGCAGCGGATTGGCACGAGGCCGATCTCCGCCTTCTTGATGTCTGGGTGACTGTGCTTGCCGGGGCCGCCGACATGGGGGGTCGAACGCAGCCGGCCGTCGAGGTCGTAGGCCCAGGAATGGTAGGGGCAGCGCAGCACCTTCTGGCCGCTGCACGCCTTGGTCACGACCTGGACGCCGCGGTGGCGGCAGACGTTGTGGAAGGCCTGGATGCGGCCTTGCTCGTTTGAGGTGAGCACGATCGGCCGGCCGGCGAGGACCAGGGGGATCACCTTCCCCGGCTGAGCCAGCTCATCGGTCGCGGCGCCGGCGGCAATCCAGCCGCGACCGAATATCCGGCTCATCTCCGCGGCATAGACCTCCTCGCTGGTGAACGCCTCTCGCGGCAATCCGCGAGCCCGGCCGATCGGCCGGCGCAGCCTCTCCAGCGCCTCCGAGGTCAGGACCCGCTCGATCGCCATCCCTGCCGTCCCGAGAGTCATCTCACCCCATCATAGCCCAACCGGCCGCACGTCGTTCATTTGAACAGCGACCGCCGGGCCGAGACGAACTCCTCGACCGCGGCGACCAGCGTGTCGAAGTCGGCGTCGGTCAGCGGCAGCGACAGCGCCACCAGGCCACGCTTCGGCATGACGTGGACGCCGTGCTCGAGGAGGTCGAAGAAGAACAGCTCGCGGAGCTTGGCGTCGCCCTTGGCGGCGTCCTGGGGGTTGCGGATCTCGCCCCGCTGCATGTGCACGCACAGCATCGAGCCGATGCCGAGGAACTGCATGGCGACGCCGGCCCGGTCGGCGACCGCGTTCAGGCGCTTGCGGAGCCCGTCGCCGCGGGCATTCAGCGTCACCGCCGCTTCCTTGGTATAGACCTTGCCGAGGCCGGCGATGCCGGCCGCCAGGGTCATCACGTTGTTGTTGTAGGTGCCCGAATGCGGCAGCGCGTCCGACTTCCTCGGATCGAAGCGGTCGAGGATGTCGGCCCGGCCGCCGAAGGCCCCGGCCGGGAGGCCGCCGCCGATGTACTTGCCAAGGGAGGTGAGGTCGGGGATGACGCCGGTGACCGCCTGGAGGCCGCCCGGCGACAGGCGCGAGGTCATGACCTCGTCGAGGATCATGACGATGCCGTGCTTCTTGGTGCGCTCGCGCAGCATCTTCAGGAACTCGAGGGTCGCCGAGATGCAGCCGCCACCGCCCATCATCGGCTCGAGGATGACGGCGGCGATCCGGTCGGCATGCCGGTCGATCAGCGCCGCAGATCCCTCGACGTCGTTGTAGGTCCCGACCACCGTCTCGAACGGCACGTTCAGCGGATTGGTCGCGGCGGTGAAGGTGAGGAAGCCGCCGTGGTAGCAGCCGTTGAATCCCATCACCGCCGGCCGGCCGGTCGCCACCCGGGCGACCTGGACGTTGAACATGTTGGCTTCGGTGCCGGAGTTGACGAAGCGGACCCGTTCGATCGAGGGGAAGCGGTCGATCAGGATCGAGGCTAGCTCGCCTTCGAGGGCGGTATGGCCGCCGAGGTTCCAGCCGAGGTCCATCCGCTGCTCGATCGCCTTGCGGATCTCGGGGTGGCTGTGGCCATAGATGCCGGCCGTCGCCTCGGAGATGAAGTCGATGTAGTCGTGGCCGTCGGCGTCCCAGAGCCGCGCGCCCTCGCCGCGGACCCAGGCGATCGGGAATGGATCGAAGAAGATGCCGGTTCGGGTGTTGCCGCCAGGCAGGCTCGGCAACGCCTTCTGATGGGTCGCCCGGCTCGCCGGGTTGACCTTGGCGTAGTTCGCCTTCGCCTCCTCGAGGGCCTCGGCGACATCCGTGTTGATGGAGCGGGCGGCGGTCATGACGGCTCTCCGATCAGATGGCTCGGCGGGGTGTATTTCGCAGGGTAGCGATGAAGGTTGGACGGGCAAGCCAAAAAGCATCTAGCCTGTACGGCTTCCGCCCCCTTTGCGAGACGATGGAGCCCTTAGATGAGCACCAAGCCCGCCGGCCGCAAGGTCATCATCACCTGCGCCGTCACCGGCTCCATCCACACCCCGACGATGACGCCGTACCTCCCGATCACCCCCGATCAGATCGCGGCGGACTCGATCGCCGCCGCCGAGGCCGGCGCCGCCATCGTCCACCTGCATGCCCGCAACCCGGACGGCAGCCCGACGCCCGATCCCAACGTCTTCATGCAGTTCCTGCCCAGGATCAAGCAGGCATCGAACGTGGTGGTCAACATCACCACCGGAGGCAGTCTCGGCATGTCGATCGAGGACCGGCTGGCGGCCCCGCTCCGGGCCAAGCCGGAGGTCTGCTCGCTCAACATGGGGTCGATGAATTTCGGCCTCTTCCAGATCGTCGACAAGATCAAGGACTGGAAGCATCCGTGGGAGAAGCCGTACCTGGAGAAGACCAAGGACTCGATCGTCAGCAACACCTTCGGCCAGATCGAGCGCTTTCTCAAAGAGTTGGGCGAGGCCCACGGTGTGCGCTTCGAATGCGAGTGCTACGACGTCGGGCACCTCTACACGCTGGCGCATTTCCTCGACCGCGGGCTGATCAAGCCGCCGCTGTTCGTGCAGACGATCTTCGGCATCCTGGGCGGCATCGGTCCGCATCCGGAGGACCTGCAGCACATGCGGCGGACCGCCGACCGGCTGTTCGGGCCGGACTATCAGTGGTCGATCCTCGCCGCCGGCCGCCACCAGATGTCGCTCTGCACCATGGGGGCGATGATGGGCGGCAACGTCCGCGTCGGCCTCGAGGACAGCATCTATGTCGGCAAGGGCGAGCTGGCGAAGAGCAACGCCGACCAGGTGAAGAAGATCCGGCACGTGCTGGAGACCCTGTCGCTGGAGATCGCGACGCCGGACGAGGCCCGCCAGATCCTTAAGCTCAAGGGCGGCGACAAGGTCGGATTCTGAACCCGATCAGCCCAAGATCGCCTTTATCCGCACGGCGAACACGGTGACTGATACGGCGAGACCGGGATAGAGGCAGATTCAGGCGGCCTCTCTCAGGTAGTCGCGCCCGTCGGAGATGATGTTGCCCCAGGTCGGGGTCGGCGGCGGCGGCCCCATGCCGAGGAAGCTCGAGGCCGCCTCCACCAGGCTCTTCGACACACCGGCCGCACCAATCCCACCAGCGTCCTCCCCACCGGCTGCCGCCCATCGAGGATCGCCTCGACGAGCTCCGGCGCCAGTGGAGATCGACTATTCCGCCGCCGCTCTCGGCATCGCGGCATCGAGCGCCGCGGACAGGCGCGGCGGCGACATCGGCAGGTCGGTCATGCGCACGCCGGTGGCGCGCGCGATGGCGTTGCCCATGGTGGCGAGCGGTGGGACGATCGGCACCTCGCCGACGCCACGCACGCCATAGGGATGGGTGGGATTGGGGACCTCGACCAGGATGGTCTCGATCATCGGCAGGTCGGATGCCACCGGAATGCGGTAGTCGAGGAAGCCGGCGTTTTCCAGCTTGCCCTTGGCGTTGTAGATGTATTCCTCGTTCAGCGCCCAGCCGATGCCCTGCACGGCGCCGCCCTGCAGCTGGCCTTCGACATAGCTCGGATGGATTGCGGTGCCGACATCCTGGACCGCGGTGTAGCGGTCGATGGTGACGATCGCGGTTTCTTGGTCGACCGCGAGGTCGACGATGTGCACGCCGAAGCCGGGGCCGGCCCCCTGCACGTTCAGCTGGGCATGGCCGTTGATCGGGCCGCCGGTCTTGCCGGCCGTCGCCGCGAGCTGGGCCAGCGTCAGAGGCTCGAACACGCCGACATTGCTGCCGGCGGGCTTGGCCTGGCCGTTCTCCCAGATCACCCCTTCCACGTCGACGCCCCAGGTCTTGGCGGCGCGCCCCTTGAGCTCGCGCACCATATCGCGCACCGAATTGACCACGGCGAGGCCGGTCGCGAAGGTGACGCGGCTGCCGCCGGTGACGAAGTTGAAGCCGATCGAGCTGGTATCGGCGATCACCGGCCGCACCTTGTCGTAGTCGATGCCCAGCTCCTCGGCCGCCATCAGGGCGAGCGAGGCGCGCGAGCCGCCGATGTCGGGGTTGCCGGAGATGATCGTGACCGTGCCGTCCTCGGCGACGTGCGCGGCGGCGCTCGAATCGGCGCCGACGTTGAACCAGAAGCCGGCCGCCACGCCGCGCGCCATGCCGGGCTTCACCTTGCTCCGGTAGTGCGCCGAGCTCTTGGCGGCTTCGAGGGTCTCGACGAAGCCGATCGTGTCGAAGGTCGGGCCGTAGCTGGTCTTGGTGCCCTTCTTGGCGGCGTTCTTCAGCCGCAAGTCGATCGGATCCATCCGCAGTTCCTGGGCCAGGATATCGAGGGTGGATTCCACGCCCCAGGCCGAGATCGGCGCGCCCGGCGCACGGTAGGCGGCGACCTTCGGGCGGTTGCTCACCACGTCGTAGCCGACCACCCTTACGTTGGCGATGTCGTAGCAGGCGAAGCTGGTCCAGCACGCCGGGCCGATCGGCGAGCCGGGAAAGGCGCCGGCCTGCATCGCGATCGTGCAGTCGGCCGCGACGATGCGGCCGTCGCGCTTGGCGCCGATCTTGACGCGGACGGTGGCGCCGGGCGCCGGGCCCGAGGCGCGGAAGACCTCGTCGCGGCTCATCACCATCTTCACCGGCTTGCCGGATTTCTGCGACAGCCGCACCGCCAGCGGCTCGAGATAGACCACCGTCTTGCCACCGAAGCCGCCGCCGATCTCGGTCGGCGTGACGCGGATCTGCGAGAGCTCGATGTTGAGCAGGCGGCTGCAGAAGCCGCGCACCTGGAAGTGCCCCTGCGTCGTCGACCAGAGTTGGATCTGGCCGTCCTCGCTGGCGCTCGCCAGCGTCGCATGCGGCTCGATATAGCCCTGATGCACCGGCTGAGTCGTATAGCTGCGCTCGATCACCACCTCGGCCTCGGCGAACCCGGCGTCTATATCGCCCTTGGCGTTGTCGATGCGCTTGGCGATGTTCGAGGCCTTGGTCGGCCGCGGCTCGACGCCGTCGGTGATCAGGTGGTCGTGCAGGATCGGCGCGCCCTCCTGCATCGCCTCGGTGACATCGATCACATGCGGCAGGACGTCGTACTCGACCTTGATCAGGGCCAACGCCGCGCTGGCGATGGCATCAGTCGTGGCGGCGACCGCGGCGACCGCGTGGCTCTCGTAGAGCACCTTCTCGCGCGCCATGACGTTGCGCGTCACGTCGCGCAGGTTGACCTGCATCTCGCCGGTCGGAACGATCAAGTTCGCCTGCTCGGGGAAGTCCTTGGACGTCACCACGGCCTTGACGCCGGGCAGCGCCTCGGCCGCCGAGGTATCGATCGACCTGATCCGGGCGTGGGCGTGCGGGCTGCGCAGCACCTTGCCGACCAGCTGGCCGGGCATGTTGAAGTCGGCGCCGAAACGGGCGCGTCCGGTCACCTTGTCGGCACCGTCGGGACGGTCGGGCCGCGTGCCGATCCACTTGTAGGTCTGCTTGCTCATCGCGTCGTCTCCCTCATGTCCCTGGCCACTTCCATCACCGCGCGCACGATCTTGTCGTAGCCCGTGCACCGGCAGAGATTGCCGGCGAGCCAGTAGCGTATCTCGGTCTCGCTCGGATCGGGATTGTGCGCCAAGAGCGCCCTGGAGGCGACCAGGAAGCCCGGCGTGCAGATGCCGCACTGGAGAGCGGCGAACTCGATGAACTTCTTCTGGAGCGCGTGGAGCCGATCGCCCTTGGCCATGCCCTCGATGGTCTCGATGCGGCGACCCTCGGCCTCGGCGGCCAGCATCAGGCAGCCGCAGATCAGGCGGTCGTCGAGGGTGATGCTGCAGGCGCCGCAATCGCCCGAGCCGCAGCCTTCCTTGGTGCCGGTGAGGCCGAGCTGGTCGCGCAGCACGTCGAGGATGGTCTGCGAGACGTCGCAGAGAAACTCGGCTGGCTCGCCGTTGATGGTGGTGGAGACGTGCAGTTTCGCCATGGTCAGCGTGCTCCGGCGCGTTCGGCCGCGATGGCGGCGGCGCGCTTCAAGAGAACTCCGGCGATCTTGGTGCGATATTGGACCGTGCCGCGCTTGTCGTCGATCGGCTTGCAGGCGGCGCGGCAGGCGGCGGCGGCGGCCTCCAGCGCCTTGTCGTCCAGGCGCGAGCCGATCAGCGCCTTGCCGGCGGCCTCGACCAGAAGCACGGTCGGCGCGACGGCGCCGAGGCCGACGCGGGCGGCGGTGCAGGTGCCGTTGGCGACGATCAGGCTGACGCCGCAGCCGACCACGGCGATGTCCATCTCCGTCCGCGGGATCAGGCGCAGATAGGCATCGCCCGAGCCCAGCGGCCTGGCCGGCAGGGTGAAGCCGACGACGATCTCGCCCGGCTGGAGCGTGGTGCGGCCGGGGCCGGCGTGGAGCGTCTCGACCGGAATCTCGCGCCGGCCCTTCGGCCCCTGGATGGTGACGGTGGCGGCGGCGGCGACCAGCGCCGGCACGCTGTCGGCGGCGGGCGAGGCGTTGCAGAGATTGCCGCCGGCCGAGGCGCGGCCCTGGATCTGCTTCGAGCCGATCAGGTTGATCGCCTCGACCACGCCGGGCCAGGCTTTCCCCAGCGCCGGATGCTCGCCGATGATGGCGCCGGAGACCGCGGCGCCGATGCGGAAGCCGCCGGCCGTCTCCTCGATCCGCATCATCTCGGGGATGTTCTTCACATCGACGATCACCCCGGGCTTCGCCGTGCCGAGGCGCATCTGCACCAGAAGGTCGGTGCCGCCGGCGAGGATGCGGCCGGTGCCGTTGGCGGCAAGGATGGCCCCGACCGCTTCGTCGATGGTGCTGGGTGCGACGTACTTCATGTCAACCACTGGAACTCCCCCTGGCATTTCCGACCTTGGCGGCCGTCGTGCCGGCCACCGGCGACGCCTGGGGCAAGCTTATCAGCAGGCGGTCGCGATCGTCTAAGGGCCAATCCGCGCCGACCTCTGCGTCAGTTCGCCGCCTCCGAGCGGCGCGGCACCGCCATGGCGACCCAGGCGAAGCTGGCCAGCAGCATCGCGGTGGTCAGCACGAACACCCAGGGCAGCCCGGCATAGGCCGCGGCTCATCGCGGCCGATCAAGGGGCGAGCAATTGTCGAACCCGTTCGGTAAGCTGCTCCGGCTTGTACGGCTTGCGCAGGACTGCGCTGATACCCTGTGGAAGCTCGTGATCGTCGAGGTGCTCGGCAGCATAACCCGTACACAACAGCACCGGCAGATCACGACGCAGCGAGGTCACCTGCTCCGCGAGCATGGTCCCGAGAACCCTTGGCATGATCTGGTCGGTTACTACCAGATCGACAGTCTGCGGATGTTGCGTCAATCGAGCCAACGCGAGGACGGAATCCGTGAACCGTTCGACCACATAGCCCTCACCGGCCAGTATCACCTCCAATAATTTGGCCTGGGACGGCTCGTCGTCGACCACGACGATTCGAGGACTCCTGCGTGCAGATTCCCTGGACGATACTGCTTGCGCCTCAGCCGAGAGCGCTCCATTCCCCGGCGCGTCGGGAACGGCTTCGGCCGATCGCTCGACGGCGACCTCCCCCGTCGCGAGTGGCAGGTAGAGCTTGCAGGTGGTGCCTCGGCCGACGTCGCTGTAGACCTTCACGGCGCCGTTCGATTGGGTCACGAAGCCGTAGACCATGCTGAGGCCGAGACCGGATCCCTTGCCCACTTCCTTGGTGGTGAAGAAAGGGTCGAAACAACGTGCAAGCGCCTCCGGCGCCATGCCGACGCCGGTGTCGGAGACGGCGATCACGGCATAGCCGCCCGGCACCAACTCGGCGAGACCGGCCGGCCGGTCGGCAGCGACGTGCATCGTGTCGATCTCGATGGTTAGAGTGCCGCCTTGCGGCATGGCGTCTCGTGCATTGATCGCCAGATCGAACAGCGCGGCCTCCAGCTGCTCCGGGTCGACCATGCATTGCGGCGGTGGATCCGATGCCACCGCGCGGATCGCGATGCTCTCGCCGAGGGTGCGGCCGAGCAGCCCGACCATGCGACGCACTAGCTCGTTGACGTCGGTGGGGCGCGCCGCCAGTGCCTGCTGGCGGGAGAACGCCAGCAGCCGGTGCGTCAGGCCGGCGCCGCGTTCCGCCGCTTCGATGGCGCCCATGGCCAGAGTCCGGTCGCGACTTTCCGGCGGCAAATTCCTCGTCAGCAGATTGAGGTTGCCAACGATGATGCCGAGCAGATTGTTGAAGTCGTGCGCCACGCCTGCCGTCAATTGGCCGACCGCCTTCATCGCCTCCTGACCCGCCAATTCGCGGTTGACCGTATCGACGAACCTGAGCAGGACGAAGCGCGCCAAAAGCGCCAAAAATACGCAGATAAGAATGCCGATACCCAGGATCAGAAGCACGGTCAATACTTCGGGCAACAGTCCGACGCGAACTTCCAATATGCCGACCTCATCGATGCCGTCCGTCACCGATTCACGGACGGTAAGGCGCGGCCAATCCGGATCGTCGCCGAACTGCGCAACGGCCCTTCCATAGTTCAGCTCGACCCGGTAGCTGATGCCGCCGGACACCTTCGGTCGGCCGCGCAAGATATCTTCTATGATTTCGACCAAATAGGCAGAGTGCCGCGGCGTCGTCGCCACCAGCCGAGACACGCTGTCGGCGGTCACCTCGGCGGTCGACTGCGCAAGCGTGCGCTTCTCCGTGAATCCGGCCACCCAAACCAATGCCGGCACGCCGATGGCGACCATGGCGAACACCAGCGTCACCATGGCGACGAGGAGAAGTCGCAGCTTTCGAGCCGAGCGGCGAGCGATCACTCCCTGCGGTCCGCCGCCCGAAGGTGTCCACCGAGAGCCACTTTTCATCGGCGCTACCGCCTACACGAGGGGGTCGGCACGCGGAAGCCAGACGGTGCCGGAGTTTATGCCAGACCGGCCCGGCCGCATGGTGCTAACGCGCCGCCGAGGCAGAATAGGCGCCGTAGTCGCCGAGAATTCTTGCACCCTCGGCCGAGGTCAGAAATCCGACAAATCGCCGAGCAGCCTCGCCGCTATGCGTACCAAGCACGGCATAGAGGTCGACCGTAATGCGATAGGTCCCGGCGTTCATCGTCTCTATCGACGGCACGATGCCGTTGATGGCGACGGGCTTCAGTTGCCGTCGTTCCGAACGTACCGCAACCAAGGTGGTCGCCGCCAATGCCCCGGTCACCGTCTCGGCAAGATCCATGGCTTCCTGATCGCTTCGTGCGATCAACACGCCGCGCCGCGTTCGCGCGGAGTTGAAGATCGGTTCGATTCCCGGAAAGTGCTCGATCATGAGCCGCACTTCCGTCTCGCGCTCGCTTCGGATCACCGGCCGCGCGGGCGTTCCGTCGGGCCAGGCCTTGATCTCTTGCGCGAAGACGGCTTTCACATCGGCATCGCCGAGATCGACATCGCCCCGGACCTTCTCCGACAGGGCAAGAATCAACGGGGTCCGAAACCAATGGGTCGCGACCAGACCAGCCGCTTTGTCCTCATCGCTTGGCGGCCGCGTCGAGAAGCCGACCTGGAAATCCCGTGCCCTGAGAGCCCTGAGGCCGCCGCCGGAACCGACGCTTCTCGGAACCTCGATCTCGACGCCAGGCTCTCGCTTGAGAAATGCCTCAACCATGACTTTGGAGATGCCGATCGACCACCCGGTTCCACCGATCACGAGTTTCTCGCCGGCGCAGGCGAAGCTCGCCCAAGAAATAGATACAAAGGCGACCATCGCGGCAGAACGCACCGACCACTTCATGAAGCACCCATTCAATAATGCCGAATTGGTAATATTGCTGCCGATAAGGTTAACTTTAGGTTAATCGATCATATGGTTCCGCGCTGCTCACGGAAACGAGAATCTTTTGATTAAACCGGGATTTGCGCTCACCGCGGCAATCTTGGGTGCGTTGATCAACTGCAAGAGTTACTCGGCAGTGAGTCGGCTGATAAGGGCCAATCTGCGCCGAGGTCTGCGTCAGTTGGCCGCCTCCGAGCGGCGCGGCACCGCCATGGCGACCCAGGCGAGGGCGGCCAGCAGTAGAACGGTGGTCAGCACGAACACCCACGGCAGCCCAGCATAGGCCGCAACCGCGCCCCCCGACATCGGCCCCAGCGAATTGCCGAGGAAATAGGCGGACGAGGTGATCCCGAAGGTGGTGCCGCGATCCGCGGCGGGTGTGACCTTGCCGATCAGCGCGTTGGTCACCGGAACGATGCTGCCGACGAACAGGCCGAGGCTGAACCTTTCCACCACGAAGCCCATGTAGGAGCCGGCCAGCGCCTGCGGCGCGGTCGCGAGCGCGGCGCCGGCGAGGGCCACCATCAGCACGAATTTCTCGCCGAACCGGTCGCCGGAACGGGTCAGCACAGGCACCGCCATGACGCCGGCGAGGCCGGTCACCGACAAGGCGATGCCGCCGAGGGTCGCCAGGTCCGGCCGGTCGCCGACGATGTCCTGCACGTAGAGCGCGACGATCGGCTGCACCGCCTGGACCGCGAACTGGGAGAGCAGCAGCACCACGACGAGCGCGGCCATGCCCGGCGTCGCCCCGACGACGCGGAGCGCCGCCGTCAACCCGGTCTTCGCCTTGGCGTCCGTGGGCGGTGTGAAGGCCTCCGGCACCCACCACCAGCACAAGGCGCCGGCGACCAGCGACAGGCTGCCGCCGGCGAAGAACGGCAGGCGGTAGCTGCCGGTCAGGTCGGCCAAGGCCCCGCCGAAGACCGGGCCGACGAGCGAGCCGACCAGCTGGCCGCTGCTCATTAGCCCCAGCGCATAGCCGAGCTTGTGTCGCGGCACCTGGGTGGAGATCAGCACCACCGACGCGGCGGAGAAGCCGGCGAACGCCCCCATCAGCACCCGCGCGCCCAGGAGGTGCCAGACGTTTTGCGCCAGCCCCATCAGCAGGGTGCACAGGCCGATGGCGAAGGCCGAGCGCAGGACCATCAGCTTACGTCCGCGCCGGTCGGCGATGCGGCCCCAGATGGGGGCGGCGAAGGCGGCGACGAACGAGGTGACCGACCCCAGCGCGCCGGCCCACAGATACAGATGGGCGTCGTTCGCCACCCCGATCTCGGGCAGGAACAGCGGCATGATCGGGCTCAAGAAGGTGAAGGACAGGCTCATGATCACCTGCACGGCGACCATCGCCACCAGGGTCTTGCGCCATTGCGGCGAGCCGTCCTCACCCTCCGCCGCCGCTGTCGTCTCGGTCATCGTCCCCTTCCGGCAAACCGCGGCGCCGTGATCGGCTGTTCAGCCCTGGGTCACCTTCATCCGCGGATCGAGCACGTCGCGGAGGCCGTCGCCGAGCAGGTTCAACCCGAGCACGGTGACGGATATGGCGAGACCGGGATAGAGGCAAATCCAGGCGGCCTCTCTCAGGTAGTCGCGCCCGTCGGAGATGATGTTGCCCCAGGTCGGGGTCGGCGGCGGCGGTCCCATGCCGAGGAAGCTCAAGGCCGCCTCCGACAGCACGGCGTAGGCGAACACGAAGGTGAGCTGGACCACCAGAGGGCCCAGCGAGTTCGGCAGGATGTGCCGAAGGATGATCCGGGCATGGCCGGCCCCGAGCGCACGCGCCGCCTGGACGTAGTCCATCTCCCTCACCACCAGGACCGAGGCGCGGGTGATGCGGGCCGTCCTGGGCACGTAGACGGCGGTCAGCGCGATCACGACGTTGACCGCCGACGGCCCCAGCGCCGCGGTGATGGCGACGGCGAGCATCACGCCCGGGAACGCCATCAGCGCGTCCATGATCCGCATCAGCGGATCGTCGAGGTTGCGGAAATAGCCCGACAAGAGACCGAACGCCGCGCCGATCAGGCCGGTCAAGACGACCGTGGCGACGCCGATGCCGATC
This sequence comes from Alphaproteobacteria bacterium, assembly GCA_009694025.1. Lineage (GTDB taxonomy): Bacteria > Pseudomonadota > Alphaproteobacteria > SHVZ01 > SHVZ01 > SHVZ01. Next base: position 3,055 of record SHVZ01000033.1, on the reverse strand, counting down.
GAGACCCTGGAGCCGTAGACCACCCGGCTCCAGATGTCGCGACCGAGGTGATCGGCGCCGAGAACGTGCTCGGCCGACGGACCCTTGAACGCGTCGCGGAGCCGTGTCCGCTCCGGATGGTGCGTCGCCAGCACGTCGGCGAACAGCGCCATCAGAAGTGCGGCGATGCAGAAGACGAGGCCGATCATCGCCATGCGGTGCCGCGCGATCCGCATGATCGCGCCGTCCTGCCAGCGAGGCCGCCGGAGCGGCTCAGTCGTAGTGAATGCGCGGGTCAAGGTAGGCATAGAGCACGTCGACCGCGAGGTTGATCAGGACGAACATCGCCGCGGTGATAAGGAGCGCCCCCTGGATCACCGGGTAGTCGCGGGTCACGATCGAGGTCGCCATCAGGCGGCCGAGGCCGGGGATCGAGAACACCGTCTCGATGACGACGGATCCCGAGAGCAGCAGGCTGAAGACGATGCCGATGACCGTGACCACCGGGACCATGACGTTCATGAAGGCGTGCTTGCCGACCACCATCCAGCGCGAGAGGCCCTTGGCCTGGGCGGTGCGGACGAAATCCTGGCGCAGCACTTCGATCATCGTCGCCCGGGTGATGCGGGCGAGCAGCCCCATCTGCAGCAGCGCGAGCGCGATCGACGGCAGGATCAGGCTGCGGAACCAGCCGCTCGGGCTCTCGGCGATGGTGACGTAGCCGCCGGCCGGCAGCCAGTCGACCATCACCGCGAAGCCGATGATCATGATCAGGCCGATCCAGAAGCTCGGCACGGAGACGCCGACGACCGCCAGCGTCATGATCGTGTGGTCGACCCAGCTGTCCTGCTTCAACGCCGCTCCGACCCCCGCGACGAGCCCGAACACGAGGGTCAGCACGAAGGCGAAGCCGGCGAGCGCCACCGTCGAGGGCAGCCGCTCGACGATGGCGGCGACCACCGAGCGGCTGAGCGTGATCGAGGTGCCGAGGTCGCCCCGGAGCATGCCGCCGTACCAGCGGAGCATCTGGACGTGGAACGGCTGGTCGAGGCCGAACTGCTCGCGGATACGCTGGACCTCGTCGGGCGGCGCCGCCGCCCCGGCCATGATCTGGGCGGGATCTCCCGGCACCATCTGCATGATGCAGAAGGAGATGAAGCTGACGAGGATCAGCACGACGAGCGTCGAGATCAGCCGGCCAGCGAGGTATCGCCCCATTGGCCGGCCTCCGGCCGCCTCCTAGGCGCTACTCGAGCCAGGCGTCCCAGAAGCGGAGCGCGCCCGGATAGGCCTTGAAGCCGGCGAGGTTGGAGACCGCCGCGTACTTCAGGCCGAGGTCGCCGAGCTTGACGAAATAGACCTCGTCATAGGTCCTCTGGGTGATCTCGTTCCAGGCGGCCTGACGTTGGGCGGCGTCACGGGTCGCGTCGAACTTCGCCCATGCCGCCTCGAGCGTGGTGTCGCCCTTGCGGCGGGCGAGGTTCGCCGGCCCGACGGTGATCGGCTGGTACATGTAAGGCCCGAGGAAGGGCTGCGAGCCGTAGCCGGAGGTGGTGATGTGCCAGCCCTCGTCCTTGCCGGAGACGCTGAACAGCGTGCCGAGGTCCATGGTCTGCATCTTCACGTTTAAGCCGATCTCCTTCAGCGCCTGCTGCACCACGACCGCGAGCCGGGTCATGAAGCCGAGATTGCCGACGTTGAGGAGGATCTCCTCGCCCTTGTAGCTCGAGCCTTTGAGGATCTCCTTCGCCTTGGCGATGTTGTTGATGTTGTAGAGCGCCTTGCCGGCGTCCGAGTACATCGGGTGGCCCTTGTAGACCCAGGCGTGCTGGACGACGTAGGGCGCGCCGGCAGCAGCCGCGGCCATAGCCTCGTCCAGGTCGATGGCGGCCTGGACCGCCTGGCGCAACTTGAGGTCGCTGGTCGGCGCCAGCGAATGGTTCAGATAGAGGACCGGCATCTGGAAGGTCGGCATGTCGAAGAGCTTGATCTTCGGATTGCTCTTCAGCCGCTCCGCCGCCGGCCCCGGCACGTCTTCGACCAGATGCGATTGCCCGGCCTCCAGCGAGGCGATGCGGGCCGAGGCCTCGGTCACGACGCGGAAGGTGACGGTATCGACATGAACGGTCTTCGGTCCGCCGAAACCGGTGCGCTCGCCACCGCCCGCGCGCTTGCTGTAGCCGTCGAAGCGCTTGGAGCGGAAGGGGCCATCCGGCACCCATTCGACGAACTGGAGCGGTCCGGTCGAGATGTTGGAGGTCTTGTTGAGCTCCTTGGCCGCCTCCTCCACCGGGATGATGGTGGCCGGCGAGGTCGGCGCCGCGAGGCGATCGAGGAAGGAGGTGCTCGGCGTCTTCAACTTGATGACGAAGGTATAGGGATCCGGCGCCTCGAAGGAGGCGACGGGGTCCATGGAGGCGCGTCCCGGGCTGTATTTGGCGAAGCGCTCCATCGACGCCTTGACGTCGGCGGAGGTCATCTCCTTGCCGTTGTGGAACTTGACGCCCTTGCGGAGCGGGAAGCTGTAGGTGAGGCCGTCCGCCGACACGTCGGCACGCTCGGCCAGCATCGGGATGGTGCCGCCGTTCTCGTCCACGGTCATCAGCGTCTCGTAGATGCCGAGCAGCATGCTGCGCGCGGGATAGGTCGTGGTGAAGTGCGGATCGACGCTGTTCAAGCCGGCATAGAGCAGCGCGGTGATGTCGCCGCCCTTCTTTTGCGCGCTCGCCGGGCCGACGGCGATGATCGACGCGACCAGGACCGCGCCGGCCAGAATACGTGTGGGCTGCATGTCGGATCCCCCTGCTGACCTCGTCCGGTGAAGCGCCGGTCTTAAGATCCCGGGGCGGCCTGGAAATGCCGCCACCACGATCGCTGACCCCGCGCGGAGTGCCCGGATTCGCCCCTCCAAACGAAAGTCTAGCCCAATCTATTCACCATGCGAAGGGATAGCTGGGCTGGGGCGGTGCGGACGAGCGGCATGGTGGCACCCGATTGGCGCGGTTTGATGTCGATGGCTCGGCTGGGGGTTGCGGATCTGGGTTCGACGGGGCACGAGGCCCCTTAGTCTCATGGC
>SHVZ01000032.1 GCA_009694025.1 Alphaproteobacteria bacterium | reverse complement strand
CAACCGGTGCTCCGTCTTCGTCGAGCGCGCCAACCCTTCGAGCCGGGCACGCTCATCTTCCTTCAGTATGATCGGGGTCGCTTCAGGGATGCCTCTCGCCATGCCCCCTTGAATCACGACTCACGCTTCAGGCATAGCGGGTACTAGGGCCAATCCTACGGCTGGGGCAACCCGGGGGCGTCCTGCTATGCTCCGGGTCCCGCCCGGCGCCCATAGGCGCCTTCCTCCTCCCGTCAGGAGCCTTCGATGGACGTCTCCCGCTTCTTCGCGATGGATTACCGCGAGGCCCGCCGCAAATTCATGACGGCCGCCGAGGCGGCCGGTGCCGAGCTCGACAGCTTCCGCCATCCGACGGAGAAGGCGCCTGACGGTGGGCCGCTTCATATGGACACCGCCTGGTTTGGCCCGAAGGATGCGCCGGTCGTGCTGGTGGCGCTCTCGGGAACCCACGGGGCGGAGGGCTTCGCCGGCTCGGCGGCGCAGATCCAGTGGATCGAGGAGGGGACGGCCAGACGCCTGCCGAAGGGCGTCGCCGTGCTCAAGGTCCATGCCGTGAACCCCTTCGGCTTCGCCCACATGATCCGGGTCAGCGAGGGCAACGTCGACCTCAATCGCAACTGGATCGACTACGCGCAGCCACTGCCGAAGAACCCGATCTTCGACGAGGTCGAGGCGGCATTGTCGAAGCGCGAAGGCTATGACGACGCCCTGGTCGACGAATACACGGCGGCGGCGAAGCCGTTCTACGAGAAGTACGGCGACTGGAAGATGTCCGACGCCCTCTCGCGCGGCCAGTACAGGCACCCGGATGGAGCGCAGTTCGGCGGCCTCAAACGCGAATGGTCGACGCACACGCTCGACTACATTGTCCGCACCAAGCTCGCCCAGGCCAAGCACGTCGCCTATATCGACTGGCACACGCTGATCCGCATCGGCGACGGCAAGTTCGTCTATCTCTGCTTCAACCAGATTGGCGATCCGCTGCACAAGCGCGTCGGCGAGTGGTACGGCGCCGAGACGATCGACCGCAAGACAGTCAACAAGCAATGGGGCGAGGGCGTCGCCCGTAGTGCCGGTCGCCCGGGTCGCCACGGTCTGGTGTTCTGGGGCCTCCAGCATATCCTGGCGCCGCATGCGGATATCGCCGGATCGGTGATCGAGTTCTGCGCCAACAAGGAGGAGCACAACGATCCGCTCCGCCACCGCGTCCAACTCCAGCTCAAATCGCGCTGGCTGTTCCGGAACCGCAAGTACGACTCCAAGGAAGGCAAGGAGATCGTCCACGAGCTCCGCGACAACACCACGCCGCTCCGCAAGGACTGGCAGGACAAGGCGATGGTGGCCGCGCATGACACCTACGAGAAGATCCTCGCCGGTGCCGGCGCCTGGGCAGCCGAAAACGCCCCGGTGAAGGTCGGCAAGCTGGCGCTCTCCGATCCTGGCGGCGAGGCATAGGGCTCAAGGGGGGCGCCTTGAAGATCACCGACATCAAGGTTTTCCTGGTCGACGGCGCCCGCATCAATTGGGTGATCGCGAAGGTGGAGACCGATGCCGGCATCTACGGCGTCGGCGACGGGACGGTCGGGCGGGGGGAGCGCGCCGTCGCCGCGACCATCGAGTACTTCTCCTCATACCTGATCGGCCAGGATCCGTTCCAGGTCGAGATGCATGCCGATGCGATGATCCGGGATTCCTACTGGCGCACCGGGATCGTCCATCGCGCCGCGGCCGCGGCGCTGGAAGCGGCGATGCTCGACATCAAGGGCAAGGCCCTGGGGGTGCCGGTCTACGAGCTGCTCGGCGGCAAATGCCGGGACCGCATCCGTTGCTACGCCAACAACTGGGGCCGGAAGACCGAGTCCCTGGACGTGCTGAAGCGGCGGGCCGAGGAGGCGCTCGGCATGGGCTTCAACGCGCTCAAATGGGACCCGTTCGGGCTGGCCTATCTCCAGCTCGATCCCGTGCAGAAGCGGAAGGCGCTGGAGCAGATCGCCACGGTGCGGAAGCTGGTCGGCGGCGACATCGACCTTCTGATCGAGGCGCACGGGCGTTTCGACGTGCCGACGGCGATCCGGGTCGGCCAGGCCATCGCCGAGTTCGACCCGCTGTTCCTGGAGGAGCCGACGCCGCCAGAGAGCATCGCCGCGGTCGCCAACGTCCGCGCCCACATCCCGGTCAGGCTCGCGACCGGCGAGCGCTACTACGACAAGCAGCAGTTCCAGGACATCGTCAGCCGCAACGCCGCCGACTGGATCCAGCCGGACGTCGTCCATGTCGGCGGCCTCTCCGAATTCCGCCGGATCGCCGCGATCGCCGGCGCGGCATATCTGCCGGTACAGCCGCACAATCCGCTGGGGCCGGTCGGCAATGCCATGTCGGTGCAGCTCGCCGCCTCGGTTCCCAACCTGGCGCTGCTGGAGACGATGATGGTCGATGTCCCCTGGCGGTCGGAGATCGTGACCGAGCATTGCCGGCTGGTCGACGGCCACATGATCATTCCCGACGGTCCCGGCCTCGGCATCGAGTTCCACGAGGAAGCGGCGCTGAAGCACGCCTACCGGCACATCCCGGGCGGCCACTTCAAGAAGGGCGATCCCTATCCCGAGGGCAGCAGGCCGTGGTTCACGGTCGGGTAGTGCCGTCGGGATGATCATCGAGACGCCACGGACGAGATTGCGTTGCTGGCGAAACTCCGACCGCGATGCCTTTGCTGCTCTGCACGCGCACCCGGAGGTGATGGTCGACTACGGCGGACCGCTCGACCGGGCTGAGAGCGATGCGAAGCTCGACCGCTATGCTGCGGCGTTCGACCAACACCGTTTCACGCGTTGGGCCGTCGAGAGCCGGGAGGGCGACTTCCTCGGGTACGCCGGGATCATGCCGTCGCGGCCGGCACACCCGCTTGGCCCGCACGCCGATATCGGCTGGCGGCTGGTGCGATCGGCTTGGGGATACGGTTACGCCACGGAAGCGGCGGAGGCGGCGCTGCACGATGCTTTCACCCGCTGCGGGCTGACGGAAGTCCTCGCTTATACCGCGCGGGACAATCTCAGATCGCAGGCCGTCATGGCGCGGTTGTGCCTGCGGCGTGATCCGTCGCGCGATTTCAGCGTCCCCGATGGCCCGAGGATATGGCACGGCCTGATCTGGGTAGCGACCCCGTCGCGGCCGGCGCCGGTTGTCGCTCCGAACCCGGGCTGATAGCCTCTCGGGCACGCCGGGCTCGGCAGACGCCCGGCATTCCCAAAGACGGTCATCGTCCAAGCGCTGCCTTTGCTCGGGAAAGGAGCAGGGGATGGCCGCGCGCTTGGACGTGGAGAGGTTGGAGGTCGGCACGTTGGTGCTGACGGGATCGGAGGTCGCCCGATTTCTCAGCATCGATGCCTGTATCGAGGCCGTGGAGACCGCCTTTCGGCTGCAGGGGACGGACGCTGCCAGCGGTCCGATGGTGCTGGAATTGCCGGGAACCGGCGGCGGCTTCCACGTCAAGGCGGGCGGCCTCGAGCTGGATCGCGCCTATGCCGCGACCAAGATCAACGCGAACTTCCCGGCCAATCCGGTCGAGCGCGGGCTGCCGACCATCCAGGGGATCGTCCTCCTGTTCGACGCCGAGTGCGGTACGCCGCTGGCGGTCCTCGATTCCGCGGAGGTCACCGCGCTGCGGACGGCGGCGGCGACGGCGCTGGCCGCCCGGCATCTGGCGCGCGCCGACGCGTCGATTGCGACGATCGTCGGCTGCGGCCGGCAGAGCCGGGATCAACTGAGGTTCCTCTGCCGTGTCCGGCCGATCCGGACGGCCTTCGCCATCGACCGGGATGGGGCGACGGCCGCCAGGTTCGCCTCCGACATGGCGGCGGAGCTCGGGATAGTGGTCGAAGCGACAGAGGATTTCGCCGCCGCCCGCTCGGCTCAGATCTGGGTCACCTGCACGCCGTCCGCCGTGCCGGTGTTGTCGCGGAAGCATGTGTCTCCGGGTGCTTTCGTCGCCGGTGTCGGCGCCGACAGTCCGCACAAGCGTGAGCTCGCCGGCGATCTCTTCGATGGAACGGTCGTGGTCGTGGACATCCTGGCCCAATGCCTGGCGATGGGGGATCTTCGTCACGCGCTCGCCGAAGGACGGCTGCGCGCCGACCAGGTCCATGGCGAGCTTGGTGACATCCTGGCGGGTAGGAAGCCCGGCCGCCGCCGCGACGACGAGATCATCGTCTTCGACTCGACCGGCATGGCCCTCCAGGACGTCGCGGCGGCGGCGGCCGTCTACCGGTCGGCGTCGGCGGCCGGGCAGGGACGCCGGATCGTCTTCCGAGACTGACTTCGGGGTCAAGCCAATCCGCCATCCGGTGGCTTGAAAGCGCCATATTCTGCAATGCGTTACCCATCGTCAAGACGAGTTTGAGGATTTTTATACAATTTCATAGTTGACAAAACTCCGCGTTTTTGACAGGATCGAGGCTACTGGAAGGATCTGCGCCTGAAACGGCGGCGGGTCCTTTTTCTTTTCCGGACATGGAGTTGGCCGATGCACGGGCCCACCCGCGGGGTGGCGCACGACCGCCCGGATCTTGTCCGGCGCGGCGAGCGCTGCTGGATCGACGGCGATCTCATCCGTCTTTCGAACTGGCCGATCGGCGGCATCCGCCCGAATGGCCGGCGAGCTCCGATCCCCTGGCTGATGGATCTCTCCGTCCTCGAAGAGGCGATGCGGGAGGTCTATGGCGGCCACTTTCGCCTGGGCGACCGTGCGCCTCTCCTGCAGGCGGCGGCGAACGCACTCGCCTCCGGCGATCGCCGCCGCGCCGCGAGGATCGCCGACGCGGTCGCGTTTCCGCCACCGGAATACGCCTCGCGGCTCCACAACGCCGGTGCCCGATACCTCAACTGGGGTCCGGCGCACCGCCGCGGCAACCCACCGATCGATGTCGAGGCGTGGCTCGATCGCCTCGCCTGGGAACGCAAGTTCGATCCCGACCAGCCGCGCGTCCCCCGCGGCCATCCCGATGGCGGGCAGTGGACGGGCGGCGCAGCGGGTGACGCGCCACGCGTCTCCGACCGCGATGAGCCAATCACTCCGGAGGAGTTTGCGAGAGCGAAGAGCATCGTTGCCGACCTCGATGGACTCTTCCGTCGATTGGCGCCCAACGAAATGGGACCGCTGCATCTTGTCGCGGGGAGCGGCCCGAAGGACCCGCTCGAGCCATTCGACACTCCGCAGCCGGGACCAAGATATGACCTTCCGCCGCTCACCGAGGAAGAGGCCACTGGCTATCTGACACCAGGTGTCTCGGTGATTCCGCCCTCGATCCAAGATCCGCGGACTAAGGGTGAGCTCGACAAGTGGCTGATCCGGATTGTTGGGCGATGGTTCCTTCGTGCGGCCAAGACGGGAGCTTGGGGCGTTTTCGCATCGATCCTTCTTCAGGAAGGCTTTCCTAACGTCGTCAGCTATTTCGATCCTCCAAGATCATTGGAAGAGCTGAACCCGACTGTTCGTGTCGAGGACTACGCTTCGTTCGATGATTTTGCAGAGAAGAATCCGGCAGGACCCGGATACGAGTGGCACCACATCAGGGAGCGGAGTCTTGGTTCGGATCAGGGTTGGGACGTTGATACGACGGAGAATATTGCGCGCGTTCCGGTCATCCATCATCATCGGATCACCGCTCTCTATGCATCGAAGCCGTGGGGCCCGTCGGGACCGACGGTCCGCGAATGGCTGAGGACTATGGATCCGGCGTTTCAGTGGCGGTTTGGTCAGTACGTTCTTAGGCGCCAAGGAGTGATGCAATGACGTCGCGATGGTCCGGTCGGTCGGTCGATAGCCTCGTTGCGGCCTTCGTCGAGCGAGGCAAGGCCTATCCTTCGCCGATGCTCCCGGACGATGTGCCGACCTACAACCGCGTGGTCCATGAGATGGCGGAGATCGGCGACGCCTTGAAGGCGGCCGGGCCGGAGGGTGAGCGGGCGCTGCTCGCGCTCATGGATCACGCACATCTGCCGATCCGCCAGAAGGCTGCCGCGGCGAGCCTCTCCTTTGCCAAGGACCGTGCGGTAGAGGTGCTGATCGACATCACGGAGATGAATGCCGGCGAGGCCAGCATGGACGCGCAGATGGCGTTGATGTTTGCCGGTGAATTCGACATGGAGATGGGGCCGATTCGCCGTCCCAATCCGATTCCGTCCTCCTGGAAATGGAAGGGGTCTTGAGTAGTCATCGGACAAGAGACAAGAGAATTCGCAAGGAATATCCGGGCTCGCTACGAAGCTTCGCGACGACGTCAGCGGGGCGAGTGATTTTCGACAACAGGATCATGAATAGAGTTTCATGCCCGACAAGGTCGCGATCATCACCGCAGCCGGTAGTGGCCTCGGCGCCGGGATCGCGAAGGAGCTGGCCGCGCAGGGCTGGCGGGTCGCCGTCTCGTCCTCGTCCGGCAAGGGCGAGGCGTTGGGAAAGTCGCTGGGCGGTCTCGGCTTCACCGCGTCCAACGACGACCCGCAGGCGCTCGAGCGCGTGGTCAAGGGGACGCTGGATGCCTGGGGCCGGGTCGACGCGGTGGTGAACAGTTGCGGCCATCCGCCGAAGGGCGATCTCCTGGCGATCTCCGACCAGGACTGGCATCGCGGCCTCGACATGATCCTCCTGAGCGTGGTCCGGCTCTCGCGTCTGGTGACACCGGCGATGGAGCGCCAGGGCGGCGGGGCGATCGTCAACGGCTCCACATTCGCCGCCTTCGGGCCGGACCTCGCCTTCCCGGTCTCCTGCGCGCTCCGGGCCGCTCTCGGCAGCTTCGCCAAGCTCTACGCCGACCGCTACGCCCAGGCCAACATCCGGACAAACAACGTGCCGCCGGGGTCCTTCGACAGCCTGCCGGAAAAGGAAGCGGCCAAACAGCGGGTGCCGCTCGGCCGCTATGGCAAGGTCGAGGAGCTGGCGAAGACCGTCGCCTTCCTCATCTCCGACGGGGCCGGCTACATCACCGGCCAGAACCTCCGGGTCGACGGCGGCATCACGCGCTCAGTGTGAGGCCGCCGCCTTAAGCCGGCTACTTCGCGAAGGTCGCGTACCAGACGCGGTCCTCGTTGGCCTTGAAGTCCGTGATCACGTTCGAGACGCCCATCACGCGGAAGGTCTGGAACAGATAGGCGAAGGGCCCGTCGAGCATGTGCTTCCTCTGGACCTCCTTGTACATCTCCTCGCGCTTCTTCACGTCCTTCTCGAACAGCGCCTTCTCGCGGAAGTCGTTGTAGTACTGGTCGAAGAAGCTGGCGCGCCAGGTCGGGTACTGGGCATTGCCCTTGGCCTCGGCGCTGTTGTCCGGATTGAAGGCCATCTGCTCGACGAAGCCGTCCGCGTCCGGCACCGTGATGTAGTAGGCGGACATCGTCATCTCGAAGTTCCGCGCCCGATGCCGCGCGACGACCTGGCCATACGCCATGATGACGACATTGAGCTTGACGCCGATCTTGGCCGCATTGGCCTGGATGTGCTGGGCGATGTCCGGATAGGGGAAGGCGTTGCCGACGATCAGCTCCTTCTCGAACCCGTTCGGGTGCCCGGCCTCGGCGAGCAGCGCCTTCGCCTTCTCGAGATCGAGCGTGAAGGGCTTTCCTTCCTCGTAGGAGAGCGCGCCGAAAGCGCCCATCGGCACCAGAGACTGACGCACCCGGCCCTCGTACTTCATCACCGTCTTCTCGAGCCCCTCGTAGTCGACCAGGTACTTGATCGCCTGGCGGACCTTGGGCTTGGACAGGATCGGGTCCTGCTGGTTGAAGGTGATGTAGTAGAACTGGGTCCGCGGCGTGCGGACGACCTTGGCGGCCTTGCCCGCCTCGATGCCGCCGAGATCGTTGCCGTTCAGCACGCGGCCGATGTCGATGTCGCCCTTTTCGAGCTGCAGGCGCTCGGCTGCCGACTCGGGCACGTGGCGGACGATGACGCGCCGCATCTTCGGCTGGCCGCGCCAGTAGTCGTCGTTGCGCTCGAGCACGACGGTGTCGTTGGCCGCCCAGCTCTTCAGCTTGTACCCGCCGACGCAGGCGGTATTGGCGCCGAGCCACTTGTTGGCCATGTCGCCGTTGACCTCGTGCTTCATCGCCTCGACCTGGTCGAGCACGAAGCCGGCGCGGCTGGCGAAAACCACCGGGCCGATCAGCGACTGCGGGTAGCCCTTGTCGAAGGTGACCGTCAGCGTGTCGTTGTCCTTGGCCTGGATCGCCTGCTTCACGTTGTCCTTGGTGATGCCCCACTTGGTGATGATGTTCGCCGAGTTGAGGTTGAGAAGAACCACGCGCTGCATGGACCACTCGGCGTCCTTGGCGGTGACTGGATTGCCGGAGGGGCTGTGCTTCAAGCCCTTGCGGATCTTGAAGGTCCAGAGCTTGCCGTCCTCGCTGATCGACCAGCTCTCGGCGATCCCCGGGACCAACTCCTTCGCACTGTCGTATGAGGTCAGGATCAGCGGATCGCAGACGTTGTTCATGATCTCGTCTGTCGTGACCTCGCCGATTTGGGCCGGATCGAAGGTGTAGAGGTTGTCCAGATTCCAGGCGATGACGAGGGTGTCGCGCGGGGTGGCGGCGCTCGCCGGCGTCGCCAAGCTCGCCGCCAGCAGCGCGGTGATCCCCGCGGCTGTGCTGATGTGTCGCATAGTGCCATCTCCCCGAATTGAGCTGTTCCCAGTCGGAAAGCCTGTCCTAACCGCGCCCTAAGCGCAACCCCGTGTCGTTTAGTTCTGGCAATTGGAGCGCCGCTCGCTTATATGCGCGTCCAGAGTGCAGTTGCGGGTTCGCCCGCATCGTCGGCGCAAGGGCAAGGCTCGGGGCGTCGGATGCCCTCGGCCTCGACGGCCTCCATCTGGATCTCCTCCACCCGTTTCGTGTGTGGCTTCCCGGTGGTCTCGCTGCGTTCGCGCGGATCGCGGACACGTGTGTACTCTTGCAAAGGTTACCTTGACCCAGTTTTCAGACCTCGGCCTCTCGGCGCCGCTTCTCCAAGCGCTCGCCTCGATCGGCCATGATACCCCGACGCCCATTCAGACGGGCGCCATTCCCCATCTCCTCGCCGGGCGTGATCTGGTCGGCATCGCCCAGACCGGCACCGGCAAGACTGCGGCCTTCGGGCTGCCCATGCTCCAGCGCCTGACCGCAACGGAGACCCAGCGCCGGTCCGGCCACCCGCGGGCATTGATCTTGGCGCCGACGCGTGAGCTCGCCACCCAGATCGCCGACCACCTGACCCAGCTCGCCCGCCACCTTCCCAGCGTGCGTATCGCCGTCGTCTTCGGCGGCGTCGGCTACCGTCCGCAGACCGACGCGCTCAAGCGCGGCGTCGATATCCTGGTCGCCTGCCCCGGGCGCCTCCTCGACCTGATCGAGCAGCGGGTCTGCAACCTCTCCGGCATCGAGATCCTGGTGCTGGACGAGGCCGACCGCATGTTCGACATGGGCTTCATCCACGCGCTTCGCCGGATCGTGGCGATGGTGCCGAAGCAACGCCAGACCGAGCTGTTCTCGGCCACCATGCCGACCGAGATCGCCAACCTCGCCAAGGCCTACCTCTCCAACCCGGAGCGGGTCGAGGTGACGCCGCAGGCGACCGCGGTCGAGCTGATCGACCAGAAGGTGATCCATGTCGATCACGCGCGGAAGTCGGCGCTTCTCGCCCACCTGCTCGGCGATTCCGCGATGACGCGGACGATCGTCTTCACCCGCACCAAGCACGGCGCCAACCGGGTGTCCGACCGGCTCGAGAAGCAGGGGATCGCCGCATCGGCAATCCACGGCAACAAGAGCCAGACCGCCCGCGAGAAGGCGCTTGCTACGTTCCGTGCCGGGAAGCTACGTGTCCTGGTTGCGACCGATCTCGCCGCCCGCGGCATCGACGTGCAGGCGATCAGCCACGTGGTCAACTTCGACCTTCCGAACGAGCCGGAGAGCTACGTCCACCGTATCGGTCGGACGGCGCGCGCCGGTGCCTCGGGCACCGCCATCGCCTTCTGCGCCTCCGATGAGCGCTCGATGCTGAAGGCGATCGAGCGGGTGACCCGCCAGGCGATCCCGGTCATGGCGCTTCCGAACTTGCCGGCAGCGCCGGCGGGACATCAGACACCGGCCGGGGCGCGCGACGACGAGCGACCCCGCCACGCCCGGCCGCGGCAGGGGCAGCGGAACGGCAGTGGCAAGAGCTACGCCCAGCGGTCGGCATCGTCGTCGTCGACGCAGCCGAGATCGGCCGCCCACCACCGCGCGTCATCCCGGCCTGCCGGTGGCGGCGGCGGCGGCCTCGCCGAGGTCGGCTTCCTCCGCTCGGCGGCGCCGCGCGAACAGGACCGCTAGAACGAGAGCGGCCGGCCGCTTCGGGCCGGCCGCTTCGTTTCGACCGGCGTCCTCAGTTCTTCTCGATGTTCCAGAACACCGGCAGCAGACTCTCCTGGATGCCGTTGATGTTGGTCCGCATCGCCATCGGCTGGAAGAACTGCCCGAGCGGGACGAAGTTCACCATCTCCATTGCCTGGCGCTGGATCTTCTCGCCGACCGGCTTGCGTTTGTCGGTCGTGCCGGCCTTGATCCATTCGGCGAGGTATTCCTCCATCTTCGGGTCGCACAGCCAGCCGCGGTAGCCCGAGCCGTCGCAGGGCGTGCCCAGGTGCACGGCGGAGAGCGCGCTGCCGAGGATCTGGCCGACCGTCCAGGTGTGGAAGAGGTGCCAGCCGCCGGCTTCCGGTGCGCCCTTGTTGTTGCCGCGCTGGAGCGCGACGCCCCAGTCGATCGCGACCGGCTCGACATTGGCGCCGATGTCCTTGAGCTTCTGCACCGTCACCTGGGCGAGATCGCGGATCACCTGCTGGTCCATCGGCACCAGGACGACGATCTTCTCGCCCTTGTAGCCCGACTCCTGCAGCAGCTGCCGCGCCTTGGCGAGGTCGGCCTTGCGATAGGGCTCGCTGCCGGCTTCGCTTGAGGTCGGCGTGCCGCAGACCATGATCGCCCAGCACACTTTCCAGTTGGCGGGGTCGCTGCCGATTGCGGCGCTCATGTAGTCGGTCTGATCCACCATGTGCATCAGCGCCTGGCGCGCCTTCGGGTGGTTGAAGGGTGGATGCAGGAAGTTCGGACGGACGAAGGCGAGCGCGCCCGCCTTGTTGAAGACGACGATCTTGATGTTCGGATTCTTCTTCAGCACCGGCAGCAGGTCGAGCGGCGGCGTCTCGTACATGTCGATTTCGCCGCGATCGAGCGCAGCGACCGCGGTCGCCGCGTCGGGCATGATCATCACGTCGATGCGGTCGACCTTGGCGATGCGGCCGCCGGCGAAAGCGCTGACCGGCTCCGAGCGCGGCACATAGTCCTTGAACTTGTCGTAGACGATCTTGTTGCCCGGCGAGAATTCGGCCTTGTTGAAGACGAAGGGGCCGGAGCCGACGACCTCGGTGATCGGCGTGGCGGCGTCGGTCGTCGCCTCCTTCTCCCGCATCACGTACATGGCGGTGCTGCCATAGGCGAGCACGCCCGGAGTCGCCGGGAAGGGCTCGCGCAGGGTCAGCGTGAAGGTGCGTTCGTCGACCGCCGTCAGCTTCATGTCGAGCACGGCCAGTCGCTTGCCGCCGCCGTCCATCTTCGCCCAGCGCTGGATAGACGGAATGACGTCCTGCGAACGGACGGGCGAGCCGTCATGGAATTTGAGGCCCGGGCGCAGTTTGATCGTGTAGGTCTTTTCGTCGGCGCTGAGCGTATAGCTCTCGACCATCTGCGGATGGATGTTTCCGGCGGTGTCTTCGCCGAACAAGTTGTCGTAGACGCGCCAACTGTGCTGATGAGTGACGGAAGATAGATTGTTGACCGGGTCCATCGTGCCCATGTTGGCCTGCGGCACGTAGCGCAGGACCTTTTGTGCTGTGGCATCGCTGGTGGCGAGTGCCGCCGTCAATGCCGCGACGGCGACGAGCGGCCCGAGCAGGCCGGTCTTCTTGAATTCCATGGCTGCCTCCCCTCTTGGACGGTCGGGCAGGGCCCGGCCTGTCATATCGGAAACAGGGAAAGCAGATCACGTATCGGCGGCGCTGACCAGATGGCTCCGGCGCCGGGCGAAACTTGTTCCAAAACAACAATGGGCGCGCCGCGGCTGCGACGCGCCCGTCGATTGCGACGAAGGCTCGACCTTAGACCGAGTCTTTGAGGTCCTTGGCGGGACGGAAGGCGATCTTTTTGCTCGCCTTGATCTTGATCGGCTCGCCGGTGGCCGGGTTGCGGCCCATGCGCGCCGGCCGCTTGCGGACTTGCAGGATGCCGAGGCCGGCGATGCGGATCTTGGCACCCTTCTTCAGGTTCTTGCCGAGGAGTGCCACGAGATCCTCAAGCACGGCCTTGGCCTGCTTTTTCGGGAGCTCGTGCTTCTCGGCGAGCGCGTCGGCGAGATGCTTCGAGGTAACGATGACGGGCTTCTCAGCAGCAGACATGATGTATCTCCACAGGAAACAGTGATCCGCACGTACACCATGCCTCGCTGACTCGCAACGCGTCTTCGCGTCGATCTGCGCCGAAAGGCCAGAAAACCGCATGAATCTTGACACTCCTGCGCATTCGAGGCCGATTTTTCCTAGGTTTTCCACATGCCGTCCGGCGCGTCCACGAGCTCGATTCGGCGGCAACCCGGTAGAATCGGTCGACTGTCATGCGCGCCGGCCGTATTTCCGCGGCTTCAGAATCAGCAGAAGCGGCAGCGGGATCAGCGGCACCAGCATGAGCAGATAGAAGTCGCCGAGGTAGGCGAGCACGTCGGCCTGGCGGGAGATCTCGGCGCTGAGCCTGGCGAGCCCGGCGAGCGTGTCGATGCCAAGGGCCTCGGGTCCGTCCTTCAAGATCGGGTTGAACGGAGTCACGTGCTCGACCAGGTGGGCCCGGTGCAGTTGGCGACCGTGGGAGAGGTAGGCGGTCATCACCGAGACGCCGATCGAGCTGCCGAGGTTCCGCATCAGGCTGAAGACCGCGGCTCCGTCGGTTCGGAGGCGGGCCGAGAGGGTCGAGAACGTCATGGCGCTGAGGGGGGTGAAGATCAGTCCCATGCCGAAGCCCTGGAGCGCGCCGGTGACGATGATGGCGTGCTCGTCGACGTTCATGTTGAAGCGGCTCATCTCCCACATCGAAAGCGAGGTGAGGAGCAGCCCGGCGGTGATGATCAGGCGGGCATCGATCTTGCCGGCGATGCGCCCGGCGATCAGCATCGCGACCATGGTGCCGACGCCCCTCGGCATCATCAGGTAGCCGGTCTCGACGATCGGGTACCCGAGGAGGCTCTGAAGGAACGCCGGCAACAGGGCCAGCGTCGCCAGCATCATCAGGTTGATGAGGAAGATCAGCAGCACCCCGATCGCGTAGTTGCGGTCGCGCAGCAGAGCGAGATCGAGGAAGGGGCGTTCGACGGTGGCGCTGTGGACGACGAAGCCATAGAGGCAGAGCCCGGCGATCGTCACCGCGGCGACGATTCCCGTCGACTCGAGCCAACCTTCGATCTCACCGCGGTCGAGCGCGAGCTGAAGCGCCCCGACCGCCACCGTCAGCAAGGCGAAGCCGGTCAGGTCGAGGGTCCGGTTGGGGTCGCGCGGCGTCTCCGGCACGCTGGCGGCGATGCCGAGCATGGCGATGATGCCGACCGGCAGGTTGATGAAGAAGATCCAGCGCCAGTCGTAGACCTCGGTCAGATAGCCGCCGACGGTGGGCCCGAGGATCGGGCCGACCATGACGCCGACACCCCAGAGCGCCATCGCCTGGGCATGGCGCTCGCGCGGATAGGTGTCGAGCAGGATCGCCTGGGAGATCGGGATCAGCGCGGCGCCGAAGCCCCCCTGCAGAATGCGGAACACCACCATCTCGGTCAGGGACGAGGCGACGCCGCAGAGCATCGACGCGGCGATGAAGCCGGCCACCGACCACTGGAAGAAGCGCTTGCGCCCAAGCCTCGCGGCGAGAAAGCCGGTCGGCGGGGTCATGATCGCCGAGGCGATGACATAGGAGGTCAGCACCCAGGAGATCTGGTCTTGGGTCGCCAGCAGCGCGCCCTGCATATGCGGCAGCACCACGTTGGCGATCGTCATGTCGAGGGCATGCATCACCGTCGCCGCCATGATCGAGGCGGTGACGAGGCCCCTGCTCAATGACCTCCCCCGACCTTGGCGAGAGCCGCCTTGATCAGCTCGGGCAACGACCGCTCGATGCCGGTGTCGATCTCGACGGTGACGCTGAGGCCGGAGCGGAGCTGCGGGCGGCCGGCGTCCTCATCGATGATCAGGCGTACGGGGACGCGCTGGACCACCTTGATCCAGTTCCCGGTCGCGTTCTGCGGCGGAAGGATGCTGAACTCGGCGCCGGTCGCCGCCCCGATGCTCTCGACCCGGGCCGTCCAGATGATGGCCGGAAAGGCATCGACGTGGATCCGCGCCTTCTGGCCCGGAGACAAATGGGTGATGTCGGTCTCCTTGACGTTCGCCTCGATCCAGAGCTTGCGGGTGGAGACCACGCTGAAGGCCGCCGCGCCGGCGCGGACGAAGTCGCCGGGCCGGATCGAGTCGACCCGGCTGACGATGCCGTCGTCGGGAGCCTTGACCTCGGAGCGCCTCAAGTTGAGCCGGGCCTCGTCGAGCTCGGCCCGGATCTGCTGGTACTTCGGGTGCTTCTCCGCCGGCATGTCGGGGTCGCCGGCGAGCGCGGCGGCGAGTCGGGCGAGGTCCTGACGCAGGGCGGAGACTTGCAGGCGGACGACGTCCAGCCGGTTGCGGGCCTCGTCCAGCCGGGCCTCGGTCGCGACCTTGCGCTCGGCCAGCTCGGCCTGGCGGCGGAACTCGCGCTCGGCATAGGGGACGTTGGTCTCGGCGAGCTTCAGCTCCTCGCGCTTCTGGCGGTAGCCGGCCCGGAGCGCGTCGAGCTCGAGGCGGAACGCCTGGAGCTGGGCCTCGGCCCTGGCGACGGCGATCCGAAGCGACTCGTCGTCGATCTTGAACAGCGGCTGGCCGAGCTTGACCACCTCGTTCTCGCGGACGGCGACGCTGGCCACGCGACCGGCGATCTCCGAGCTGACCGTCGTCTTCGCCGCCTTCACGTAGGCGTTGTCGGTCGAGACGATGCGCCCGCCATGGAGGTAGACGTTGAGCGCGATGATGCCGACCGCCAGGGGCCCGGCCAGCAGAAGGAAGGCGCGAAGACGCCGTTGGCCGCGGCTGACGACGGCGCGGGCGATCGTGTTTGTCCCGTCAGCCACCATCGGTCCCCGTACGGCCGGCTGCGTCCTCGCGCGAGGACAGGTTGGCGCGGATCTTCTGGAGCGCGTCCAGCAGTCGCTCGCGCTCATCGTCGCCGATACCGATCAGGGCCAGCTCGCGGGTTTCGGCGGCCAGCGCCTGCAGGCGCTCGAGCACGGGCCTGGCCTTGTCGGTGAGCTGGGGCACGCGCGAGCGCCGGTCGTTGGGATCGGCGGCTCGGATGATCCAGCCGGCATCTTCGAGCCGGTCGAGGTGGCGCACCAGGGTGATCGGCTGGATCTCCATGAGATCGGCGAGCGCGACCTGGTTCACGCCCTCGTAGCGGTTGAGGTGCGACAGCACCGACCACTGGGCGCGCGTCAGCCCGATCGCCCGCGCCCGGCGATCGAAATCGCGGCGGAGGAGTCGGGCGGAGTCATATAGAAGGAAGCCGAAGCTGCGTTCAGGCGGGCGCATGGTCGAAATTGATTGATAAGCTAGCTCATCATAAGCCCGCTTGACCCTCAATTGCAAGCCACATCAACGCAATGCGTGGGTGGCCAACGACAGCGCGATGGTGGTGGCGAGGCCGACCAGGGCGAGAAAAGGGACGTTGGCGCTAAGGACGAGCCTCCGGCTATCGACCTGGAACATCTGGCCGGTGGTGAGGATGGCGAGCGAGGCGAAGGATATCATCGAGGCGGCCGTCCAGCCGTAGAGGACGATCAAGGCCATCGTCATGTCGGGCAGGTCGCCGGCGCTGCCGGCGGCCAGCGCGATCAGGAGGGTGCCGACGAGGATGGCATTGAGGCCGAGCAGGCCGAGGACGAGGCCGATCGCGCAGAGGCTGCCGATCAGGACGGGCACCGGCAGATGCGGGGCCAGCACGTGCGCCATCGCGTCGAGCACCGGGCGCGACTCGAGCAGGATGCTGCCGAGCACGACGGCGAAGGTGAAGACCAGCATGTCGTCGCCCGATCGCGCCATGCGCTCGATCGCGACGCTCGTCACCCGCCAGGTGCGCTCGCGGCCGCCCTTCAGCACGTGATAGAGGCAGAACAGCGGCATGACCGCGATGGTGGATTGCAGGTTCGAAAGCCCGCTGAAGGCCACCGTCAGGACGACCGCGCCGGTCGCCCCGATCAGGGGGACGAGGATCGGCCGGAAGGCGCCGACGGTGGCGATCAGCGCCGCCGGGCTGCGCCGGCCACCCTCGGCCACGGCCGCTGCGCCGATGATGGCGACGGCGACCAGCATGCCGACGCCGAACACCTGCCAGGCCGGCAGGTTGGGGAAGCTGAAGAAGATGAAGGCGATGCCGACGGTGAAGGGCGACCAGTAGATCGCCGTGCAGACGCCGCGGAGCGCCGAGACCGCCTGGCGCCGCCGCTCGCCCTCGTTTTCCTCGGTCGGCAGCAGCGGCCGGACGATGGCGAAGGCGCCGATCGACAGCACTACCGCGAGCAGGTGGCAGGAGACGAGAATGGCGACCCGGCGCTCGACCGGCTCCATTCCCGAGAACAGGCTGCGCGAGGCGACGGCGCCCGGCAGCGCCTCCACCGTCGCGCGCACGAACTGGAGGACGGCGAGGAAGGCGCCGAAGACGACGGCGAACTCGAGGCCGCGTGCGACCACCGAGAAGGGGAACTGGCCGCGGTGGAGCAGCACGCAGATGACCGCGAGGATGCCCGCCAGGATCCGGTTGCTGGTACGGACCTGCGGGAAGCTGACCAGGAGGTAGCTCGCGAGCAAGGCATAGCTGAGGTAGGCCAGCTCGACACTGGGCCAGGCGATCCGTCCGAGCTCGACGACCCAGAGGAGGATCGGCAACGCGATGACGGCCAGGATGCGCGGCCGGCGGTAGAGCGGCTGGATGTTCGGCGGGGGCAGGGTCACCGCAGTCTCGGCGACGGGGGATAAGGTCTCATGTCCTATCACGAGAAGGCGCGGCGCCCCTAAGGGCCGTGACGGTAGGTCACACCTCGGCGGCGAGGTCGTCCGGGCCGCCTCTCAATCGGGTGGGACGTCGAAAGGACGGGCGATCGCCGTTTCGCTCACCGAAACATGTCGGCCATGCTGCGGCCGATCAGCCGGCTCGCGGCGAAGACGAGGATCAGGGTGAGCGCGATGGTGACCGAGCCCACGGCCGCCGCCGCCGGCATCTCGTTGCTGGCGAGCCTCTCGTAGATCGCGATGGCGATCGTCTTCCAGCTCGCCGAGTAGAGGAGGATGGTGACGCTCATTTCGCTGATGAGCGTCGCAAAGACGATCACCGCGCCGGCAAGGATGCCGGGCGCCACCAGCGGCACCGTGACCCGCCGCATGGTCCGGCCCCAGGAGGCGCCGCAGATGGCGGAGGCTTCCTCCATCTTCGGGTCGACCTGCGAGATCGAAGCCGAGACCGAACGGAAGACATAGGCGATGCGGCGGACGAAGTAGGCGAGCACCAGGATGGTGCCGGTGCCGGTCAGCACCAGCCAGCCGTCGTTGAAGGTGACGAGGAAGGCGACGCCGGTGACGACGCCGGGCAGCACGAAGGGCAGCATGACCGTGAGGTCGAGAGCCCATCGGCCGACGAAGCGGCGGCGGACCGAGGTGTAGGCGAGCAGCGTGCCGAAGACCACCACCAGCGCCGTCGCCGCGCCGGCCAGCACTAGGCTGTTCTGGATCGGCTGAAAGAGGTCGCCGAAAACCTGCCGGTAGTTGCCGAGCCCGTACTCGGTCGGGAAGGTGGTCCCCGCCCAGCGCTCGGCGAAGGACGACCACACCACCATGATCTGCGGAATCAGCGTCAAGACCAGCAGCGACCACACATAGGCGTTGGCGAGGAGCCTGGCGCCGAGCCCGTCGAGCTGGACCGCGCGCCTGGTGACGCCGGTGACCGTGACGAATTGCCGGCGGCGGTTGATCCAGGTGAGGACCAGGATCGCAAGCAACGTGATCAGGACGTTGACGAGGGCGATGGCGGAGGCGGCGTTGAGATTAAAGAAGCCATGAACCTGGAAGTAGATGAGGGTCGGAAGCACGTACATTTCGCCGCCGAGGATCGCGGGAACGCCGAAGTTGCCGAGTGCCTTGATGAATACGATCATCGCCGCCGCGGCGATCGCCGGGGTCACCAGGGGAACCGTGATCGTCCTGAGGGTCCGCCAGCGCGACGCCCCCATGATGCGCGCGCTCTCTTCGATGTACGGATCACCGGCGGAGAGAGCGCCCTGGACGATGAGGAAGACGTAAGGGAAGAAGCTGAACGACAACGCCAGCACGACGCCGAAGAGCCCGTAGATGGGCGGCAGCGAGAGACCGAACCACTCGGCGGCGTATTTCGTGACGATGCCGCTGCGCCCGAGCAGCTGGATCCAGGAATAGGCGCCGATGAAAGGAGGCGCCACCAGCGGGATCACCGAGAGCGCCAGGATGAGGTTGCGGAACGGCATGCGGACACGGGCGAGCGCGTAAGCTGCGGGCAGCGCCAGCAGCGTCGCGATGACCGTCGAGAGGACCGAGACCATGATCGAGTTGCGGACCGCCGACTGGTAGGTGGCGGCGACGAAGAAACGCTCGAAGTTGTAGAGGGTCCAGTTGGCGAACGACGGCTCGTTCCCCTGGCGGACGAAGGCGCCGAGCACGGTCTTGAGGATCGGGTAGACGAGGAACGCGAACAGCACGAGGACCGTGAGGCCGCCGACGGCCCACGGCAGCCAGTCGCGGGCGGCGGGGGCGCCCTTGACCGGGGGCAGCACCGCCCCGGTCATCGCCGGCCTCCCGGGCCGAGGTCGACGATGACGACGCTACGGTCGTCGGCATTGCGGCCGGGAGCCGAGCCCTTGGTGCTGGCGAAGCGGCCGACGCGGTGCGGGTCCTCGCGCTGGACCGCTTCCAGCCAGTCCTCCCAGTCGGCGACACGCGGTGCCGAGGCGATGCCGTAGTAGCCGTCGGTGAACAGCTCGACGGTCCGGACGGCCTCCGCCGTCCGGTTGTCGACATGGATGAACCGGTCGGGGATCGGCCAGCCGTCGAGCGGGCCGTACCCGAGGGGATGCTCGCGGCCTCGATAGATGTGGCCGTCGTCGCCGCGATAGTCCGATTGGCGGGTGAGGCCGCGGTCCAGGATCTGCCGGATCTCTCCGGCGTCGAGGAAGGGACTACGGGCCACTACCCGCTCGATGGCCTCGTCGCGCGCCTCTGCTGCAAGGGCGGCATCTTCCGAGGGGTGGGTGGCGCCTTCGACCAGCCGGAGGCGAGACCGGCGATCGACCTCGTCGACCGGCAGGCCCAAGGCGACGAAACGCCGCCAGAGCGCCGCCCGGAACAGGCTGTAGACCGGATCGAGCGCGCTCTCCTCGATCAGCGTATCGGTGCCGTTCAGGCGGATGCCGCTGTCGCCGATCCGGTAAAGCCGCCAGCCGCCGGGCACCGCAAGAGCGAGCGCCAGGGTGGCGCTGAAGCGCCCCAGCGGATCGGCCTCTGCCTCGGCCTCGATGCCGAGCCGGACATAGTGGGCGCGGATCGCCCCGGCGATGCGACCGACCAGCTCGCGGCCGCTCGGCGCGGGCTCGCCGGAGACGGCGAGGGCGGTGACCGTTTCGGCGACCGTCGCCGCGGCAATCTGGCCGCCGGTGAGCCCGTCCCAGCGCTTCCCGCTCTTGTCGGTGGCGCCGTCGATCACCGCATAGGCGCGGCCGGGAAGGATGACGATACGATCCTCGTTGGTCTCCGGCCTCGCCGGGTCCTTGGCTTCGGTAAGGGCCTCGATGCGCGTCACTTCCGGCTCAGGAGGTCGTCGAACTTCTCGAGGTTGGCCTTGCGGTCGCGCGCCGCCGCGGCGTCGTCATAGGCGAAGGTCTTGATCTGCGCGGTTGGGATCTGCCCCGATGGCGCCGGGGCGTCGGTGCGCACCGACCGGCGGCTGGTCTTGACGATGATCGCATGCGCTTCCTTCGAGTTGACGAAGTCGAGGAAGAGCTTGGCGTTGTCGGGATTCGGCCCGCCCTTGACGATGCCGCTGGCATCGAAGCGGAGCGCCGTTCCCTCCGACGGATAGACCGCGGCGACCGGATAGCCCTGCTGCGCCATGGTGACGATGTTGGAATCGCCGGTGAGGCCGATCGCGTACTCGCCCTTGGCGACGTTCTGGTAGACCACCGCCGACTGGGCGACGAAGGTCGCGTTGGTGACCACCTTCTGCATCAGGTCCCAGCCGTGAAGCTGCAGGATCTGGGCGATCTGGCCGTAGGCCGAGCCCGACAGCGATGGGTTCGACATGATGATCTTGCCCCTGTAGCGGGGCTCGCCCAGGTCCTTCCAGCTCTTCGGCGCCTGGTCGAGCGGCATCAGCTTGGTGTTCACGATCAGCGCTTGCAGCGGCATGGAGAAGCCGTAGAAGGTGTTGTCGGGGCCGACCACCTTCGGATCGAAGGCGTCGTGCTCTTTCGCCTTGTAGGGTTGGAACAGCTCGGTGTTGCCGACGAAGGCCTCGCCGCTGGCGCCGAGCAGCAGGTCGCCGCGCGGATTCGCCCGCTCGGCGCGGATGCGGGTGAAGAGCTCGCCGACGCCGGCGTTGATCACGTCGATCTTCACCTGCGGATAGTGGTGCGCGAAGGTCTCGGAAAGCGGCTTGAAGAGCTCGGGACCGCCGGCGTTGTAGACGACGACCCGGCCGCTCTGGGCGAAGGCGGGCACGGTCGCCAGGAGGAACGCGGTGGCGGCGGCGCTGAGGAAGAGACGACGCTTCATGGCCAGCTCCCTGGGACGGCACGAGGAAGGGGAAGAACAGTATGACGAACGGATGACACAGATAAGACCGTAGCTCCGATGTCGTCCAGCGGCCCCGTCTACGCCCGTTTTTTGGCCGCGAGACGGTGGTTTCATCCGCCGACGGGTCGCCTCGACAGCGGGGCACCTATATCGTTAGAGACAAAAGACATTTGGCCTTTCACTCGGGAGTTTCGCGTCCATGCCGTCACATTCCCTGGCCGGTCTGGCCGAAAAGCTCTTCTGCGCCGTCATCTCCGACTGCCTGGATCAGGCGGGGATCTGGCGCCAGGCGTTCCCGCCGCGCATCCGCCCGCTCGACGAGAGCCTGGTGATGGTCGGCCGCGCGCGAACCGCTCTCTACATGGACGTCTACGCCGAGACGCCCGGCGAGAACCCCTACGAGATGGAGATCGCGCTGATCGACAGCCTGAAGCCGGGCGAGATCCCGGTCTTCGCCTGCGGCTTGACCGGCCGCGTCGCCCCGTGGGGCGAGCTGCTCTCGACCGCCTCCAAATACCGAGGCGCCGCCGGGGCGGTGATGGACGGGTGCGTCCGCGACATCAAGGCGATCCGCGCGATGAAGTTCCCGGTCTTCCACGGCGGCATCGCGCCGCTCGACTCCAAGGGCCGCGGCACGGTCAAGGCGCTCGACGTGCCGATCGAATGCGCCGGCGTCGCCGTCAGCCCGGGCGACCTCGTCTTCGGCGACGCCGACGGCATCGTCGTGATCCCGAAGGCGAAAGAGGACGAGGTGCTGAAGCTGGCCTTCAAGAAGATCTCGGGCGAGAAGAACACGCTCCGTGACCTCCAGGCCGGTCAGTCCCTGGGTTCGGTCTTCGCCAAGTACGGGATCCTCTGACGATGATCGTCGACTGCCACGTCAACGTCTACGACGACGACATGATCCTGCCGCTGTTCGGGGCCGGCGCGACCAACGCCGTTCCCGGCGGCTTCAAGCTCAAGTCCGATGCCGACACCGTCTATGCGGCGATGAAGGAGGTCGACAAGGCGATCGTCTTCTCGCTCCGCTACAAGGATTCGGCAGGCGTCGACGGCAACGACGAGGTGACGGCCCGCGCCGTCGCGAAATACCCGGACAAGTTCGTCGGCTTCGCCTGCATCGATCCGCGCATGCCCGACTGCATGGACCTCTTGGTCCACGCGATCGAGGATTTGAAGCTGAAGGGCGTCAAGTTCGGGCCGATCTACAACGGCGTGTCGTTGCTCGACTCGCGCATGGAGCCGATCTACGCCTACCTGCAGAAGAACAATCTGCCGCTGACCATGCACATGGGCACGACCTTCGGGCGGAACGCGCCGATCGACGAGGGCCGGCCGCTCAACGTCGACACCGTCGCGCTCAGGTACCCGGAGCTCAAGATGATCATGGCCCATATGGGCCACCCCTGGTACGAGGAGTGCATCGTCGTCGCCCGCAAGCAGCCGAACGTCTATTGCGAGGTCTCGGCGCTGCACTACCGCCCGTGGCAGTTCTACAACATCCTGATCTGCGCCCAGGAATACACCATCCACAATCGCGGCAAGGTCTTCTGGGGTACCGACTTCCCCTTCACCACGGTCGGCGCTTCCATCGAGGGCCTGAAGACGATCAACCGCCAGGTCGAGGGCACGAAGCTGCCGCGCGTCACGCAGGAGACGATCGATAGCATCCTCCACTCGAACCCGTTCGAGCACTGGTGGCATGGCGGCCTGAAGACATAGCCGAAATGGCAGTGCGAAGCCGTTCCGTGCAGGCCCACCGGCCGCTGCTCGGCATCGCGCTGATGGTGGCGTATACGGCGCTCGCCAACGGGCTCGACGCCTTCACCAAGTGGATGTGCGAGTGGTACGCGCCGCCGCAGCTGATCTGGATCCGCTACACCTCGCAGACGATCCTGTTCCTGGCGCTGATGCCGTATCTGGGAGTGCGCCGGGTGGCGGGGACGCAGATCCCGCTGATCCAGCTCGGCCGAGGGCTGGCGCTGCTGGCTTCCTCGATGCTGTTCGTCATGAGCCTCAGCCTCTTGCCCTTCGCCACGGCGAACGTTCTGACCTTCGTCTCGCCGCTGCTGGTGGCGGCGCTCTCGGCCTTCGCGCTCGGCGAAAATATCGGCCTCGCCCGGGCCTCGACCATCCTCGCGGGATTCGCCGGCGTCGTGGTCGTCATCCGGCCCGGCTTCGGCTCGATCGAGCCCGCCATGATCTTCCCGCTGCTCTGTGCCGTGACCTATGCGGGATACCAGGTCTTGACCCGCTACACCGCCGGCATCGACGCGGCGCTGCCGAGCCTGTTCTACACCTCGCTGGTCGGCTGCCTGGCGCCGAGCCTCGTGGTGCCCTTCTTCTGGGCCGCGACGCCGTCCCCGCTCGAAGCCGGTCTCCTGTTCGTGCACGGCATCCTCGCCGGGCTCGGCCACTTCATGCTGATAAAGGCGCTGTCCTACGCGCCCGCCTCGACCATCGCGCCCTTCGGCTATGCCTCGCTGCTGTGGTCGGTGGCGTTCGGCTTCATGATCTTCGGCGAGACGCCCGACTGGGGAACGGTCCTCGGCGGCCTCATCCTCGCGCTCGCCGGCGTCCGCCTCGTGCGCCTTGAAGCCCGCGCGGCCACCAGACGTTGAGCGGCCAGCGGCAGACATGCGCGGCCATTTCCGGAGCTATGCCCCGGCGTGAAGCGCTTCCAGCGCGAAACCGGTCGTCCGCCCGCTGGAACACCGGAACCTTGCCCCGTCCGTCGGCGATCTCGCCCACGCGGCCGGTGTCGCTCGGCACGACGCGTCATCGCGGCGCGCCAGGGCCTTCGAGCCCCACGGTCTTGACGTATGCCGGAATACGACCTACATAATTTCTGACGTATTCCGGTATACGGATCATGAAAGACCGAACGATCACCCGGCGTGTCGCGCGTTATCGAAAGAAGCTGGCTCTCGATCGCGACTGGAAGCGCGTCGAAGTCTTCGTGCCGGCGGGGCGAGCGCCCGAGCTCAAAACCTATGCCGCGTACCTCCGAGGATCGGCGCCGACTGCCGACGATCCGGTTGCGCGGGTTGCGGCTCTCGGCCCCTTCTTCGAGGGACTCGCCGAGAAGTATCTCTGGTGGAAGGAACCCTCGGAAGGGGCGGCGTCGCCGGAGCGCGTCGCGCTCCAGGTCATGGACATCGGCGACTACGAGGACGTCCAGCGTCTCGTCCGTCTCGCCGGCAACGCCTTCCTCGTCCACGCGCTCGCATCATCCGAAGCCGGTCGGTTGACCCCGAGATCCTGGACCTACTGGAACTATCGTCTGGGCCTGGCCACCGCCGGCGAGGTTCCGGCGCCCCCGGTCCGCCGGACGTCCTAGCGCCCGATGTTCGCGCCACGCCTCGACATTCTTCCTGAATCCCAGCGGGCGCTGTGGCCTCGGCTGCGGCCGGCGACGGCCCTCGGGATGGTCCTGTATGGCGGGACGGCGATCGCGCTTCGCCTCGGCCATCGCCAGTCCCTCGACTTCGACTTCTTCACGGATCGTCCGCTCGATGTGGCGGCGATCTACGCCGCCCTGCCCTTTTTGCAGAAGGGCATCGTCGTCCAGCAAACCAGCGACACGCTGACCGTGCTGATCCAGGTCGAACACGTGGGCAAACGGGCGGGGGAGAGACCGGTCAAGCTGTCGTTCTTGGGAGGACTCGGCTTCGGCCGCATCGGTCTCCCGGAAATGACGGACGATGGCGTGCTCCAGGTCGCCTCGATGGACGATCTGATGGCGACGAAGCTCAAGGTCATGCTTCAGCGCGTCGAAGCCAAGGACTACCGGGACATCGCCGCGATGCTGGAGGCCGGTGTGCGCCTCGACAAGGGTTTGGCGGCGGCGCGATTGTTCTATGGATCGCAGTTCCAACCGAGTGAAAGCCTCAAGGCGATGACGTATTTCAAGGGGGGGGACCTCGACACCCTGTCGGACGATGAGAGGAGGCGGCTGATCGCGGCATCGACGGCCGTCGGCGATCTTCCTCGAGTCGACAGGATCGGAGACACGCTTTCCGTAGCCGCTCCGTAGGCCGCGGATGCGCGTCGCGACGTTGCCAAGAAACCTCGGCGCAAGGCGCGACGCGGCGCAAGCTGACGTAGGCTCGCCTCATCCCCGCCAGCTCGTCGGCGCCTCCATCGGGTACATCGGCCTGGGCACGCGGCTCCAGGGGAGGCCGACCACGTCGGACTGGCCGGGGCCGCGCGTGTCGACGCGGATGACCTCGGAGGCGATCGGCTTGAAGAACTGGAAGTTCGACGCGGTCTTCAGCACCGCCATCTTGAAGTCCTGGGGCTCGATGCCGAACCAGCGATAGACGTCGGGAACATTGCCGGCCGCGCCGGTCCGCTCGCTGATCATCATCGTCACCGGGCCGGTCTCGAAGATGACGGTCTGCCCCTGGTCGAACTCCGGCTGCTGGAACACCGCAACCTTGACCCTCCCGTCGGCGATCTTGCGGACGCGGCCGGTGACTGTCAGCGGCGTGAAGAATTTCGGTGAGCTTCCGCCGCCTAACGGCAACGTCACCTCGGCGCCCTCGCCGGCGGCCACCAGCGTCGCCACCGTCTTCGGCTCGATCAGCGGAATCAGAGCGGGGCTCTTGATGCCGAGCCGAAGGATCGCCTCCAGGATCAGGTTGCTGTCGCCGGCCGTGCCGCCGAACACCGTGTCGCCGGTGTCGCTCAGCACGACGACGCCTGTCCTGGCCGCATCGGCCCGGCGCACGGCGTCGTCGATGGCAACCGCGTCCTTCTTCATGAACTCCACCCGCATCGACCAGGCGAGGTCGGCGGATCGATCGGCCAGGCGTTCGGCCAAGGCCCGGTCGCCGTCGGTGACGACGATGGTGGCCCAGCCGCCTTCGGCGACGTCGAGCCAGGGCTGCATCGGATAATTGCCGACATGCAGCACGCTATTGTTCGTCTCCATGGTGCGGGCCTGGTCGAACCATGCCTTCATCGGCCCTTGGCTGGTGAGGAACTGCTCCTGATGGGTGACCAGGCGCAGCTTCCGCCATGCCATCGCCGGTCTGACGCCGCCGCGCAGAATGCGCACCAGCATGTCGCCCGCGAGCCGCCCGGTGTCGTAGGTGTCATGGGGCTGGGTGCGGTGGCCGACGATGGCGGTCGTGAGCTCGACCATCTGGCGCGTGATGTTCGCATGGTGATCGAGGGAGAGGACGATCGGCACGTCGGGTCCCAAGACCGCCCGGCAAAGCGCGATCTGTGCACCCTCGACATCGTCCACGCCCTCGGCCGCACAGGCGCCGTGCAGGTGTAGCGCCAGCGCGTCGATGCGGCCGGCCCTCCTCAAACCCGTCCCGATCTTCTCCTCGAAGAACAACCGGGCTTCGGTGGTGATGCGCCCGCCGGCCATGGCCCAGGCCGAGACGACGGGAATCCATTCCACCTCGAGGCCGGCCGCAGCCACGGCATCGACGCAGCCGCCGACTTGCCCCTTCCCGCGCATGCGCTCGAGGATCTCTTGCCCCTCATAGATGCCGAAGGCGGCAAAGTCGCCGAGGGTGGTCGGGACCGGGTTGAAGTCGTTCGCCTCTTGCCCGATGTGAATCGTCGCGATGCGCATGGCTTTCCTTTCTACGACGCTCCAATAGGCCTTCTCCCCAAGGGGAGGGCCGTATCAGCTCGGCATCATCGGCAGGATGATCCGCGACGGACGCCTCTTGTCGAGATGGAGCGTGTTCACCGCCGCGATCTTCCGCGTGTGACGGCCGAGCGGCTCGCCGGTGCCGGGGTTGACGTCGAAGCGCGGGAAGTTGCTGGACGCGATGTCGACGCGGATGCGATGGCCGGCCTTGAAGCGGTTGGCTGATGGAGGCAGCTCAACTGTAATTTCCACGACCTCGCCCGGCGTGAGCAGCACCTCGCGGTCGTAGCCGCCGCGAAAGCGCGCGCGCCGGATGGAGTCGCAGAGCAGCATGTGGAAACCGGCGGGATCGGCGACCGTCGGCGGCGCCACGTCGATCAGCTTGACGGTCACGTCGGTATCGACGGCGCTGGAGGCGATCCAGATGCGGGCCTCGATCGGGCCGGCGATGACGACGTCCTCTTCCAGCGGCCCGGTCTGGAACACCAGCACGTCCGGCCGCTCGGACAGCAGCGGGTAGGGCGCGCGGCAGCCGACCAGGTTCGGCCGTTCCTTCTGGTGCATGGGCCCGTCCGGCACCACCGTCCGCATGCGGGCGCGTGGGCTGACATAGGAGGCGTCCATGCCCTCCGGCAGCTTGACCCATTCGAGGAAGCCGGCGACCGCGCCGCCTATCGTCGGCACCGGATGTGCGGGGTCGTGGGTCCAGGAGATCGGCTCGGCGTCGACGGGTGTCGGCGAAAGGCCGCCATCGGCGGTGAGGTAGAACGGCGTCGGCATGCTGCCTTCCGGCGGCCAGGCGTTGCCCATGCGCCAGGCGCCGCCGTGATCGAGATGGCCGCGCCGGGTCCGCGTGCCGGTACCGCCGCCCATCTCGAAGAAGTGCACAGGCGCGTCGTCGTCGACGCCGGTTTCGATGTCCTTGAGCCAGCGGTCGAACCAGCGGAGCCGCTCGGCGTTGTAGACGCGATAGCCCCAGTCGGCGGCGCTGCCGAAATCGACCTCGACCGCGACGGTGCCGCCGGCGCGCATGCCGGCATGGCCCCAGGGTCCGATGACCAGCCGCTGCGGCGACCCGAGCCGCTTCGACAGGGCGACGTATTGGCCGACGACATCGGCGGCGAACGGGTCGTACCAGCCCGACGAGACGACGCAGGGGATGTCGGTGAAGCGGTCGAAATGCGCCTTGTGCTCCAGCACCTCCATCTTCCACCAGTCGTCCTTGATGCCGTTGTTCTGGTAGCGCATCAGGACCTGCTCGAGATTGGGCACGACCGCGAGCGGGTTCTGCCCGGGCTTCCACGGCCCCTGGGTCAGGAGCGCCCGCATGTTCTCGACGCCTTCCTCGATCCGCCTTTTGGCGACGGGATCGTCCTGGATCTCCGGCATGTCCCAGCCGTGGAGGAAGAGGGCGGCGAACATCTGCAGTGCCTGGGCGCCGCCGGTGCGCGCTTCCCAGTCGAAGGCCGAGGTCGGGCACACGTCGACCCAAAGCGCTTTCAGCGCCGGCGGGTTGTGCAGCGCCGCGACGTTCTGGACGATGCCGGAATGGGAGCTGCCGACCATGCCGACGCGGCCGTCGCTCCACGGCTGCCTAGCGATCCAGGCCAGCGTGTCGACGCCGTCCAGGCCCTCGCGGACGTTGGCGACGTGGAAGTACTGGCCGTGCCCCTCCGACCTGCCGCGGCCGCGCAAGTCCTGGACGACGGTGACGTAGCCGCGGGGCGTGAAGAACTTTGCCACCGGGCCGACCTGCATCACCGGGTTCGACTTGTCGTAGGAGGTGCGGGTCAGGATCACCGGGAAGCGGCCGGGCGCCGGCGATCCGTCCGCCAGCGCCGGGCGGTAGATGTCGGTGGCGAGATGGACGCCGTCGGCCATCGGCACCATCACGTCTTCGGAAACGACGATACCGTGGGTCGGAGCGCGGTCGTAGAGCATGTCGGTCACATCAGGTCCCGGGGGGTGGTCGACGACCAGGTCTTGCGGAAGACCTCGGCATCGCCCTCATAGGCGACGGCCTCCTGCATCAGCACCCAGTCGGTCTTGGTGCCGTGGAAGTTCGACCGCGTCTCGATCCGGATCTTCCAGTCGCCGCGCTCCAGCTCGTAGGTCTGCCGGTATTCGCCCCTGGCCGAGGCCGGGTCGCCCTCGGTGATGGTGAAGCGCTTGATGAGCTGATGGCCGATGACGGTGCCGATCGGGCCGACCCGCCACTTGCGGCCGGGCCCGAGGAAGCCGCCGGTGCCGATGGTCTCGACGATGATCTCGCCGGTCATCGCGTCCTGAATGACCCGGCGCTCGATCTTCTTCGGCACCACGACCTCGACGTCGATCTCCGGTCCGCGCTCGTTGATGCCGAACTTCGGTGTCCGGCTACGCCCACGCAGCACCGGGAGCGAGAAGGTGCTGGCGCCGGTGAACACGGTCATCGTCACCGGTTCCGGCGCCGGCCAGACGATCGGCCAGTAGGAGGTGGAGAGCGCAAGGCGGATGCGGTGGCCCTTGGCGAAGGTCCAGCCGACCTCCGGGAGATCGAGGCGGACGCGCACGCGCTCGCCTGGTGTCATCGGCTCCGGCCGCTCATGGCTCTTGCGGTGGGTGAGGTTCAGCACCTGGAAGGCGACGCGGACGGAGGTGCCGTCCGGGGCGACATCGCAGAGCCGGGCGACGAGCTGGGCCATCGGCCGGTCGACCGCGAGGTCGATCTCCAGCGAGGCGCGGCCGAGGACGTCCAGCGGTTTCGCCAGGGGCTCGCCGTCGAAGGTGAGCGAGCGGCCGTCGTCCTCGCGCTGGTCGCGCGGCTGCTCGCCCTCGACGTCCATGCTCAGCCACTCGGTCGCAGCCAGACCGGTGGCGAGCGGCGAGGAGTGGGCCAGCGCCTGCTCGGGCTTGGCGCGGCGGTCGAGGCGGCCCGGGTTCAGGTGGAAAGCTTGCGACGCGACCTTGTCCGACGGCCAGCCGTCGAGGGCGACCCAGCGACCGGAATGCGTGCCGTAGATGCGCGATGGCGGATCGAAGCTCTGGATGAAGACGCGGTAGGCGGGCTCCTTGTCCCAGCCATTGTCCCTGCACTTGGTGTAGCGGTCGAAGAAGCGGACGCAATCCTGAAGGAAGCTCACCTTCGGCCCGGGCACGCCGTCATGGGGATAGTGATGGCCCCAGGGACCGATAAGGGCGAAGCGCGGGCCCTTGAGCCCGGCCATCATCCGAGGCACCGCGCGGGAGATGTAGTCGGCCCAGCCGCCGACCGCGAAGACCGCGGCCGTGACCTTGCCGAAGCGCTCGCAGAGCGAAGCCTGCGTCCAGAAGGCGTCGCGGCGCTGATGCTTCAGCCAGTCGAGCAGCCACGGGTGATTGTCCTCGAGGCGGGCCTTCCACATCTCCCGCCAGCGCTCGCCGACGATCTCCGGGTCGGGCGGGCGCGCATTGAAGATCACCATGGTGTCGTTCCACCAGAGCTGCTCGGCGAGGAAGGCGCCGCCGGTCCAGTGCAACGACTGGTGATAGCGGTCGTCGCCGGCGCAGACCGGAACGATCGCCTTCAAGGCCGGCGGCGCGAGACCGGCGAGTGCTAAGGCCGAGAAGCCGCTCCACGACTTGCCGATCATGCCGACGCTGCCCGTGCACCAGGACTGCCGGGTCATCCAGTCGATCGCGGCGATACCGTCGGCGAGCTCGCCGTCCTGCCATTCGCCGCGGAGCAGGCCATCGGAGTCCCCGGAGCCGCGCGTGTCGATGCGGAAGCACGCGTAACCGTGCCCGGCGAGATAGTGGTGGATCGCCTCGTCGCGGGCGCGGCTCTGGTCGCGCTTGCGATAGGGCATGTACTCGAAGATCGCCGGCACCTTGTCGGCCTCGGCGTTTTCGGGGATCCACATGCGGGCGGCGAGCCGATGTCCATCGGGCATCGGGATGAAGACGTTCTCGATCGTGCGCACGCGGCGCGGGAAGGAGGTGCGGACGGGTTTCATGCCGGCGAGGCTAGCCCGCGGCGTTCGCCCCGGCCAAGCCGACGCCATCGGAGGTGAAATGACCGATATCGGGGCCATCAGCCGAAATTATCGGGTTGTATCGGGAAGCATAGCTCGACCCCCTCCTGGCGACGCCCTAGGCTCGGCCCCATGAGTGCTGCCATCCGTATCGCCGCCGACATCGGCGGCACCTTCACCGACATCGCCGTTACGCTTCCCGACGGGACCATCGCCACCCACAAGGTGCTGTCGACGCCGGCCGACTACGCCGCCGCGGTCGTCGACGGTGTCCGCGACCTTCTCGCCAGCCGCGGCGTCAAGGGCGCCGACGTATCGGAAGTGCTCCACGCCTGCACCGTCGCCACCAACTCGATCCTGGAAGGGAAGGGGGCCCGCACGGCGCTGGTGACCACTCGCGGATTCCGCGACGTGCTCGAGCTCCGGCGCGTCCGCGTGCCGAAGCTCTACGATCCGCTCTGGATCAAGCCGCCGCCGCTGGTGCCGCGCGACCGTCGTTTCGAGGTGACCGAGCGGGTGGGGCACGACGGCGAGGTGATCACGCCGCTCGACGAGGCCGATCTCGACCGCGCCATCGCCGCGATCGGCAAGGCGAAGGTCGAGGCGATCGCCGTCTGCTTCCTCCACTCCTACGCCAACCCCGATCACGAGCGCCGCGTCGGCGCCAGGCTGCGCGCCGCCTTCCCCGAGGCCTTCGTCACCCTCTCGGTCGATATCCTGCCTGAGATCCGCGAATACGAGCGCACCAGCACGACCGTGGTGAACGCCTATGTCGGCCCGTCGGTGAAGGCCTATGTCGGCGCCCTGGCGAAGCGGCTTGCGCGCGACGGTGTCGCCGGCCGGCTGATGGTGATGCAGTCGTCAGGCGGCATCCTCGATGCGCCGACGGTGATGGAGCAGCCCGCCCGCATCGTCGAATGCGGCCCCGCGGCCGGCGTCATCGGCGCTGCCCGCGTCGCCGCCGCCGCCGGTATGACCGACGTTCTGACTCTCGACATGGGCGGTACGACCGCCAAGGCCTCGCTGATCGAGGCCGGAAAGATCGCGCACACCGACGAGTATGAGGTCGGCGGCGGCATCTCGCTGTCGAGCCGTCTGGTCAAAGGGGCGGGCTACGCGCTCAAGCTGCCGGTGATCGACATCTCCGAGGTCGGCGCCGGCGGCGGCAGCCTGGTCAGGTTCGACCGCGGCGGCGGTCTCAAGGTCGGGCCGGAGAGCGCCGGTGCGGTGCCCGGACCCGCCTGCTACGGCCTCGGCGGTGTCGAGCCGACGGTGACCGACGCCAATGTCATCCTCGGATTCGTCAACCCGAAGGCGCTGGCCGGCGGCACCGTCCCGATCGACGCTGGCAAGGCCCGATCGGTGATCGAGGAGAAGGTCGCCCGCCGCCTTGGCACCTCGATCGAGGCCGCCGCCTGGAGCGTGTTCGAGGTCGCGTCCTCGACCATGATCCGGGCGCTCAAGGCGGTCTCCACCTATCGCGGCCGCGATCCCCGCGAGTTCGGCCTCGTCGCCTTCGGCGGCAACGGCGGCGTCTTCGGTCCGCATCTGGCGAAGGAGCTGGGTATCGCCCGGGTGATCGTGCCGCCGGCCGCGGGCGTGCTCTCGGCGATCGGGCTCCTCGTCTCCGACGTCGCCTTCGGCCGCTCCCACGGCTATCTCCGGAGGACTCTCGACGCCACGCCGGCGGATGTCGGCCGGCTCCTCGACGGGCTCGCCGAGGAGGTGCTGGCGAAGCTCGGCTCGTGGCGGGCGACGGCGACGCTCACCCGTATCGCCTCCATGCGCTATACGAGCCAGGCCTTCGAGCTGCCGGTCGGCATTCCCGACGGTCCCGTCACCGCCGCGGTGTTGGCGGCATTGCCGGCGCGCTTCGAGGCCGAGCATCAGTCGACCTACGGGCACAATTTCCGCGGCACCGTGCCGACGGAGATCGTGGCGCTGTCGGTGACGGCGACGGCGCCGGCCGGCGGGTCGGCGGAGACCCTGCGCGTCTCCTCGGGCCGCGGCGAGGCGGCGGAGCTGACGCGCGCCGCCTATTTCGGCCCGCGTCATGGCCGTATCGCCACGCCGGTTCTCGGACGGGCGGCGCTGTCCTCGGCGCCGCGTCCGGGGCCGCTGATCGTCGAGGAGTACGAGGGAACGACGGTCGTGCCCCCGGGGGCCGCCGCCTCCCGCGACGCGATCGGCAACATCCGCATCACCTTTTCGGGGAATTGAAGATGGATGCGACGCCTTCCGACACCGATCCTGTCCTGACCGAGATCGTCCGCAACGCCCTCGACGCCATCGCCGACGAGATCGCGCTGATCGTGCTCAGGACGGCCTGCTCCGGCATCGTCCGGGATTCCATGGACTACTCGACCGCGGTCTGCGATGCCGCCGGAGCCACGCTCGCCCAGGGGCTGACCACGCCGCTGCATCTCGGCAGCTTCCAGGACGCCATGCAGGCGCTGATCAAGCGCTTCCACGGCGACGTCGCCGAGGGCGACATCTTCCTCTTCAACGATCCGTATCTCGCCGCCGGCCAGCACCTGCCCGACCTCTACATCATCCGTCCGGTGTTCGTCGGGGGCACGCTCGAGGCCTGGGCGACGACGGTCGCGCACCACAACGACGTCGGCGGCATCGTGCCGGGCAGCAATTCGATCGGCTCGACCGAGATCTACCAGGAAGGGCTCAGGCTGCCCTTCCTCAAGCTTTCGGTCGCCGGGATCGAGAACCGGGCGATCCTCGACATCCTCTCGGCCAACGTGCGCGTGCCGGAGAAGGTGCTGGGCGACCTCAACGCCCAGATCGCCGCGACCGCGATCGGCGTTCGCGAGATCCAGGCGCTCTTCGCCAAGTACGGAAAGACCACGCTGCGCGCGACCTTCGCCGAGATCCACGACCATGCCGAGCGGCTGGCGCGCGCGGTGATCGCCGAGATTCCGGACGGCAGCTACCGCTTCGAATCCTGGATCGACGGCTTCGGCGAGGACCCGGAGCCGATCCGCTTCTCAGTCGAGGTGACGGTCGCCGGCGACGAGATCACCGTCGACCTCGCGGGCACCTCGCCGCAGGTGCCGGCCGGGATCAACGCGCCGGTGCCCTTCACCAAGGCGGCCTGCTACGCCGCCATCCGCTCGATCATGGGCGAGGAGATCCCGAACGCCCAGGGCTTCACCCGGCCGATTCACGTCAAGGCGCCGGAAGGCTCGATCGTCAACCCGCGCTCGCCCGGCGCCTGCGGGGCCCGCGGCATCACCGGCTTTCGCACCATGGACACGGTGTTCGGCGCGCTCGCCCAGGCGGTGCCCCATCGCGTGCCGGCCGACGGCAACGGCGGCTCCTCGATCCCGGCGATCGGCGGCGAGCACCAGGGGAAGCCCTTCGTCTTCGTCGAGACCTTCATGGGCAACTGGGGCGGCTCCTCGGCCCATGACGGGCAGGAGGGCGTCACCCACATGGGCGCCAACCAGTCGAACGTGCCGGTCGAGATGATCGAGGCCGAGTACCCGATCCGCATCGAGCAGTATGCGCTGGTGGCGAACTCCGGCGGTCCCGGCAAGCACCGGGGCGGTCTCGCCATGATCCGCGACTACCGCTTCCTCGGCGACTTCGGCACGATGACGCTCCGCTCCGACAAGCGCCGGTTTCCGCCCTTCGGTCTCGCCGGCGGCAAGCCGGGCACGCCGTGCCTGAGCATCGTCAATCCCGACGGCGAGGCCAGGATGCTGCCGGTGCTGGTGACCCAGCCGGTGATGCTCAAGAATGGGGATCTCTTCCGCCACGTGCTGCCGGGTGCCGGCGGCTGGGGCCCGCCCTACGAGCGCGAGCCTGAGCGGGTGCTCGAGGACGTGATCCTCGGCAAGGTCGACCGCGCGCATGCCCGCGAGGCCTATGGCGTGGTGATTACCGGCGAGCCGCCGCGAGTGGATATCGCGGCGACACGGACGGCGCGCACCGAAGGGTTGTCGTGAAAACCCTCTCCTTGGGGGCGAGCGTCAGCGAGCGGGTGAGGGGAGGCGCCCGCGGAGTATGCTCGCCCGGCGGTTCCCCTCACCCGCTCGGCTTCGCCTCGCACCCTTCCCCCAAGGAGAGGGTTTCAAAGAAACGGGGGGCCGAAGCCCCCGTTGGTGACGAGATAGAAGGATCGACTACTCGAACCAGACGTCCCACATCCTGGGGATGCGCGACAGGGCATCGCCCTAGACGTTGGCCGGGTCACTTGGTAGCGACTCTCGACACAAGCCCGCCACCGGCTCGGGCTGCTATCAAAGAAACGGAACGGTAATTGCTACGCAACCAAATATTTGTGTGCGTCGTCAGAACATTTGGGACAGATGGTGTTGTAATTTAGAGGAGGGTTGGCCTCATCTGGTTGGTTGATCTTAGGCAGCGAGTTTGCGGTGAAGCAAGCGGCGCTGTTCGATGGTTTTCCGTTTGATGCGCGCCCGTTCGAGC
>SHVZ01000031.1 GCA_009694025.1 Alphaproteobacteria bacterium | reverse complement strand
TCAACTCGCTCGTCGAACTCAAGGCTCACATCAACGCCTTCATCACCGCATACAACGACACCGCAAAACCCTTTGCATGGACCAAATCCAAGGTCCATCAAAAGCGCCTCAAAGCCCATTTCGCGGATCAGTGATTCCGGGTACTAGGATCGGCACGCAGGCGCAATGAGGTTCGTGAACACCCTCGCAGCCATTCGTCTCGGGATGTGCGTTGCGGCGGCGTTACTGACCGGCCCCCTGGCCGCCGATGCCGCCCAGTCGTCGATGGCGGTCGAGGCCAGCAGCGGCGAAGGCGGCGCCCGCCTCCGCTTTCTCTGGCCCGATCGGGTCGCGGCGACATCCAATCCCGATGGCAGCGCCGTGATCGTGACGGTCGACCGCGAGGTCGATTCGGCTGCCGTTCGCGATGCCGTGGCCATGCTGCCGGCCTGGATCGAGTCGGCGAAAGCGGAGGGCCGGCAGCTGCGGCTGGTCCCGCAACCGGGTCGGAATGTCTCGGTCACGCCGCTGGCGCGCGGGATCGAGATCCGGTTGACGGGAACGAGGGCGGCCGGCGTGGTCGCCCAGGCCCCCGCCCCTTCGCGGCCACCGACGCCGATCCCGGCGCCCGAGCCGCCGAAGCCGCCGGCGCCTCGGGCGGTCGAGGCGCCGAAGCCGGAAGCGATCGCCCCGCCTGCCGCCAGACCCGATCCGATCGTCCGGCAGCTCGGCGCCATTACCATCGTGCCCGCGAGGGGCGAGGTGGCGCAGGCGGTGCCGGCTCCGGTCGATGCCGAGACCGCCGCTGCGGCCCGCCGGCTTCGGCTGACCAAGGCGCGGCTGATGATGGAAACCGGCGCCGCCCAGGACGCCAAGGCCGAGCTCGAGGCGCTCCTCGCCGAGGTGCCCAGCTCGGTCGAGGTGATGGCGGCCCTCGCCAGCGTCGAGACCCAGCTCGGCGGCTGGCGCCGGGCGGTCGGGCTCTACGACCGCGCCCTCGGCCTCAATCCCGACGATCCGAGCCTGGTCAGGGCCAAGGCCGAGCTCTTGCGCGAATACGGCCCGCGCGTTCGCTTCGACGTCGATCATCGCAAGGTCAAGAAGGCCGACCGCCAGATCGTCGCGCGGCTGTCGGGCGAGGCGCTCGCCGGCACTTCCGTCGTCGGCTTCGCCGTCGAGGGCAACGACCTCAATGCCCCCGTCGTCCGCCGGCTGGACGGTACGCTCGGAAGCTTCGATGGGAAGCGATTCCGCGGCGAAGGCTACACCTCGATCGAGCACGAGACCGGCGGCCTGACGCGGCTTTCCCTGATCGGCGGCACCGGCACCGTCGGCGCAGCGGTTCGCCACACGCGCCCGCTCGCCGAGGGCACGGTCCGGCTCGGGCTGATCCTCCATGATCCCTATTGGGACGTCGTGGACGGCCTCGTCAGCCAGGCGCGCACCGACCGCGCTCAGATCGGGTACGAGCGGATCATCGGCACCGGCTGGCGCGTCGCCGGTCGCCTCGCCGCAGGCCGCTACGGGGTCGACGGCCGCTCCGACGTCGCTCACTTCGTCGGCCCCGGCTTCGAGCTTGCCTACACCGTGGTCCAGGGGCCGCCGTCGCTGACGCTCGCCTACGGCGTCGACGCCGAATACCTGGCCAGCCGCAAAACGGCGGTCGATTCTTTCGGCCTCGAATACCCGCTCCTGTCGGTGGTCTCGCGCGAGGTCCATTCGGGCACGGCCGGGCTCTCCGGCAACCTCGCCCAGGATGTCCGCTACAACGTCTACAGCGGCTACGCTTACGACCGGCTCAATGCGAACGGCCCGTTCTTCGGCGCCGATCTCGCCTTCGAGCCCTACACGAGCCTCGAGCTCGGCATGGTGGTGAGCCACAGCCTGACCGCATCCCGCGGCACCGACGCGACGGTGACGCGGATCGGGGGGTATCTGCTGTGGCGCTACTGAGACATCAGATCCTGGTCGCGCTCGCCGCCGGCGCGCTCGCCGCCTGCGCCAGCGGCGCCAGCAGCCTCCGCGATTTCGTCGCCGAGGGGACGCCGCCGCGGCGCGGCATGACGATCGCGGTCCTGCCTCTGGAGAATCTCTCGGCCCACCCGCATGCGGGCCAGATCATGGGCCAGCTCGTCGCGACCGAGCTCTACAACCGGCGCCTGTTCATCCAGATCGAGGAAAGCGACGTCCGCCGCCGGCTGATCGACAAGCGCCTCGACGGCAAGGAAATCGGGCGGGAGACGGTGGCGCGCGAGGTCGCCGAGGCGCTCGACGTCGATGCCGTCCTCGTCGGATCGGTCCAGGATTTCGGATATCGCTACGGGCTCAGGCCGGACCCGGCGGTGGCGGTGACGGCGCGGCTGGTCGGGCGCGACGGCGCCGTCCTCTGGGGCGGCAGCTTCAGCGAGGTCGGCGCGCCGAGCGCCGCCGGCGACACCGTGACCGCGACCGCCCAGCGGCTGGCGGCGCAGATAGCCGATCGTCTCGCGGCGCGGACGGCGCCCGCGGCGAGATGAGCTCGGCCAGGTCCGAGGACGAGGCCCCGCGTGAGCTGCTCGGGCTCCGCGCCACCGCGCTGTTCGAAATGGCGATCTTCTTCGCCCTCGCCCTCGCCCTCGACCGCTTGGTCTTCGACGGCGACCGTTTCCGCGATGTTGCCCCCCACCCGTTCTGGGCGGTGGTCGTTCTTATCAGCATGCAATATGGCACCAACGAAGGTCTGCTCGCGGCGGTCGCCGCGTCGGTGGCGCTCCTCGTCGGCAACATCCCGCCGCAGCCGCTCGCCCTCGACCTCTTCGCCTACCTCTTCGAGCTGTCGAAGACGCCGCTGATGTGGGTGGCTGCGGGCCTCGTGGTCGGCGAGCTGCGCTCGCGGCACCTGCGGGAGCGTACCGAACTCCGGCGAAATCTCGTCGAGGCCGAGACTCAGGCCCAGGTCATCACCGCGGCTTATGAAAGCATGTCGACGGCCAAGGACGAGCTGGAGGCCCGGATCGCCGGCCAGTTCCGCACGCTGCTCACCGTCTTCCGCGCGGCGATGGCGGTCGAGCGCCTGGACGCGGCCGGCGTCGTCGACGGCGCCAATGCGCTGGTCTCGGCGATCCTCAACCCGGAGAAATTCTCGATCTGGCGGCTGAAGGAGGCGGAGATCGATCTGACCCACGCCTTCGGTTGGAAGGACGGCGAGCGCTATCTGCGCTCGATCCCTGAAGACCACTCGCTCTACCGCCGGGCGATCGCCGAGCGGAGGCTGCTCTGCGTCGCCCGCCAGGCCGACGAGAAGGAGCTGGCAGGCGAAGGCGTGCTGGCGGGGCCGCTCCAGGACCCGGAAACCGGCGAGGTCTTCGGGCTGCTCAAGGTCGAGACGGTCGGCCTTCTCGATCTGACGCCGGTGACGATCGAGAATTTCCGGCTCCTGTGCGACTGGATCGGCAGCAACCTCGCGATCGCCAAACGCTTCGAGGACGCGTCCTCCGACCGCATCCTCGATCCCGAAGCCGGCCTTTTGTCCGCCCAGCTCTTCGACCGCCAGAGGGAGTTCCTGACCAAGCTGGCCGAGCGTGTCGACTTCGATCTGACGCTGATCGTCGTCGGGTTCGAGGGGGACGGCGAGCTCTCGCGCGACGAGGCGATCGTCGTCGGCAAGATCGTCGCGGTCTCCGTCGGCCAGTGGCTCCGGGAGACCGACCTTGCCTTCCAGTGGCGGCCGGTCGGCCGGCGCTTCGCCGTCCTTCTGCCGGCGACCAACGGCGCCGGCGCGCGACTTGTCATCCGCAAGCTGAAAGACGACATCAACATCCGGCTCAACGTCATGGCCGATCGGGTGCGACCGACTTTCGAGATCGAGGAGCTGCATCGTCGTGACGTCCGGCGCTAGGGCTCTCCCGCGACTCCGCCGGCGCATTGCCGACAAGCGGCGTATCGTCATCGGCCAGCGCCTGCTCCAGGTGCTCGCCGCGGTTCCGGCGCTGGCGGCCGAGCTGGTGCTTCTCTACCTGCTCGTGACGTTCGGCATCGATCTGGTCGAGTGGCTCCTGCTCCACGCCGCCGTGTCGATGACGCTGTTTCTCTGGGCCAGGTGGATCGGCCGGCGGATCCGCCGCAACCAGCTCGCCTGGTTTCTGTTCGCCGCCACCGCCGGACTCGGGCCGGCCGGGCCGTTCGTGGCGCTTGCTACCGGGCTCCTGCTCGTTGCCTTCCATCGCGACCTGTTCGACTTCCCGGCGTGGTATGCGAGCCTGTTCCCGACCGAGACGCGCTCGCCCGTCACCGACCTCTATGAGTCCTTGCTCAGGCGTCAGCAGCAGAAGACCGGCGCCGGCGTCGAGAGCTTCGCCGACATCCTCTCCAGTGGTGACGCGGTGAGGAAGCGGCTCGTCATCGGGCTCCTGACCCGGCACTTCCGGCCAGGCTTCACGCCGGCGCTCAAGCTCGCCCTGACCGACATCGACCCGTCGGTCCGCACCCAGGCGGCAACCGCGGTCGCGACCATCGAGGGGCGGTTCCTCGCCCGCGCCCAGGAGCTATCGAGGAGGGTAAGCGAACGGCCGCACAGCTACGGCCCGCGCCGGCGTCTGGCGCGCCACCACGACGACTACGCCTTCACCGGCCTCCTCGATCCCGAGCGCGAGCGCAACAACCGCATCCGCGCGCTCGACGGCTATCAGGCGGCCCTCAAGATCCGCCCGCGCGAGCCGGAGCTGTGGCTCGCCGTCGGCCGGCTCCTGGTGCGCGAGCATCGCTACGATGCCGCGGCGAGCTGGTTCACCGTCGCCGGGGCGCGCGGAGTGCTGACCGTCGATATAGTCCTCTGGAAACTCGAGGCGTTGTTCAAGCTCGGACGCTACGACCGCCTGCGTGAGGCGATGCAGATGCACCGCCACCTGTTCCAGCCCGGCGGCAAGCATCCGCCACAGGTCCCCGACATGCTCGAGCTGTGGGCGGTGGCGTCGGCGGAGAAGGGGGCTGGCGGATGAAGGCCGTGAAGCCGCCCATCGCCGACATCTGCCTGATCCTCGAAGGCACCTACCCGTACGTCGCCGGCGGCGTGTCGACCTGGACCCACGACCTGATCCGCGGCAGCAAGAGCCTCACCTTCCATTTGGTTTCGCTCCTGCCCAAGGACGCGTCATTGGCCATGCGCTACGAGCTGCCGGCGAACGTGACCGGCATCACCCACGTCTTCATCCAGGATCTGCCCAAGGGACCGCGCTTCATGTTCGGCCTCGAGCGCCTGACCCGCGAGCTCGAGCCGGTGTTGTTGCGTGTCCAGCGCCGCGGCGGGCTGGCCGAGGTGGCGCAGATGCTCGAGATCCTCCGCCCGCACGCGGGACGGGTCGGCCGCAGCCTCCTGCTCGACTCGCCGGCGGCGTGGCGCCAGCTCGTGCGGATGTACGGGCGGACCCACAAGGAGAGCTCCTTCCTTCACTATTTCTGGACCTGGCGGGCGCTGATGGCCGGGCTCTATTCGGTGCTGCTGTCGGAGCTACCGCCGGCCAAGGTCTACCACGCGGTTTCTACCGGCTACGCCGGGCTGTGGGGCGCGCGGGCGGCGCTGGAGACGGGGCGGCCGCTGCTTCTGACCGAGCACGGCATCTACACCAACGAGCGCCGCGTCGAGATCGCGATGGCGGACTGGCTATTCGAGGTCGACTCGACCAGCCTCGACGTCGAGGGTGGCGAGAAGGGGCTGAAGGATCTCTGGGTCGACAGCTTTGTCACCTACAGCCGGGCCTGCTACGAGGCGGCGACCGGGATCATCACGCTGTTCGAGGGAAATCAGCGCCTTCAGATCGCCGACGGCGCCGACCGCTCGAAGATGTGGGTCATTCCGAACGGCGTCGACGTCGAGCGTTTCTCCAACGTCAAGCGCAATCCGGGCCCGCGACCGCCGACCGTGGCGCTCATCGGCCGCGTCGTTCCGATCAAGGACGTCAAGAGCTACATCCGTGCCGCCGACATCCTCAGGCGCAGCGTGCCCGACGTGAAATGCCTGATGATCGGTCCCTACGAGGAGGACCCGGCCTACTACGAGGAGTGCAAGCAGATGGTCGATGGCCTCGGCCTTGGCGGCGCCTTCGAGTTCACCGGCAGGAAGAAGCTCGACGAGGTGTTGAGCTATGTCGATGTCAATGTGTTGACCTCGATCAGCGAGGGGCAGCCGCTGGTGGTGCTCGAGGCCGGAGCCGCGGGCGTGCCGTCCGTCACGACCAATGTGGGGTCGTGCTCCGAGCTGATCTACGGGCGCGAGGACGAGAGCCCGAATCTCGGCCCCGGCGGCGAGGTCACCGGCCTGTCCAACCCGCGCGCGACCGCAATGGCGATCCGGCGCCTGTTGACCGACCAGGACTGGTACGACAAATGCTCGAACGCCATCCGCGAACGCTGCAAGGCCTTCTATGACCAGCGCTTGGTCGAGCAGGCCTATGGCGAACTCTACGTCCAGCTCGCCGAGCAGCCGGACCAGAGACCTGATATCCCTGAACCTCCCGTCGAACGGGAGGCCG
The DNA here is from genome assembly GCA_009694025.1 of Alphaproteobacteria bacterium. Taxonomy (GTDB): domain Bacteria; phylum Pseudomonadota; class Alphaproteobacteria; order SHVZ01; family SHVZ01; genus SHVZ01. Next base: position 29,126 of record SHVZ01000031.1, on the reverse strand, counting down.
GCTGATGGCCGGCATCGGCTTCGAGCTCCGCAAGCTGGCGCGACGCGACGACCTGATGGGCGTCGTGGCGAGCTTCGCGCACGCCTCCATCGTCTCGACCGGGCCCTGGATCATGACCATCCTGGCGCTCGCCTCGATCGACATCATCGGCCTGAGGTGGCTCGACGAGGAGGAAATGAAGGTCTTCCGCATCGTCGTCATCTACAACTTCGGCTTTTCGCTGGTGACGGCCGGCCCGCTGATGATGATCGCGACCCGCTACCTCGCCGACCGGATCTACGAGAAGAAGGTGAAGGAGACGCCGGGAATGCTCGTCGGCGGCTTCATCGTGCTCTTGATCCAGATTCCGGTCGTCGGCTGGTTCTACGGCGTCTACGCCGCGCTCGATCCGGCGGTTCGGGTGGCGGCCTTCGCCAACTACTTCGTCATCTCGTTCGTCTGGTACGTCGGCGTGTTCCTGTCGGCGCTTCGCGACTTCCGCTCGATCACTATCGGCTTCGCCGTCGGCATGTCCTCGGCCTTCGGCCTCGCGGTCCTGCTCGGCAAGTACTGGGGTGCCGCCGGCATGCTGACCGGCTTCTCGCTCGGCCTGGCGCTCCTCCTTTCGCTCGAGGTCGCTCGCGTCTTCGTCGAGTTTCCTTACGGATTCATCCGGCCCTTCGCCTTCCTCGCGGCTGCGCGCAAGTACTGGGAGCTGACGCTGGGCGCGCTCTTCTACAATCTCGCGGTCTGGGTCGACAAATGGGTGATGTGGACGCTTCCGGACCGCGACGAGATCGCCGCGGTCATGGTCTCCTATCCGCTCTACGACTCGACGATGTTCCTCGCATACCTGACGGTGGTGCCGGCGATCGCCGTCTTCGTGCTGTCGGTCGAGACCGACTTCTTCGAGCGCTACCAGAACTTCTACAAGGACGTCTCCGGACACGCGACCTGGCGGAAGCTCAGCGAGGACCACCAGGAGATAATGGCGAGCCTGACCCGGGGGCTCCGCAACGTCGCCATCTTCCAGGGCTGCATCACCGCCTTCGTCGTGCTCTCGGCGCCGACGATCCTGTCGCTCATCGGCGTCAACCTGATCGGCCTCGGCATGTTCCGGCTCGGCGTCACCGGCTCGTTCTTCCACGTGCTGATGGCGTTCGTCAGCGTCGTGCTCGCTTACTTCGACCTCCGAAGGAAGCTGCTGTTCGTCTATTTCCTCTTGTTCGCGACCAACCTCGGATTCAGCCTGGTCTCCGTCCGGATGGGCTTCGCCTACTACGGCTACGGCTTCTTCCTGTCGGCGCTGGTCACGCTGGTGGTCGCCTACGTGCTGGCTGCCTGGTCGGTCGGGCGGCTGCCCTACCTGACCTTCATCGCCAACAATCCCTCGGTGAAGGGGTGATCGTTTGGGAATGGCGGGATCTGGTCGGGGCGAGAGGATTCGAACCTCCGGCCTCTTGCTCCCGAAGCAAGCGCTCTACCAGGCTGAGCTACGCCCCGAATGGGCGGGGGTTATAGCTCTGCCGACGGCCTCCCGCAACCCTGAACGGGCTCAGTAGCCGCGCTCGATGGCGAAGTCGATCGCCTCGGCGAGCGCCCGCTTGATCGGGTGGTCGGGGAAGAGCCCGAGCGCGTCGCGGGCGATGGCGCCGTAGTGGCGCGCGCGCGCCAGCGTGTCGACGATGGTGCCGTGGCGCTCCATCAGCCGGATCGCCTCGGCGAGGTCGGCCTCGGTCTGCTCGCCGTCCTCGAGGGCCCGCCGCCAGAAGCGGCGCTCGTCCTCGCTGCCGCGCATGAACGCCAGGATCACCGGCAGCGTGATCTTGCCCTCGCGGAAGTCGTCGCCGACGGTCTTGCCGAGCTCGGCCTGGCGTGCGGCGTAGTCGAGCGCGTCGTCGACCAGCTGGAAGGCGATGCCGAGATTCATGCCGTAGCTCTCGAGCGCGTCGGCCTCGGCCCGCGGCCGCTCGGCGACGATCGCACCGACCCTTGCGGCGGCCGCGAAGAGCTGGGCGGTCTTGCCGCGGATGACGTCGAGATAGGCCTGCTCGGTGGTCGAGGTGTCGTTGGAGGTGATGAGCTGGGCGACCTCGCCCTCGGCGATCAGGGCCGATGCGTTCGAGAGGATGTCCAGCACCTTGAGCGATCCGTTCTCGACCATGAGCTGGAAAGCGCGGGTGAACAGGAAGTCGCCGACCAGCACGCTCGCCTGGTTGCCCCAGATGGCGTTGGCGGTATCGTGGCCGCGGCGAAGCAAGGACTCGTCGACCACGTCGTCGTGCAGCAAGGTCGCCGTGTGGATGAATTCGACCGAGGCGGCGAGCCCGAGGTGGCGGTCGCCCGTGTGCCCGCAGAGCCGCGCGGTGGCGAGCGTCAGCATCGGGCGGAGGCGCTTGCCGCCGGCGGCGATGATGTGGCCGGCGAGCTCGGGGATCAGCGGCACCTTGCTCTGCATGCGGGCGAGGATGATCTCGTTGACCCGCTTGAGGTCGGCGGCGACCAGGCCGCCGAGGGCGTCGAGCGAGGGCTTGCGCTTGCGTTCGTCTTCCAGATTGACGACGACTGGCATCATCCCCCCTAGTCGCCTTGACGACGGGCCCGGGCTCACGCGACGTTGGCCGACTGAGAAGGTGGCCCCGGCACGGCCGGGCCAAGCATAGGTCCGACAGGGGACGGGTCAAGCCGACAGATGCGTGAGCTCGTCCGCACCAGGGATCCGGTCCGGCTGTCGTTCCTGCTGGCGCTCCTCGCCGATGCCGGGATCGAAGCGGTCGTCCTCGACGCGCATGTCAGCGCCGTCGAGGCCGGGATCCAGGGGTTTCCCCGGCGCCTCGCCGTCGCCGAGACGGACCACGTGCACGCCCGCCGCGTCCTCGCCGAAGCGGGCGAGACGTCCTCCGATGGCTGAAGGGCTGACCGAGGACCGATTGCTCGGCGGCAGAGTGCGGCTCCGCCAGCCACGCGATGGCTATCGGGCGGCGATCGATCCGGTGCTGCTGGCCGCCGCCGTCCGCGCACGCCCCGGCGAACGCGTGCTCGATCTCGGCACGGGCGCCGGGGCCGCGGCGCTCTGCCTGATGGCGCGGGTCGAGGATCTTACGGTCGTCGGCCTCGAGGTCGATCCGACGACAGCAGCGCTCGCTCGCGAGAACGCGGCCCTCAACGGCCGCGACCGGTTCACCGTCCGCGACGGCGACGTGACGCGGCTGCCTGCCGGCCTGCGCGGCTTCGACCGGGCGATGGTCAACCCACCCTTTCTCGAGGCTGGCCGCGCCGATCCGCCGCCCGATCCGGGCCGCCGTCGCGCCCATGTCGACGCCGACGGGCTCGACGCCTGGGTCGAGGCCGCGCTCAAGGCGGTGTCGCCGGGCGGGGCCGTCACCTTCATCCAGCGCGCCGACCGCCTTGCAGATCTGTTGACGCTGCTGCAAGGCCGCGCCGGCGGCATCGTGGTGGCGCCGCTCTGGCCGAAGGCGGGCGAGGCGGCGAAGCGGGTGATCGTCGAGGCGAGGGCCGGTGTGCGCACACCGCTTCGGCTCCTTCCGGGGCTCGTGCTGCACGCGCCGGACGGGCGCTATACCGAGCCGGCCGAGGCGATCCTCAGGGGTATGGCGTTCGATCTCGGCGAGATCAGTCGCGGGCCGGGTTCGGCTTGAGGATGTCGCCGGGTCGCGTGAGGGTGACGCGAGCCCGCGTCGGTGCCGCTGCGAGCCTCTTCGCCTTCGCCTTGCTGCGCGCTTTCTCGGGAGTCGCCGCCGCTTGCCGCTTGGCTTTGGCCTTCGTCGCCTGGACCTTGCCTTTCGCCGCGGTCGCCTTGGCGGCCGGCGGCGACGCCTGGGCTTGCGCGAGCGTCGGGGTGACCGTTAGGGAGAGGGCGAGAACAACGCCGAGGATCTTGAGCATGCGCACCCGCATCGAGAGAGCCGCGTCCTATAGCGGTGTCTGTCCGTGTTGGCAAAATCGCGCGGATTGCGGCGGAATCCGGAGCCCCTCGGCGCGCCTTCGGCGAGGCGATTCGTGAGCGGCGAGGCGGCTCGGCCGATCGCCGGCTGGTTCGTCGAATTCGATGTGCTGCCGGTGGCGGTCCCGGCCTTCTCCGATGTCTTCGACGGCGTCGCCGATGCCGTCGCCTCGGTCGAGGTTGCGGCCGATCGCTGGCGCATCGAGGCGTTCTTCAGGGCCGAGCCGGATCGGGAGGCGATTGCCGATGCGCTCGCGCTCGTCGCCAAGGGCGGGGGATGGTCGGCGCCGGCCGCGAGCATCAGAGCCGAGCCGGTCGCCGACTGGGTCCAGGCCACCTATCGGCGCTTCCCGCCCTTCCGGGTCGGGCGTTTCTACATCCATGGCCGTCATACGCGCGGGCCGGCTCCGGCCTCGACCATCCCGCTCGCCATCGAGGCGGCGGTCGCCTTCGGCTCGGGCGAGCACGGATCGACCTCCGGCTGTCTCCTGGCGATCGATCGGTTGCGCCAGCGCCTCCGACGGCCGCGTGTGCTCGATCTCGGCTGCGGCTCGGGCATCCTCGCCATTGCTGCGGCCAAGGCCTGGCATGTCGCGGTCACCGGCGCCGACAACGACCCGGTGGCGGTGAGGACCGCCGGCGACAACGCCAGGATCAACGGCCTCGGCCGCGGGTTTCGAGGGGTGGTCAGCTCGGGCTTCCAGAGCCCGCGCCTGGCCGGACCCTTCGACCTCGTCCTTGCCAACATCCTGGCGAACCCGCTGGTGCGCCTAGCGCGGCCGCTGGCGGCGCGGCTGGCGCCGGGTGGGCGCGCGGTGCTGGCAGGGCTGCTGGTCGGCCAGGGCCCGCTGGTCTTCCAGGCCTATCGCCGCCAGGGCCTGATAGTCGAGCAGCGGATCCGTCGCGGCGAGTGGCTGACGTTGGTCTTGAAAAGAAAAGCGGCGGCGGGAGAGCCCGCCGCCGCGGGTTGCTGGAGGGGTGAAGAGGTCAGACGGCGCGGGTGAGGCCGACCGCCGAAGGCTCCCGGCCACTGCCGACACGGCGATCTGTGGACGCCGCGGCGATCACCTGGATGTCGGCGCGCTGGATGCCGATGTCGGCCAGCAGCCGGTCGTCGAGCTGGCTCAGCTCGCCATAGGTCGCCCGGCGCTGACGCCAGGACTCGACGGCGTGGGCGAGTTTCTTCAGGCCGTAACCCAGCTTCAGCGCGGCATTGGCGATCGTCTTGCCGATCGCGCCGCCCAGGATTTCGGCGCGCTCCTGCCGTACCTCACGCACCATCTGCGCAAGATCGGTCCGGCGGCTCGTGACGCTGACGGACCGACCCAGGACCTCGGTTTCGTACATGATATCAAGGGACATGGTCGGTACCTTTCTTCTTGGGGGAATAGCTCGGATGCACGGGTTGCCCGCGCCCCCGGAATATAGGTTGGGGGAGCCATGCCGACGAGGGTGTATATTGCAATGCAGCAATGCGCTAACCGCATGTCCACACACGCTTTATGGCAAAATCATGGCGACTCGGGCGGTATTGCAGCGAGGCCCGAGACGGCCGGCGACTTGGCCGACGGCGGCGGTTAATATCCGGCCGGAACCAGCCCCTCGAGCGAGCTTCAACCGATGTCCGCATGCCGCGCCACGTATCAAGGCGATGACGCCCTTGCCCGTCTATTGAGCAAGGCCGGCAGCTCCCTCGGGGTCGCGGAGGTCAAGGCCCTGATCGCCGGGGTGAATGCCGGCGCGGTGCCGGCCGACGACGCCGACTGGCCAAATCTGGTGGCGGCTGAGCCGAGCCCGGCGCTCGAGGCGCAGCTCCGGGCGCTCCGGGCGACGCTGCCGGAGGCCGATCCAGCGGCCAAGGCCGACCGCGGCCCCCGCGTCGCCGCGCTCCGCGCCGAACTCGCCAAGCGCCGCCTGGTCGGCTTCCTGATCCCGCGCGCCGACGAGCACCAGGGCGAATACGTGCCGCCACGTGCGATGCGGCTTGCCTGGATCACCGGCTTCACCGGCTCGGCCGGCCTCGCCTGCGTGCTCGCCGATCGCGCCGCGATCTTCGTCGATGGGCGCTACACTTTGCAGGTGCGCTCCCAGGTCGACGGCGGCACCTTCGAGTACCGCCACTCGAGCGAGCAGCCGCTGGACGCCTGGCTCGCCGAGGCGTTGAAGCCGGGCGAAACGCTGGGCTACGACCCGTGGCTCCATACCGTCGAGGAGGTGGCGCGGATCGCCGCCGCCTGCGCCCGCGCTCGCGCCCGCCTCCTCGCCGTCGAGACCAATCTGGTCGACGCGGTCTGGACCGACCAGCCGCCGCCGCCGCTCGCCCCGGTGGTCCCCCACGACCTCGCCTATGCCGGCGAGGCGGCCGACGAGAAGCGCCGCCGTATGGGACAGGCGGTGGCCGAGGCCGGCGCCGTCGCGGCGGTGATCACCCAACCCGACTCGCTTGCCTGGCTTCTCAATCTCCGCGGCCGCGACGTCTCCAGGACGCCGCTGCCGCTGGGATTCGCCGTGCTCAAGGCCGACGGCGCGGTCGACCTCTACATGGACCGGCGCAAGCTGACGCCGGCGGCGAGAAGCCATCTCGGCAACCATGTGCGCCTGCGCGAACCGGGCGAGCTCGGCCCCGGGCTCGACGAGCTCGCCGGCAAGAGCGTCCTCGCCGATCCGCGCTCGGCGCCTTCCTGGGTGTTCCAGCGGCTGGAGACGGCGAAGGCCGAGGTGGTCCGCGCCGCCGATCCCTGCCAGCTCGCCAAGGCCTGCAAGAACCCGGCGGAGATCGCCGGCACCAAGGTCGCCCATGTGCGCGACGGCGCCGCGGTCGCCAAATTTCTCTCCTGGCTCGCCAAGTCAGCGCCCAATGGCGAGCTCACCGAGATTGCCGCGTCCGATCGCCTGGAGACTTTCCGCCGCGACGGCGAGCGCTTCCGCGACTTGAGCTTCGATTCGATCTCCGGCGCCGGTCCCAACGGGGCCATCGTCCACTACAAGGCGACGCCGGACACCGACCGGCCGATCAAATCGGGCGAGCTCTACCTGATCGATTCCGGCGCCCAGTATCTCGACGGCACCACCGACATCACCCGAACCATCGCGATCGGAGGACGACCGACGGCCGAGGAGCGCGACCGCTTCACCCGGGTGCTCAAGGGCCATATCGCGCTTGCGCTCGCGCGCTTCCCGGCCGGCACCACCGGCAGCCAGCTGGATGCGCTGGCGCGCCTGCCGCTGTGGCAGGCAGGTCTCGACTACGACCACGGCACCGGCCACGGCGTCGGCAGCTACCTCTCGGTGCACGAGGGCCCGCAGCGGATCTCGAAGCTGCCGAACACCCAGGCGCTCAAGCCCGGGATGATCGTCTCCAACGAGCCCGGCTACTATAAGACCGACGGCTACGGTATCCGGGTCGAGAACCTGGTGACGGTGGTGCCGGTCGAGATGGCCGGCGCCGAGCGCCCGATGCTCGGGTTCGAGACGCTCACCTGCGCGCCGATCGACCTCGCCCTGGTCGAGCCGTCGCTGCTCGTGCAGACCGAGATCGACTGGCTCAACGGTTATCACCGGCGGGTCCGCGAGACCCTGACGCCGCTGGTCGATGCGGAGACCGCGAGGTGGCTCGGCGAGGCGACCCGCCTGGTGGTCCGGCGCGCCGAGGCGGCGGACTGACGCCGCATGTTCGCCTTCAGCTTCGGCAAGATCTTGCTTCTGGCCGCGGTCATCGCCGCGGTCTGGTTCGGCTATCGCTGGTGGCAGCGGGTCCAGAAGGTCACCCGCGACGAGGGGGCGACCCTCGCCCGCGAGCGGGCCCGCGCGCCGACCGGCGAGGACATGGTCAAGTGCCCGGCGTGCGAGACCTATCTCTCGCCCAAGGCCGCCCGCGCTTGCGGTCGCGTGGAGTGTCCCTATCCGGGCTAGGTCAGCGCCTTCCGCATCGCCTCGGCCTGGGCGTCGCTCAGCGTCGGGCCGGCCGAGGAATTGGGCGGCTTCGGCCAACCCTCGTCGGTCCATGTCACGCCGGCGAAGTCCCTAGGCGACGCATAGCGCGGGATGACGTGCATGTGCACATGCGGGTCGACCATCATCAGCATCAGGTAGTTGATCTTGTCGTAGCCGAAGGCGCCCTTGAGCCTGGTCTCGACTTCCTTCACCACCAGGGCGAGCTCGGCGCATTCTTCTGCGGTCATGCCGGAGAAGTGCGGCTCGTATCGGTTGGCGGAGATGACGCCGGCGCCGAGCGTCGAATGGACCGGCCGGAGCGACCAGGTCCAATGCCGGAATGCGCGGATCGTGAACGCCGGAATACGGAACTTCTGGCGGAACTTCTCAAACTCGGTCATGGGCGATTCCCGAAGAGGCCCAGGGCGATAGGGCGGGAGGAGGGTAGAGGGCCGGCACCGCCGCCGGCAATCCCTCGGCTCGCCTTATGTCGCCTTGACCCAGCCCCGGACCCCTGGGTATATCGCTGCACCGCAAAAACCCCGGACCGGACGATGGCGCCCCCCCGCCCGACCAGCTTCCAGTCCCTGATCCTGACCCTGCAGACCTATTGGGCGGAGCAGGGCTGCGTCATCCTCCAGCCCTACGACATGGAGATGGGCGCCGGAACCTCGCATCCGGCGACGACCTTGCGCGCGCTCGGTCCCGACCGGGTGTGGAACTGCGCCTATGTGCAGCCCTCGCGGCGTCCGAAGGACGGGCGCTACGGCGGGAACCCGAACCGGCTCCAGCACTACTACCAGTTCCAGGTGATCATGAAGCCGTCGCCGGCCGACATCCAGGAGCGCTACCTCGGCAGCCTGAAGCGCCTCGGCGTCGATCCCTTGGCGCACGATATCCGCTTCGTCGAGGACGACTGGGAGAACCCGACCTTGGGCGCCTGGGGTCTCGGATGGGAGGTCTGGCTCGACGGCATGGAAGTGAGCCAGTTCACCTACTTCCAGCAGGTCGGCGGCATCGAGTGCAACCCGGTTCCGGCGGAGATCACCTACGGACTCGAGCGGCTGGCGATGTACATCCAGGGCGTCGACAGCATCTTCGATCTCGACTTCGACGGCGTGCCGAAGGACCGGGGCGGCAAGACCTATCGCGACATCTACCATCGCGCCGAGGTCGAGTACTCCACCTACAACTTCGAGGTCGCCGACACCGAGCGGCTGTTCGGCCATTTCCAGGACGCCGAGCGCGAATGCGAGCTGCTGCTGAAGAACAAGCTGGCGCTGCCGGCCTACGACCAGGTGCTGAAGGCGGGCCACCTGTTCAATCTTCTCGACGCGCGCGGCGTCATCAGCGTGACCGAGCGCCAAGCCTATATCGGGCGCGTCCGCACCTTGGCGAAAGCCTGCTGCGAGGCCTGGGTGGCGGAGAGCCATGCCTGAGTTTCTGCTCGAGCTGCGCTCTGAGGAGATCCCGGCCAGGATGCAACGCCGCGCCGCCGCGCAGCTGAAGGAGCGGCTCGCGGCGCTGCTGACCGAGGCCGGCTTCGCGCTCGCGAAGGATGCCGTCACGACATATGCCGGGCCCCGACGGCTGACCGCCGTGGCCGCCGATCTGCCCGCGGCCCAGCCCGACCGCACGGTCGAGCGGAAAGGTCCGCGTGTCGGATCTCCCCAGGGCGCCATCGACGGTTTCCTCAAGGCGGCGGGTCTGGCCAGCCTCGACCAGGCCGAGCAGCGCGACAGCGGTAAGGGCGTCTTCTATTTTGCCGTCCAACGCCAGCTCGGCCGCGCCACGTCGGCGGTCCTGGCCGAGATCGTGCCGGCGTTGATCAAGGCCTTCGAATGGCCGAAGTCGATGCGTTGGGCGACCTGGAGCCAGCGTTGGGTCAGGCCGCTTCACGCCGTCCTCTGCGTCTTCGACGGTGAGACCGTCGTCGGCAAGATCGATCTCGGCGGCGGCGCCATGGGCTTCACCAACGAGACCATCGGCCACCGCTTCCTTGCGCCCGAGCCCTTCGCCGTCACCTCCTTCTCCGACTACGCCGACAAGCTCGACCGCGCCTTCGTCATGGTCGATGCCGCCGAGCGGCGCGCCTATATCAGCCGCATCGCCGGCCAGCGCGCCGGCGAGAACGGGCTGCAACTCCGCGTCGACGACGGCCTCCTCGACGAGGTGACCGGTCTCGTCGAGTGGCCGGTGCCGCTGCTCGGCAGGATCGACGACGCCTTCATGGACCTGCCGGTGGAGGTGCTGACCACCTCGATGCGGGCGCATCTGAAGTATTTCGCCTGCCTCCGCCTCGACGACACGCTGGCGCCCCGCTTCGTCGTCGTCTCCAACATGGAGAACGAGGACGGCGGCAAGCAGGTGGTCGCCGGCAACGAGCGCGTGCTGAGAGCGCGGCTGTCCGATGCGCGCTTCTTCTGGGACCAGGACCGCAAGAGAAAATTGGCGGATCGCGTCGCCGACCTCGGCGCCGTCCTCTTCTACCAGCGCCTCGGTACCGTCGCCGAGAAAGCCGAGCGTATCGCCGCGCTCGCCAAGTGGCTGGCGCCGACGATTCCCGGTTGCGATCCGGCTCGAGCCGAGCGTGCCGGACACCTCGCCAAGGCCGACCTCACGACTGGCATGGTCGGCGAGTTCCCGGAACTCCAGGGCGTGATGGGTCGCTACTACGCCCGCCACGACGGGGAGCCGGAAATGGTCGCCGACGCCATCGCCGAGCACTACGCTCCGAAAGGCCCCGACGACCGCTGCCCGACCGCCCCGGTGTCGGTGGCGGTCGCGCTCGCCGATAAGATCGACACCCTGGTCGGCTTCTTCGCCATCGACGAGAAGCCGACGGGCTCCAAGGATCCGTTCGCGCTTCGCCGCGCGGCGCTGGGCGCGATCCGGCTCATCATAGAGAACAGGCTCCGCCTTGGCCTCATCGCGCTGTTCGAGCGCGCCCATGCGCTCTATGCCGGATTCGATCGCGCCAAGGCCGACGGCGTCGCCAGTGCACTCCTCGATTTCCTCGCCGACCGCCTCAAGGTCCATCTCAAGGACCAGGGCCTGAAGCACGATCTCCTCGCCGCCGTCTTCGCCGTGCCGGGCGGCGAGGACGATCTCGTCCGCCTGATCCAGCGCGGCGAGGCGCTGAAGGGCTTCCTCGCATCGGACGACGGCGCCAACCTGCTGGTCGCCTATCGCCGCGCCGCCAACATCCTTCGGATCGAGGAGAAGAAGGATGGCACGCGCTACGACCGCCTCGCCGATCCTCGGCTCTTCGCCACGCCGGAGGAAGCGCGCCTGCACCAGGCCATTGCGGATGTCGCGGCCAGGACCGATCCGTTTCTGGCCGACGAGGACTTTTCCGGCGCCATGGGCGCGCTCGCCGATCTTCGCCAGCCGGTCGACGACTTCTTCGACCGGGTGACGGTCAATGCCGAGGAGGCGGATCTCCGCCAGAACCGGCTCTGCCTCCTCTCGCAGATCCGCGTCGGCATGGACGCGATCGCCGACTTCTCGAAGATCGAGGGCTGAAGATGGGCAAGTGGGTGTACGGATTCGGGGGCGGGATCGCCGAGGGCACGGCGAAGATGAAGAACCTGCTCGGCGGCAAGGGCGCCAACCTGGCCGAGATGTGCAATCTCGGCCTGCCGGTGCCGCCAGGATTCACCATCACCACCGAGGTTTGCACCCACTTCACCGCCAACGGCGAGAGCTATCCGGCCGACCTCGCCGCCGAGGTCGAGGCGGCGCTCGCCAAGGTCGAGGCGACGGTCGGAGCCCGCTTCGGCAATCCCAAGAATCCGCTGCTGGTCTCCGTTCGCTCCGGCGCGCGCGCGTCGATGCCCGGGATGATGGACACGGTCTTGAACCTCGGCCTCAACGACGAGACGGTCGCGGGCCTCGCCAAGCTCTCTGGCAATCCGCGCTTTGCCTACGACAGCTATCGCCGATTCATCGCGATGTACGGCGACGTCGTCCTCGGCGTCGAGCACCACTACTTCGAGGACATTCTCGGCAACGCCAAGGACGACAAGGGCGTATCGCTCGACACCGAGCTCGACGCCGACGACCTGGAGAAGGTGGTCAAGGCGTTCCGGGCCAAGGTCGAGGAGGAGACCGGCAGGCCGTTCCCGCAGGACCCGAAGCGGCAGCTCTGGGGCGCCATCGGCGCAGTGTTCAAGAGCTGGATGAACCAGCGTGCCATCGTCTATCGGCGCCTCCACGACCTCCCGGAGTCCTGGGGAACGGCGGTCAACGTCCAGGCGATGGTCTTCGGCAACATGGGCGAGGACTGCGCGACCGGCGTCGCCTTCACCCGCGATCCCTCGACCGGCGACCGCCGCTTCTACGGCGAATTCCTGGTCAACGCCCAGGGCGAGGACGTGGTCGCCGGCATCCGTACGCCCCAGCAGCTCACCGTCGCCGGCAAGCAGGCGAACCTGTCGACGCTGCCCTCGATGGAGGAGGCGATGCCGGAGGTGTTCCGGCAGCTCGACGCCGTGCGCGGCCAGCTCGAGACCCACTACCGCGACATGCAGGACATCGAGTTCACCGTCCAACGCGGCAAGCTGTTCATGCTGCAGACGCGCTCAGGGAAACGCACCGCCAAGGCCGCGCTCAAGATCGCCGTCGACATGGTCGCCGAGGGCGTGATCGACAAGAAGGAGGCGATCGTCCGCATCAACCCGAGCTCCCTCGACCAGCTTCTGCATCCGACCCTCGATCCCAAGGCGAAGAAGACGGTGCTCGCCCGCGGGCTTCCGGCCTCGCCCGGCGCCGCCTCGGGCAAGGTCGTCTTCTCCGCCGAGGAGGCGGAGGCGCGGGCCGCCAAGGGCGAGCGCGTGCTCCTGACGCGGATCGAGACCAGTCCCGAGGACATCCACGGCATGCACGCCGCCGAGGGCATCCTCACCACCCGCGGCGGCATGACCAGCCACGCCGCCGTCGTCGCCCGCGGCATGGGCCGGCCCTGCGTCTCCGGCGCCGGCGAGCTCCGCATCGACTACGCGAAGAAGCAGCTCATGGTCCGCGGCACCACGGTCAGGGAGGGCGAGATCCTGACCATCGACGGCGGCACCGGCGAGATCTTCGTCGGCGAGGTGCCGACGATCCAGCCGGAGCTCTCCGGCGACTTCGCCACGCTGATGGCCTGGGCCGACGACCTCCGCCGGCTTCGCGTCCGCACCAACGCCGAGACGCCCACCGACGCCCGCACCGCGCGCGAGTTCGGCGCCGAGGGCATCGGGCTCTGCCGGACCGAGCACATGTTCTTCGAGTCCGACCGCATCGTCGCCGTCCGCGAGATGATCATGGCCTCGACCTCGGAGGGCCGGCGCTCGGCGCTCGCCAAGATCCTGCCGATGCAGCGGAACGACTTCATCGAGCTGTTCCGCATCATGCGCGGCCTGCCGGTGACCGTGCGCCTCCTCGACCCGCCGCTGCACGAGTTCCTGCCGCACAGCGAGGCCGAGATCGCCGAGGTCGCCAAGGCGTCCGGCACCTCCGCCGAGGCCCTCCGCCAGCGGGCGCTCGAGCTCAAGGAGTCGAACCCGATGCTCGGCCATCGCGGCTGCCGCCTCGGCATCTCCTATCCGGAGATCTACGAGATGCAGGTGCGCGGCATCTTCGAGGCCGCCTCCGCGGTCAGCCGGGAGACCGGCGACACGGTGACCCCGGAGGTGATGGTCCCGCTGGTCGCGACCAAGAAGGAGCTCGACATCCTGAAGACGATGATCGACCGCGTCGCCGCCGACGTCGCCAAGGAGACCGGCACCCGGGTTCCCTATCTCGTCGGCACCATGATCGAGCTGCCGCGGGCGGCCCTCCGCGCGGCGGAGATCGCGGAGTCGGCGGAGTTCTTCTCCTTCGGCACCAACGATCTGACGCAGACCACCTTCGGCCTCTCTCGCGACGACGCCGGCTCCTTCCTCAAGACCTACCAGGAGCACGGCATCCTCGAGCAGGACCCGTTCGTGACGCTCGACACCGACGGCGTCGGCGAGCTGATCGAGATCGCCGTCGAGCGCGGCCGGAAGACCCGGAAGGACATCAAGCTCGGCATCTGCGGCGAGCACGGCGGCGACCCCGCCTCGATCCGTTTCTGCGAGACCGTCGGCCTCGACTACGTCTCCTGCTCGCCCTACCGCGTGCCGATCGCCCGCCTCGCCGCGGCGCAAGCCGCGATCGCCGAAGGCGAGAAGAAGGCGGCGTAAAATCTGTGGAAGCCCGGCTCGGCTCCATCCAGGCGCCGGTCAATCGACGCGAAGAGGAACACACGATATGCCAACCCCGATCAATACCCTCATCCTGGGGGCCTCCTACGGATCGCTGCTGGCGACCAAGCTGCTCCTAGCCGGGCACAACGCGCATCTCGTCTGCCTGCAAGCGGAGGCCGATCTCGTCAACGCCGAAGGCACGCGCGTGCGCATGCCGGTGAAGGGACGCGAGGGGTTGGTCGAAGTCGACAGCCGGAAGCTCGAGGGCAAGCTCACGGCCTCCCCCCCCGACGGCGTCGACCCCGCTCGCTACGACCTGGTCGCGCTCGCCATGCAGGAGCCGCAATACCGCGCCGACGGCGTCCGCCAGCTTCTCGACCGCGTCGCCAAGGCCAAGGTCCCGTGCATGTCGATCATGAACATGCCGCCGCTGCCCTACCTGGCGCGCATCCCCGGCCTGCCGCTCGAGGTCGTGAGGCCGTGCTACACCGACGCCGGCGTCTGGGACAGTTTCGATCCCGCCTTCATGACGCTGTGCAGCCCCGACCCGCAGGCCTTCCGACCGCCCGAGGAGAAGACCAACGTGCTTCAGGTGCGCCTGCCGACCAATTTCAAGGCCGCCCGCTTCCCCTCCGACGCGCACACGGCGATCCTCGTGCGCCTGCAGGACGACATCGAGAAGAGCCGCTTCGACGGGATCGAGGTGCCGGTCAAGCTGAAGGTGCATGAGTCGCCGTTCGTGCCCATGGCGAAATGGGCCATGCTGGTCGCCGGCAATTACCGCTGCGTTGAGAAGGACGCGATGCGCCCGATCAAGGACGCGGTGCATTCCGACCTGGCGGAGAGCCGCGCGGTCTACGACTGGGTGGTCAAGCTGTGCGTCGCGCTGGGCGCCAGCCCCGGCGACATGGTGCCGTTCGACAAGTACGCCAACGCCGCGCTTTCGCTCGGCAGCCCGTCGTCGGCCGCGCGCGCGCTGGCCGCCGGGGCGCCGAACATCGAGCGCGTCGACCTCCTGGTGCAGCGCATCGCGGCCGAGAAGGGCATGCGCCTCAAGGCCGTGGACGACACTGTCGCCCTGGTCCAGGGGTGGGTCGACAAGAACCGGGCGAAGGCGGCCAAGCCGGCGTGACGAGATAACGGTCGAGGCACCGTTCGATCTCGGATATCATCAACGTAACGTCTCTTGTCGCAGGAATTAGGTCATGGCGGACGTTGGCACCAAAGCGCCGGAGTTCACGCTCAAGTCCCACGACGGCAGAGCGATCTCGTTGAGCGAATATCGCGGCGCGAAATGGCTCGTCATCTCGGCCTACCCATTCGCGTTCACCGGCGGGTGAACCAACCAGACCGCAGCTTTCAACCGTGCGTTGAAGCAATTCGATGAGCGGGGCGCGCAGCTCCTGGGGTTGTCTTGCGATACCGTCCCCTCGCTGAAGGTTTGGGCGCAGAGCCTGGGCGGCATCGGGTATCCACTCCTTTCCGATTTCTACCCGCACGGAAAGACGTGCCAGGACCTGGGCATCTTCAATGCCGAAGGCGGGTATCCGAAGCGTTCGGTGACGATTGTCGATCCGCAAGGCGTCGTGCGAGCCTCCCACATCTATCCAGCCGGTGTATTGCCTCAGCCTGACGCCGTATTGGCCGAGCTCACTAGCCTGCAGGGTTAGCCGCGCTCGACATCGGCGGCGACCGCATCTTGTCAGGTCGCGTTCAAGCCGAAACGGCGGCGCTGGAAATCGGCCAGGGCCTTGCCTGCCGTCGACACCAGGAACACCACCCCGATGTAGATCGCGGCCGTCGCGGTCAGGACCTCGATCGGCTCGTACCAGATGTTGACCAGCTTCATCGCCTGCAGCATCAGGTCCGGCACGGTGATGACCGACACCAGGGTCGACGACTTCACGATGACCGTGAACTGGTTGACGATCGACGGCGCCACGGTCAGCAGGGTCTCCGGGAGCACGATCCGTCGATAGACCTGGAAGGGCGACATGCCGACGGAATAGCCGGCTTCCCGGTGGCCCTTGGGCACGGCCTCGATCCCGGCGCGGAAGGTCTCGGCCAGATAGCCGCTCGATTGCAGCCCGAGCGCCACCCAGCCCGAGGTGAAGAAGCTGTTGGGCCAGCCGAACAGCTCGGGCCAGACGTAGTTGACCCACATCAGCTGCACGAAGATCGGGGTCGCCCGGAAGAACTCGATCAGCGCGATGGCTGCCGGCCGCAGCGGCCGGACATGGAGACGAACCAGGCACAGCACCAGCCCGCCGACGATCGCCATGGCGAAGGCGATGGCGCAGATCTCGACCGTGACCGCCAGCCCTTGCAACAGCAGGCCGCGTTGATTCCAGACCAGGCGTTCCCAGTTGCTCATCGCGCTCGGCTCTCAGGCATAGATCTTGTTGCGCCAGCGCTCGGACAGCCCGCGGACGCTGCCGGCGACGACGTAGATGACGACGAAGTAGGTGACCGCCGCGCCGGTATAGAGCGGCAGCGGCCGCATCTCCTGCTGCGTCACCATCGAGACCTGATACATCAGGTCGGGTACCGCGATCAGCGACACGATCGTCGTCGCCTTGAACAGCGAGACGAATTGGTTGACCGCTTCGGGCAGCATGCGGCGGACCACTTGCGGCAAGACGATCCGCCACAGGATCGCGGTCTCGCCCATGCCGCAGGCACGCCCGGCATCGAGATGGCCCTGGGGGATCGATTGGATGCCGGCGCGGAAGGTCTCGGCGAAATAGCCGCTGTAGACGAATCCCAGCGCGATCACCGCCGACACGAAGGGCGAAAACTCGATGCGCTGGCCGATGAGTTTGCCCAGCAGCAGCGGCAGGACGAAATGCACCCAGATAACCATGATGTAGTCGGGCGCATTGCGGAACACCTCGACATGCAGGGTCCCGAGCATGCGGAACGGCCAGGCCCGATTGACCCGGAGCAGCGCCGCCGCGAGGCCGACGACCAGCGCCACCGTGGCCGCGGCAAAGAAGACGTAGGCGTTGAAGGCGAGGCCCCGCAGCAGGACCAGGCGATACTCCCAGAACAGCGCGGGATTGAGGGCGTCGATCAAGGCTTCCGACAATTCGGGATTCCTACTGCAGCTTCTTGGACAGAAACTGGCGGCAGCGCTCGGATCTGGGCTGGCCGAAGACCTGGTCCGGCGGGCCTTCCTCCTCGATCTGGCCGTTGTGCAGGAACAGCACGCGGTCGGACGCATCGCGGGCGAACGCCATCTCGTGGGTGACGACGATCATCGTAGTGCCGTCGGCGGCCAGCTCGCGCATCACCGTCAGAACCTCGTCGGTCAATTCGGGATCGAGCGAGGAGGTCGGCTCGTCGAACAGCATGGCCTTGGGCTGCATCGCCAGGGCGCGCGCGATGGCGACGCGCTGCATCTGCCCGCCCGAGAGCCGTGCCGGATACTCCTTGCCCTTCTCCGACAGGTGCACGCGCGCCAGGCATTCCTCGGCAAGCTGGATGGCGTCCTTCCGGCTCATCCGGCGCACGCGGAGCGGCGCTTCGATGACATTGCCGATCACCGTCATGTGGGGCCACAGATTGAACTGCTGGAATACCATGCCGAGGTCGCGTCGCATGCGGTTGATGTCCTTGAGCGGTCGCTCCTTTCGCTCGCCGGACGCCGTCACCGGCCCGCCCATCGGCTCGCCGTCGATGAAGACCTCGCCCGCGCTCGGCCGTTCCAGGCGATTGATACAGCGAAGCAACGTGCTCTTACCCGATCCGCTGGCGCCGATCATGCTGACGACGCTGCCGCGATGGACATCGAACGAAACGCCGCGCAGCACCTCGAGCGCACCGAAGCTCTTGCGCAGATCGACCACGCGTATCGCGGGAACCGCGTCCATGCCTCCCCCTGCCCCTTGCCCAACCCTTGCACGTAGCGGTACGGCATGATGGGATCGGTCGGTCCGTCATGATGGTCCGACCGCCATTCGATTGGCAACCGCGCGATGACATCCAAACCCGAGGAGAGCGAAATGAGCGATCAGGTCGGCACGAGCAAACGGGAGTTTCTGAAGGGTGCCGCGGTTCTGGGCGCGGCATCGGGCATGGTGGGTGCGGCGATGGCGCCCCGCGAGCTGCTGGCTCAGGTGTTAGAGACGGGGGTGCGGGAGGACTCGTCCCTGGCCAAGGTCCGCAAGGAAGGCGTGCTCAGGATCGGCTACTCCCAGACCGGCCCCTGGTTCTACAAGGACGCCAAGACCGGCGATCTCGGCGGCATCTACAAGGATGTCTGCGATCGCCTGTGCAAGGAGCTCGAGATCAAGGCCGAATACAAGGAAGTGACGTTCGCCAATGCGACGGTGGGCCTGCGCCGTGGCGACTACGACCTCTATGGTTCGTCGCTGACCTATACGATTCCGCGCGCGCTGACCGTGAACTATGTCGGTCCCCTCTACTCCAAGGGCAGCCTGTTGCTGATCCACAAGGACGACGCCCCCCGGTTCAAGACAGTGGCCGATTTCAACGATCCCGGCGTGACCTTCTCGATCACCGCGGGCGCCAGCGAAGAGGGGCGAATCCCGATCCTGTGGCCGAAGGCGAAAATCATCACCACGACCGGACAAGTCACCCTCGGCGCCGAGCCCGTGCGCGCTAAGCGCGCCCATGCCTGGATGAGCGGTGACAGCGACGTCATCCTGTTCGCCAAGCGCAATGCGAACTGGGCCGCGGTGTTCGCGCCGGATCAGCCGATCGACAAGCGCCCGAACACCTGGGCGGTGCGCTATGGCGATGCGGAGTGGAAAGCGTTCCTGGATTTCTGGGGTCAGTTCGTGGTGGTGAACGGCGAGATGGATCGGCTGTTTGCGCATCACATGGAAAAGCTGGGTGCGGCATAAAACGTCGATCGATCGCCGCGCGGACAATGGGGACGGCCGCCGGCGCGATCGCCGAGGGCGAGAAGAAGGCGGCGTCGCCGAGTTCTCGCCCAGGGAGAGAATACTCTCCCCCTAGCTCGGCGGGTTCCACCATGGCGACGGATCGGCGTGCTGGCGGACGAAGCCCGCCGGCCATGCGCCGGGCGCGCGGAACAGCGTGATCTCGCCCGGGCCCCAGTCCTTGAGGCGCCCGACCGCGATCGAGACGCCGGAAGCGCCGTCGCCGAGGAAAGCGTCGCAGCGCGCGGCCAGGTAGACGTCGAGGATGACCTCGACCGCCAGCGTGCGGCCGTCGAGTTCGGTCAGGTATTCGAGCGACTGCTGGCCGGCATCGGCGAGACGGGTCACCGGCCGGCGCTTGAGGCGGGAGCCGTAGCGCTCGGCGAACGCCGCTTCGGCCGGCGCGTAGTCGGTCATCAGGTAGAGCCCGGCGTCGAGGTTCGCGTCGACGTAGCGGTCGATCGCCGCGACATAGGCGGCGACGTCGACGGTGTCTTTGTCGCGCGCCTCCAGCATCTTGACGAAGGCGGGCGCCCGATAGTGGATGCCGAGCGCCGGCCGGGAATCCAGCAGCTCCAGCTCCAGCCGGTCGAGCATCATCTTCAGGTAGGGCTTGAGCCGAAACCGCGTCCGGTAGATCTCCGCCGCGACCGCTTCCGGATCGGCGCCGGCCCACCGCTCCGACCACGGGAAGATGTCGTCCGGCTCCGTATAGAAGTCGGCGACGGTCACGTTCTCCGGGCGGTTCAGGTGGTAGAGCCCGGACGTCCGGCTCCACTCGCCGCTGTCCTTGTTGAGCCTCGGCGCCCGCAAGTTTATCCCCGTCCATTTCGGCGGGAAGTAGGTGAGGCCGTGCTTCAGCGCGTCGTCGAGCGAGGCTGCCGACACCGGCTCGAAGTAGAGCTCCCAGGCGTTCGCCGTGCCCGGCCGGCGATAGCGCGACTCGCGTCCCCAGTAGACGATCGGCGTGCGCCCCAGGCTCTCGGCGAGCGCGAGCTGGAGGGCCACATGCATCATGTCGCCCCAGAACCCGGCGCCCCAGGCGCGGATCAGGTGATAGGCCGGATCGGGGCCGGCGGCCGGTCGGTCGAGCCCGAGGCGGCGGCCGATCTCACGAAGACGCGCCGGGGTGCCGTCGGCGGCACGGATCGGCTGCAGCAGGCGGTTGGCAGCGCTCAGATCGCCGGCGGCGAGCGCCGCGTCGGCACGGGCCAGCACCTCGGCGGGAGACGTCATTCCGGCGGGTTCCACCAGGGCAGGGCGTCGCTGTGCCGGCGGACGTGACCGGGCAGCGCCGATTGCCCGGGGCGAAACAGCGTCGCCGTGCCGGCCGGCCACTCCTTGAGCCGGGTCACCGCCAGCGACACGCCGGAGGCGCCGTCACCGACGAACGCGTCGCAGCGCGCGGCGAGGAAGGTGTCGAGGATCACCTGGTGGGCCAGCATCACGCCGTCATGTTGGGGCAGGAGCTCGAGCGTCTTCTCGTCGATGTTCTCGACGCGGGCGACATCCAGGCAGGAGACACGGTCGCCGTAGCGTTCGCGGAAATAGAGGACGGCTGGAGCGAAATCCGTCAGCAGGTGGATTCCGGCCTCTGGCTTGCCCGCTAGGTACCGGTCGATCGCTTCGACATAGACTTCCGGTCCCAGGCCCTTTCGGTCGATGGCTTCGACGATCTTGGGCAGGCTCTGGGTGCGGTAGTGCGTGGCGATGGTCGGGCGCCGACGGAGCACCGTCGCGGAAAGACGGTCGACCTCGGCGGCCAGGTCCGGCCGTAGCCGGAGGTGGCGCCGGAAGAGCCTGCCGAGTTCCGGCTCGGGATCGGCGGCGGCCAGGGGATGCCCGGGGGCGAGCCAAGGGGCGAAGTCGTCGAGGTCGGTATAGAAATCGAGAACGGTCACGTCTTCGTCGCGTTTCAGGAGGTAGAGGCCGGAGAGCGAACTCCACTCGCCGGAGTCCTTGTTGACGCGGATCTCGCGGAGGTTGGCGCGGGTCCATTTCGGCGGAAAGATCGAGAGCCCTTCTTCTTCGGCGTCGGCGACGGTCAGCGGCGAGACCGGCTCGAAATAGAGGCGCCAGGCGTCGTCGACCTTGGCGCGGCGATAGCGGCTCTCGCGTCCCCAATACACGATGGGCGTACGTCCGCTCGCCTCGGCCAGCACCAGCCCGTGGATCGTATGCTGGATGTCGGCCCAGAATCCCGCGCCCCAGGCCCGGATCAGGAGATGGCGCGGTCGGTTGTCAGGGGCCGGCGCGACACGGCGCGCCTCGGCCATGTGGCGCCCGGCATGGTCGAAGAGTCCCAACTCGACGGCGACGATCGCCAGCATCTGGTGGCTCGTCGCGTCGGCATGTCCGGCGGCGTGGAGGCGCTGCAGCAGGCGGTTGGCGCGCGACAGGTCGCCCTCGTGCAGAGCCTTCTGCGCGCGCGACAGGGTTTCGTGGATCAGTTGGGAATCGTAGGTCATGGGCTCTTGAGCGGCCGAGGATAGGGGACTCCTCGCCGGCTTGAAACGGAAAGCCGATGGTGCCGCCTAGCCGTTCAGAATACCGCCCAGCCGGGCTTGACCGGCGTGAGCTTGGCCTCGCCGGCGGTCATCGGCCGACCCTCGGCGAGCGCCTTCTCGACCGCTTCCAGGCGGAGCAGCGCCAGCGCGCGCTTGCCCTGGCCCGAGCGCATCTCGCCCGCCTCCTTGCCGTCGAAGATGATCTCGGTGCCGGAGGCCGGCAGCGGCCCCTCGACCTCGACCGGCATCAGGCGCTTCCTCACCAGGCCGCGGTGCTTGGTGCGCGCCGTCAGCTCCTGGCCGATGTAGCAACCCTTGTTCCAGTCGATGCCACGCAGCTCATCGAAGCCGTTCTCGAGCAGGATCGCCTTCTCGACCGGCAGGTCGCGGCTTCCGTCGGGAAGCCCCTTGGCGATGCGGAGCGCGTGATACGCCTCAGGGTCGGCGCGGACGCAGCCGAGCGCAATCAGCGGATCCTCGCCGAGCCCGCCGTGGAGCAGCACACGCACGCCCATGTCGGCGAGGCGCGGATCGAGATAGGCGATGCCGCCGGCATACTCCATCGCCTGGCCGGGCTCGGTGAGCCGCAGCTTCTCGGCGACCGTCGGGCCGAACGCGGCGAAGACGCGGTACTCGTCGCTGACGTTGCCGAGCATGACGCGGGACCGAAGCCTGTAGAGCGAGAGGCGCTTCCTCAGGTCGTCGGCCCGGCTCCGCTCGCAGTCGAGCATCAGCATCTCTCCCATGTCGATGATGAAGAAGTCGTGCAGGAACCTGCCCTGGGCGGTGAGGAACGCCGAATAGACCGTGCGGCCGGGCGTGACCTTGGCGACGTCGTTGGAGACCAATCCCTGCAGGAATGCGCTTCGATCCTCGCCGGCGACGGTGACGAGGCCGCGCTCCTCGAGGAAGACGTAACGGTCCATGGCGAGCCCTCCAGCCGCTGACATCCTACCACGTGGCCCGGCCGGCGCTCCTTTGCAAGCGCGGGCTGCGGGCCCTATAAGCCGGCCGATGCCGGCCTCCTTTCTGTTCATCACCTCGACCCGGCTCGGCGATGCCGTGCTGTCATCAGGGGTCCTCGCCGATTGCCTGGAGCGGCTACCGGGCGCCCGGGTCACCGTCGCGGCCGGGCCGGTCGCAGCGCCGCTCTTCCGCAACCTCCCTGGGCTCGAGCGGCTCCACGTGCTGACCAAGCGGCCGGACGGCGCCCATTGGCTCGGCCTCTGGGCCCGTACGGTCGTCCGTCCCTGGCATCTCGTCGTCGATCTCCGGGGCTCGGCGCTCGCCTATCTCGTCCTCGCCTCCGAGCGCCTGGTGCTCGGCAAGGGGCGGCGGCGGGAACATCGGGTCGAGGAGCTGGGCCGCCTGGTCGGCCGCGGCGAATCGCCGCCGCCGCCGCGGCTCTGGCTCGGGCCCAAGGAACGGTCGACGGCTGAGGCGCTGATCCCCGATGGTGTGCCGGTCCTGGCGCTGGGCCCGGCGGCGAACTGGCGGGCCAAGACCTGGCGGGCCGAACGCTTCGCCGAGCTCGCCGAGCGGCTCACGCGGTCCGGGCCGCTCGCCGCGGCGCGCGTCGCCGTGTTCGGCGCGGCAGGCGAGGCGGCGGCGATCCGCCCGGTACTGGAGACGCTCCCGGCCGGGCGGCGGCTGGATCTGGTCGGCCGCGTCGACCCGCTGGAGGCCGCCGCGTGCCTGGAACGCTGCCGCTTGTTCGTCGGCAATGATTCGGGTCTGATGCATGTGGCGGCGGCGGTCGGGATGCCGACCGTCGGCCTCTTCGGTCCGAGCCCGGTCGAGCGCTACCGTCCCTGGGGACGGTGGACGGCGGTGGCGCGCACGCCCGAGACGCCCGAGGAGCTGATGGCCGGCCCGGCCTTCGACCATCGGACCTCGGGGACGTTGATGGACGGCCTTACGGTCGACGAGGTCGAGCGGGTTGCACGGGAACTGGCGGGCACGGTCGAGGAAGCAGGCGGATGGCGCATATCGTCATGACCGATGACGGTCTCCGCTTCGATGCGCGGAGCCTTTCCCAGGGTCCGCTCGGCGGCGCCGAGACGGCATTCACCTCGCTCGCCTTCGCGCTCGCACGCCGCGGCCATGACGTCTCCGTGCGCAACCGTTGCATCGAGCCGATGCGCGAGGTGGGCATCGACTGGGCGCCGCTCGAGGCCGGCGTCCCGCACTCGGCCGATCTCTATATCGCCAACCGCGCCCACGGCCTCCTGCCGATGGTGCCGCGTGCGCGCCGCCGCCTGTTCTGGATCCATAACCCGGCGCGCTATCTCTTGAAGTGGCGCTACCTCTCCAAGCTGTTCCGCTGGAAGCCGGTCGTCGTCTTCTCCTCGCTCTATCACGCCGACACCTATCCGGCCTGGGCCCCCGATGGCGGCCGCGTCGTCATTCCGCTCGGCGTCTCCAGCGCCTTCCTCGAAAGCGAGCCGGCCGACGAGCCGCCGCCGCCGCGGGCGCTGTTCGTCTCCAATCCGCTCCGGGGTCTCGATTGGCTGCTCACCCTCTGGGCCCAGCACATCCATCCGCGGCTGCCGACCGCCGAGCTGCACATCTTCTCGGGTGCGTCGGTCTACGGCGGCGCCAAGGCGCGCGAGATGGAGCCGTTGCTGGAATACGCCCGGCAGCTCGCCGACCGCGGCGTCGTCCTGCGCCCGCCGGTGTCGAAGGCCGTGCTCGCCGACGAGATGCGCGCCGCACGCGTGCTGGTCTATCGCGGCGACAAGGAGGAGACCTTCTGCCTCGCCGTCGCCGAGGCGCAGGCGGCGGGCGTGCCGGCGGTGGTCGGCACGCTCGGATGCGTGCCCGAGCGCGTGCTCGACGGCGAGACCGGCTTCGTCGAGGGCGACGAGCGGCAGTTCGCCGACAGGGCGCTGGCGCTTCTCGCCGACGATCGCCTGTGGCGGCGGATGAGCCGCCGCGCGCTCGAGCGCCAGCGCGGCTGGGGCTGGGACGAGGCCGCCTCGGCCTTCGAGAAACTGATCTGATGCGGGTGTTGCAGGTGATGGCCGGCGCGCGCCACGGCGGCGCCGAAACCTGCTTCGTCGACACCGTCCTGGCGCTCAGGCGCGCCGGGCTCGACCAGCGCGTGGTGATCCGCCGCGATCCGGCACGTGCCGCGCTTTTGCGGGCCGGCGGCATCGAGCCGATCGAGCTTCCCTTCGCCGCCCGCTGGATCGATCTCAAGACCCGGTTCGGCTTGGCGAGGGCGATCGACGGCTACAAGCCGGACATCGTCATGGCCTGGATGAGGCGGGCGGCGAGCTTCCTCAAGCCCGGCGCCTACGCCGGCCTGGGATGGCTCGGCGGCTTCTACGACCTGAAATACTTCCGGCACTGCGATCACCTGGCCGGCATGAGCGCCGACATGCGGGCCCACATCGTCGCCGCGGGCTGGCCGGCCGGCCGTGCCCACATCCTGCGCGCCTACGCGCCGGACGGAGAGGGGCGCCGTCTCGAACGCAAGACGCTCGGCGCCGGCGACGAGGCGCCGCTGCTGCTGGCGCTCGGCCGCCTTCATCCGGCCAAGGCCTTTGACGTCCTGATCGACGCGATCGCCGAGGTGCCGGGGGCGCAGCTCCGGATCGCCGGCGAGGGCGCGCTCCGCCCGGTGCTGGAGGGGCAGATCCATCGACTCGGGCTCGGCGACCGGGTCCGCCTGCTCGGCTGGCGCGACGACCGCCTCGACCTCCTGGCGACCGCCGACCTCTGCGTCTTCCCTTCCCGCTACGAGCCCTTCGGCATCGTCTCGATCGAGGCCTGGGCGGCTAAGGTTCCGCTGGTCGCCACGCGCTCGGCCGGTCCCGGCGCGCTGATCGAGGACGGCACCGACGGCCTCCTGGTGCCGATCGACGACGCGCCGGGGCTGGCAGCGGCGATCCGCCGCCTCCTCGGCGACGCCGATCTCCGGGCACGCCTCGTCGCCAACGGACGGCGACGCTACGAAGCGGAATTCACCGAGGCGGCAGTCGTTGCCAGCTACAAGGCGCTGTTCGAACGGATGCTGTCGGAGCGCAGAGGCTCCACCTGAACGGCGCCCGGAGGGCGCAGGTCAGGGCAAGGCGTGAAGCGCGAGCAGACGGACGAAGGCGAGCAGGTCGCCGCCGTCGAAGAGGTGGCCCGGAATCCCGGCGGCCTCGGCCGCCGCCACGTCGGTCGCCTGATCGCCGATCAGCAGGCAGCGGGCGGGATCGAGGGCGAGCTCGCCGACCGCGGCCTGGATCATGCCGGGCCGGGGCTTCCGGCAGCCGCAGACTTGCAGATAGTCGCCGAGTCCTTCGGTCGGATGATGCGGGCAGTAGTAGGTCGCCTCGATGAGCGCGCCGCGCTCGGCCAGCCAGGCCTCGATCCAGCGGGTGAACCGGGTGAGCTGGTCCTCGCTGTAGTAGCCGCGGCCGATCCCCCCCTGGTTGGTGACGAAGACGACCTTGCGGCCGCCGGCGTTGAGCCAGGCGATCGCCTCGGCCGCGCCCGGCACCGGCTCGAAGCGGTCGGGCGAATGGACGTAGTCGAGGTCGCGGTTGAGGACGCCGTCCCGGTCGAGGAAGACCGCGGCGCTGCCGGCGATCCCCGACGGACGGGTCGAGAGGATACGGCGGACCGGCTGGGCAAGGCTT
Organism: Alphaproteobacteria bacterium; assembly: GCA_009694025.1. Taxonomy (GTDB): domain Bacteria; phylum Pseudomonadota; class Alphaproteobacteria; order SHVZ01; family SHVZ01; genus SHVZ01. The sequence continues at coordinate 2,996 of SHVZ01000031.1, read as the reverse complement.
GCCGGGTCGCCCGGCAGCTTCGTCCCGGCGATCATGCCCCGGTCATAGCCGACCGGACGGCGTCATTGCTAGCGTCGATCAGTCGGTGCGGGAGTCGGCCGGGACCAGGGGCTGCGAGCGCGGGGTCGGCGGCAAGGGCTCCGACTCGACCTTCTCGCGCGGAACCATCAGCGGCGGATGGTCGACCACCGCGCCGACCTTGTCCCGGGGAGGCGGCGGCGCGGGCACGACGCGCCCGGGCGCCGAACCGTAGTAGCTGACGATGCGGTTGGATTCGCGCCGGTCGAGCGGCTGGGCGAAGCAGTCCGAACGGGCGAGCGTGCGATAGCAGTAGAGCGGCTCCGGGGCGAATTCGACCACCTCGGCGTGCTTCTGCCATTCGAAGTAGCGGGAGACCGGGTTGTCGGCGCAGGCCGCGAGCGGCACCAGCGGCAGGGTCGACAACAGGGCGCGGCGCAGGGAAGGTGTCATCGGCTGAGTCGCTCCGGGCAAGCCTGGGACGTCCGGCCGGCCATTGGTATAGTGCCGGCCGACATCGCCCCCTGCCAACTGCAAGGGCCGGGCCATTACTCAGACAGGCTCCCAGATGCTGATCGCCCACATCACCGACCTGCACCTCCGCACCGAGGGCGAGCTCGCCTTTTCCGGCCGCATCGACACCGCGCAGAGGCTCGCCAGCGCGGTCGACTACCTCAACGCCTTCCGCCCGCGGCCCGACCTGGCGCTGGTCACCGGCGACCTCGTCGACTTCGGCAAGCCGGAGGAGTACGCCAACCTCCGGCGGGTCCTCGGCCGGCTGGAGATCCCGGCCTACCTGATCCCGGGCAACCACGACCACCGGGAGAACCTGCGGACGGCCTATGCCGACCACGGTTACCTGCCGAGGTCGGGTTTCCTCCACTACGTCGTCGAGGGCCATCCGGTCCGGCTGATCGGTCTCGACACGCTCGACCAGGGCAAGGTCGGCGGCCTGATGTGTAAGGACCGTCTCGACTGGCTCGATGCCCGTCTGGGTGAAGCCAGGGACCGGCCGACCCTCCTGTTCATGCACCATCCGCCCTATTCGACCGGGATGGTGAGAATGGACGGCTATGCCTGCGTCGGCGGGGCCGAGATGGGGGAGGTCGTCCGCCGGCACCCGCAGGTCGAACGGGTCGTCTGCGGGCATCTGCACCGAGCCACCGTGCGCCGCTGGTGCGGCACGGTGATCAGCTCGAGTCCGGCGACGGCGCCGGAGGTAGCCCTCAACATCCACAACGCCGGGATCCACGGCTGGGTCGAGACGCCGCCCTATGTCGGGTTCTATCTCTGGCAGGACGGCGGCATCGTCAGCCACCTGGCGGCGGTCGACGACGCAAAGCCGGTCAATCCGTTCCAGTATTGAGCGCGAGGGGCCCTCTCCGTCCCCGGGAGAGGGCCGCCTTCGGACTAGTGCAGCGTCTTGATGACGCCCGATACCGTGTCGACGATCTGATCGATCTGGGACTTCTGGATGATCAGCGGCGGCGACATGCAGATGGTGTCGAGGGCGAAGCGGACCATCACGCCCTTCTCGAAGCACTGGAGGTGCGTGTCCATCCCGCGGGCGCTGACCGCATCCTTGCGCGGCGCCAGCTCGATCCCGGCAGTAAGGCCCAGGTCGCGGATGTCGATGACGTTGGGCAGACCCTTCATGCTGTGGACCGCCTCCTGCCAGTAGGGCGAAAGCTCGGCCGCGCGCTCGAACAGCCCTTCGTCGCGATAGAGGTCGATGGTGGCGAGCGCCGCCGCGCAGGCGACCGGATGGGCCGAGTAGGTGTAGCCATGGAACATCTCGATCATGCCTTCCGGCCCGTTCATGAAGGCATCGTAGATGCCCTTCCGGCAGAAGACGGCGCCCATCGGGATGGTGGCGTTGCTGATGCCCTTGGCGACGGTGAAAAGGTCGGGTTTCACACCGAAATACTCGGTCGCGAAGCTGGCGCCGAGCCGGCCGAAGCCGGTGATGACCTCGTCGAAGATCAGCAGGATGCCGTGCTTGTCGCAGATCTGGCGGAGCCGCTGCAGATAGCCTTTCGGCGGCACCAGCACGCCGGTCGATCCGGCGACCGGCTCGACGATGACGGCGGCGATGTTCGAGGCGTCGTGCAGCGCCACCAGCCGCTCGAGGTCGTCGGCGAGGTGCATGCCCCATTCGGGCTGGCCTTTCGAGAAGGCGTTCTTCTCGAGGTTATGGGTGTGGCCGATGTGATCCACGCCGGGCACCATGGTGCCCCACATCTTGCGGTTGGCGACCATGCCGCCGACCGACATGCCGCCGAAGCCGACGCCGTGATAGCCGCGCTCGCGCCCGATCAGGCGGGTACGGGTGCCCTGGCCGATCGCGCGCTGGTAGGCGACGGCGATCTTGAGCGCGGTGTCGACCGACTCGGACCCGGAGTTGGTGAAGAACACCTGGCTGTAGCCCGGCAGCATCGAGGTGAGGCGCGCGGCGAGCTCGAAGGCGAGCGGATGCCCCATGTTGAACGACGGCGCGAAGTCGAGCTTGGCGACCTGCTTCTGCACCGCCTCGACGATCGGCTTCCGGCCGTGCCCCGCGTTCACGCACCAGAGGCCCGCGGTCGCGTCCAGGATCTTCCGGCCGTCGACGGTGGTGTAGTGCATGTCTTTCGCCTCGGCCAGGAGGCGGGGGCGCCCCTTGAAATGGCGGTTGGCGGTGAACGGCATCCAGAACGGTTCGAGGTCGTTCGGCAGCGCGGTTTTCTGCGCGGTCATCTGAGGGGACTCCCTGGAGGGCGGACGGCTCAATTATGGCCGGCTGGGGCCGCTGCGGGAAGGGGGCGTGAATTCACCCGTCGGCTCGGAGGTGCTAGCCCGATCTATTCACCATGCGAAGGGATAGCTGGGCTGGGGCGTCGCGGACGAGCGGCATGGTGGCACCCGATTGGCGCGGTTTGATGTCGATGGCTCGGCTGGGGGTTGCGGATCTGGGTTCGACGGGGCACGAGGCCCCTTAG
>SHVZ01000030.1 GCA_009694025.1 Alphaproteobacteria bacterium | reverse complement strand
TCGAACGGGCGCGCATCAAACGGAAAACCATCGAACAGCGCCGCTTGCTTCACCGCAAACTCGCTGCCTAAGATCAACCAACCAGATGAGGCCAACCCTCCTCTAAATTACAACACCATCTGTCCCAAATGTTCTGACGACGCACACCGGCGTGCGTCGCGGCTTGCCCGTCCGGCTCGATCTACAAGCGCGAGGAGGACGGCATCGTTCTCGTCGACCAGGACAAGTGCCGCGGCTGGCGCATGTGCGTCTCCGCTTGCCCGTATAAGAAGATCTACTACAACTGGCAGTCGGGGAAGGCCGAGAAGTGCACCTTCTGCTACCCGCGCATCGAGGCGGGCGAGCCGACCGTGTGCTCGGAGACCTGCGTCGGGCGCATTCGATATCTCGGCGTCCTCCTTTACGACGCCGACAGGATCGAGGAGGTGGCGTCGGTCGCCGACGAGCGCGACCTGTACGAGGCGCAGCTCTCGCTTTTCCTCGACCCGAACGATCCCAAGGTCATTGCCCAGGCCCGCCAGGACGGCGTGCCGGAGAACTGGCTTGAGGCTGCCAAGCATTCGCCCACCTACAAGATGGCGATCGACTGGAAGGTGGCGATGCCGCTGCATCCGGAGTACCGGACCCTGCCGATGGTCTGGTACATCCCGCCGCTCTCCCCGATCCAGTCCGCGGCGGAGGCCGGGCATATCGGCTTCGCCGGCGACATCCCGGACGTCCGCTCGCTCAGGATTCCGGTCCAATACCTCGCCAACCTGCTGACTGCCGGCGACGAGTTTCCGGTGGTCCGGGCGCTTGAGCGGATGCTGGCGATGCGCGTCCACATGCGCGCCCGCCACGTCGACGGCGTAGTCGAGACGAAGGCGCTCAACCAGGCCGGCTTGACCCGCGAGCAGGTCGAGGAGATGTACAAGTACCTGGCGATCGCCAACTACGAAGACCGCTTCGTCATCCCCTCGACCCACCGGGAATACGCCGAGAATGCCTTCGATCTCCGTGGCAGCTGCGGCTTCAGCTTCGGCAACGGCTGTTCCGACGGGACTTCCACCGCGAGCCTCTTCGGCAAGCACAAGGCCAAGGCGCCGACGACGGAGCCTGCACGATGATCCCCGCGCTCAAGATCCTATCGGCGTTGCTGACCTACCCGACGCCCGGCTTGGCGCTGGCGGTGCCGGAGATTCGCGAAGTCCTTGCGGATGACCGGTCGCTGACGCCCCGCCGCGTCGCCGCTCTCGAGCCGCTGCTGGCCCGGCTCAGCCGCGCCGATACAACGGAGTCGGAGGAGGACTATGTCGATCTCTTCGACCGCAGCCGCCAGCTTTCCTTGCATCTCTTCGAGCATGTCCATGGCGACAGCCGCGACCGCGGCCAGGCCATGGTCGACCTCAAGGCCCTGTACGAGTCCGGCGGGCTGTTCATCGAGGCGAACGAGCTGCCCGACTACCTGCCGCTGTTCCTCGAATTCCTGTCGACCCGCCCGGCGCCCGAGGCCAGGGGCAGCCTCGGCGACGTGGCCCACATCCTGAAGGCCATGCACCGCCGTCTCGGCGGGCGCGATCCCGGCTATGCGGCTGTCATCGCGGCGATCCTGGCGGTTGCCGGGGAAGAGGCGGCTCAAGCCGACTTCGAGCCGGTCGACGATGGCGCCGAGGCGCTCGATCGCGCCTGGGAGGAGACGCCGGTCGCGTTCGGGCCGGAGGCGGCGACCGAGCCGTCGGGCTGCACCAAGGTCGCGGGCATGCTCGATCGCATGCGCGCGCTATAGGGAGGGAAGACGATGCAATCCTTCGTCGATCAGGCGGTCTTCGGAATCTTCCCGTATGTGGCGCTGCCGGTCTTTCTGGCTGGCAGCTTGATCCGCTTCGACCGCGAGCAGTATGGCTGGCGAAGCGGCTCGAGCCAGATGCTGAGGTCCATGCAGCTCCGCTGGGGCTCCATTCTCTTTCATGTCGGCATCCTGTTCCTATTCGTCGGTCATTTCATCGGATTGCTGACCCCGCATTCCGTCTATATCGCCCTCGGGCTCAGCGTGCCGGCCAAGCAGATGCTGGCGATCGTCAGCGGCGGCGTCTTCGGCGCCCTCTGCTTCGTCGGGCTGACGCTTCTGGTCCATCGTCGTCTGTTCGATGTTCGCATCCGCAAGACGTCGTCGGCGATGGACATCGCCATCCTGCTTCTGCTGTGGCTTCAGCTCGTGCTCGGCCTCGTCACCATTCCCTACTCGCTCGGCCATCCCGATGGCGAGGTGATGCTGAAGCTCGCCGACTGGGCGCAGCACATCGTCACCTTCCGTTCCGGCGCAGCCGATTTTGTGGCGGATGTCGCCTGGCCTTACCGTGCGCACCTCGTCCTCGGCATGGTGATCTTCCTGCTGTTCCCGTTCTCACGCCTCGTCCACATCTGGAGCGCGCCGGTCGGGTATGTGTTCCGCCGCTATCAGGTCGTGCGCCGGCGTGGCGCGGGCCTGATCTGAGGAGGAACCGGTCATGACGGTCCAGGTCAACGAAGTCGAGATTCCGGACGCCGCCATTGCGGCCGAGATGCAGTACCACCCGTCGGACTCGGCAGAGGCGGCGCGGCAGGCTGCGGCAACGGCCTTGGTCGTGCGCGAGGTTCTGCGTCAGGAGGCCCGACGGCTCGGCGTTGCGATACCCTCCGACGGCGAAGCGGCCGATCCCGAGGATGCGGCGATCGATCTCCTGATGGAGCAGGAGGTGAAGCTGCCGGCGCCCGACGACGAAACCTGCCGGCGCTACTACGAGAACAACCGCCGGCGCTTCCGCACCCCAGATCTCTTTCTCGCCGACCACATCCTGATCGCCGTGCCGCCGGAAGATCGCGAGGGACGGGAGGCCGCGAAGGCTCGGGCCGCCGACTGGATCCGTGACATCGAGGTCGATCCGGCAGCGATGGCCGCGCTTGCCCGCCAGTTCTCCGATTGTCCGTCGAAGTTCGAGGGTGGTAACCTCGGCTGGGTTTCCCGTGGGCAGACCGTATCGGAATTCGAGACCTACCTCTTCAGCCTGGAGCCGGGGGAGCTCTGCCGGCTTCCGGTCGAAAGCCGCTACGGCGTCCATGTCCTCCGGCTCAACCGGAAGGAGCCCGGCCGCGAGCTGCCGATCGAGGCCGTGAGGGAAAAGATCGCGGCCTATCTCGCCAACGCGGTCTGGCGGCGGGCGGTTCGTCAGTATGTCGAGCTGCTGCTGGCGCGCACGCGGCTCGGGGGCATCGACCTCGGCGATCTCGCCGCGACGCCGCTTGTTCAATAGTCGGATTGCGTCGACCGCTTCGGCCCGCTGTGCAACGTGCAGATGAGGTGTGCTGGACTCATCCCGTGGCGAGCGGAGTCTTCCACTCCTCCTTCAGCAGGCCGTAGAGGTAGTGGTCGCGCCGCGCGCCCTCGATGACGGCGTGGCGGCGGAGCAGGCCCTCGCGCTGGAAGCCCAGGCGCTCGGCAAGCCCGATCGAGGCGGGATTGTCGGTGCAGATATAGGCGGTGATGCGCTCGAGCTCGCCGGCGAAGCCGAGGGCGAGCGCCGCCTCGGCCATGGCGCGGCCGTAGCCCTTGCCACGCATCTCCGGGGCGATCACGTAGCCGACCTCGCCGGAGAGATGGTTCCAGTCGACAGAGGAGAGCGACACGCTGCCGACGGGGACGCCGTCGTCCTCGGCCATCCAGCGGTAGAGCCCGCCGGTGCGGTCGGCGAGATCGGTCTTCGCCTTGGCGAGTTTCTTCGCCCATGCGCTGAGATCGCCGGCCGGCAGCGCCATGAAGCGGCGCGAGTCCGGATCGGTGCGCCAGCGCCGCCAGCCCTCGGTGTGGCGGGGTTCCGGCTCGACTAGGCGGAGCGTCATCGGACCTCCCTGAAATGGAAAGGCCGCCGGCGTCTCCGCGGGCGGCCTCGATTCCGACGGCGAGACGACGAAGGGCTAGTAGCCCTCGCGCTCCATGCGCTTACGCAGCAGCTTGCGGTAGCGCCTGACCGACTCCGCCCGCTCGCGGGCGCGCTTCTCGGAGGGCTTCTCGAAATTCCGTCGCAGCTTCATCTCGCGGAAGACTCCTTCGCGCTGCATCTTCTTCTTCAGCACACGAAGGGCCTGATCGACATTGTTGTCACGGACGAGGACTTGCACGGACTAGGGCTCTCCAAGTGGAATCCGGTGGAAGGCCGGCCTTATAGCAGACGTGCTCAGGCTTGTGAAGGGGCGGAAACCGCAGAAATACAGCGACAATTCGGCTTTCGTCTTGAGGGCGGGAGCCCGGCTTGCGATAGTCGGGCCATGGCCATCCTGCCGATCGCCCGCATGGGGCAGCCCGTCCTCCGCCTCCGCGCCGAGGAAGTTCCCGACCCGACCGCGCCTGAAATAGAGACCCTGGTCGCCGACATGATCGAAACCATGCGTGCGGTCAACGGCGCCGGGATCGCCGCCCCGCAGGTGTTTGTTTCTAAACGCGTGGTCATATTTACCGTGCCGCCGAGCCGTTCGACCGGCGACGAGTTCGACCAGCCCCAGGGACTGACCGCGATCGTCAACCCGGTGATCGAGCCCCTGACCGAGGAGACAGACGTCGGGTGGGAGGGCTGCCTCTCGGTTCCAGGCATGCGGGGGATCGTCCCCCGCATCAAAAAGCTCCGTTATCGCGGCGTCAGTCCCGAGGGCGAGGCGATCGACCGCATTGCCACCGGCTGGCATGCCCGGGTGGTCCAGCACGAGTTCGACCACCTGGACGGCATCCTCTATCCCCAGCGCATGACCGACCTCGGTCTGCTGGGATTCGTCGAGGAGCTGGAGGCGGTGGCGCGCGGCACGCCCGAGGCCTCGATCCTGGCGGCGGAGGACTAGGGATGGACTGGGAAGCGAAGCGCGAGCGCCTGCTCGAAGCCACGCTCGGCCATGTTCCCTTCGACGGCTGGACCGACTCCAGCCTCCGCCGGGCGGCGGCCGATCTCGGCCTCGCGCCGGCCGATGTGCTCGACGCCTTTCCCGGCGGTGCCGTCGAGGCGCTCGACCTGTTCATCGCGCTGGCCGACCGGCGGATGCTGGCCGACCTCGAGGCCGGCGACTTGGCCTCGCTGAAAGTGCGCGAGCGCGTGCTGCTGGCGGTCCGCCGCCGGCTCGAGCGTGCTCTGCCGCACCGGGAGGCGGTGCGCCGGGGCCTGGCCGCGCTGGCGCTGCCGCAGAACGCGCCGTTGGCGCTCAAGTCGCTCTACCGCACCGTCGATGCGGTCTGGTTCGGCATCGGCGACACCTCGACCGATTGGAACTTCTACAGCAAGCGCGCCATCCTCGCCGGGGTCTACGGCGCGACCGTCCTCTATTGGCTGGATGATCGCTCGGAGGGGCAGGAGAGGACCTGGGACTTTCTCGCCCGCCGGCTCGACGACGCCATCGCCGTGCCGCGCGCGCTTGGCCGGGGCGTCGAGCGGCTGCGCAAGCTTGCGTCCGATTTTCCGGGTCCGTTCCGCCGGTTCGGCCGGGCGTTTCGCGGCTAGCGGGCCGCTCCGGCGATCTCGCGGGCGAGGAACCGCCCGAGCATCGGGTTGGAAGCGTGGGCGGCGTTGAACCGGAGATGCTGCGAGTGCCGCCCGGAGGGGGAGAACAGCGCTCCCTTCGCCAGGAGGATGCCGGACTCGCGGCCGCTCCGGACCATCAGGTCGACGTCGACGGCATCGGGCACGCGCCCCCACAGAAACAAGCCCTGGCCATCATCGGCGTCGGCGACAACTCCGGCGGCCGCCAGCGCCTTGCCGGCGTGGGCCCGGGCTCGGGTAAGCCGTCGCCGGAGCTGGGCGATGTGCCGGCGGAAACGGCCGGTCGCCAAGGCCTCGGCGACCACCGCCTCGGGCAGCGCCGGCGCGCTCAGAACCGAGAGCAGCTTCTCCTCGACGAGCCGGGGGATGAGGCCGGCCGGGGCGGCGACGAAGCCGACGCGAAATCCCGGGCTCAGCGTCTTGGTGAAGCTGCCGACATGGAGGACGCGCTCGAGCCCGTCGATCTGGGCGAGCCGTACCGCGCCGGGTTCGGCGAGGTCGCCATAGGCGTCGTCTTCGACCACCAACGCCTCGTGCCGCTCGGCGAGGGTCAAGAGGCGATGGCATTTGGCCGGCGAAATCGTCGTCCCCGTCGGGTTGTGGAGCAGGGTCTGGACGAAGATCGCGCGCGGGCGATGCAGCCGGCACAGCTCTTCCAGCGTTTCCATGTCAGGGCCGTCCCTCTCGCGCGGCACGGCGAGGAGCCTGATGCCATGGCGCGCGAGCTGGGCGAAGAGGATGAAATAGCCGGGATCCTCCACCACCACCGCGTCTCCGGGGGCCAGCAGCGCGCGGGCGATCAGGTCGAAGGCCTGGGTCGCGCCGAGGGTCACGACGACGTTGTCGATGCCGGCGGGGATGCCGTTCTGCTGAAGGCGCTGGACCAGTTGCTCGCGCAGGGTCGGCAGGCCGGGGGCGGGGCACGGAGAGAGAAGTCCGCCCGCGCGCCGGGCAACCTTGACCACCAGGGACGGCGGCAGGCCGTCCTCCATCCATTCCGGCGGCAGGTAGCCGGCGCCGGCCGGAACGGCGATCGGTCCCAGATCGAGCGCCGCGCGCGTAAGGCCGAGCGCGGTATCAGGCGTCTCCGGCGGCGTCTCGATCCGGGCGAGCGCCGGATCGGCAGCGCGCCGGGCGATGAAGAATCCGGTGCCGGCGCGCGGCTCGATGGTTCCCCGCGCCGCCAGCCGGTCATAAGCGGTGACGACGGTGAAGGCACTGACGCCGAGCTGGCGGGAAAGCCGGCGCACCGACGGCAGCCGCGTGCCTTCGGCCAGCTGGCGGCGTTCGATCATCGCGACGAGGCCGTCGACGATCTGGTCGGTCAGAGGAATCCGTGAGGCGCGGACGAGGTCGAGCAAGACGGCTCCCGAGGCTACTCCCACAGCATAGCAGCGCCGGTGCCGACCAGCGCGAGGGCGAGGCCGACGGCGAAAGCCTGCCTCAGCCATTCGTTGGCCAGCAGCCTGCGCATCGCCGTGCCGAACAGGGCCCAGACGCTGATGCAGGGGTAGTTCACCAGCACCAGGACGAGAACGATGGTGAGGCTGCCGAGGAACGGACCCAGCTCCTTCGGCAGGAAGACCGTGGCGGTGGTGACCGCGATCATCCAGGCCTTCGGGTTCAGGAACTGGAAGGCGGCGCCTTCGAGGAAGTTGAGCGGCCGCGCCCGGCCTTCGGCCTCGCCGACCGTGAGGCCGGCCTTGAGGAGCCGCCAGGCGAGATAGACGAGATAGGCCGATCCCAGCCAGCGCAGCCAGTCCTGGAGCTGCGGCAGCCACTCGAAGACCGCGCCGACGCCGGCCGCGACAAAGATGATCTGGAAGCCGCATCCCAGGCTGATGCCGAGCATGTGCGGGATGGTGCGGCGATAGCCGAAGGCGGCGCCCGACGCCGTCACCATGACGTTGTTCGGCCCCGGCGTGATCGACATCACGAAGGAGTATGTGGCGAGCGGCAGGAGATCGATCATGGCGCCGATGCTAGCGGGTATGGCGTCGAACGCCATGGACGGGTGCCCTGGCCCGGCGCCGTGCTGTTCTGGCCGCCCGACCGGTACGGCTCAAGGCCGCCTGAGCCGGGTCACATGGCCCATTTTGCGCCCCGGGCGGGCCTCCGCCTTGCCGTAGAGATGCAGATGCGCCGTCGGATCGGCGATCAGCCTCGGCCAGTCTCGCACGCCCTCGCCGATCAGGTTCGTCATCTCCGCCGGCGTGAACGGCTCGACCGCGCCGAGCGGCAGGCCGGCGACCGCCCGGACCAGCTGAGCGAACTGGCTGGTCGGGCAGCCTTCGATGGTCCAGTGGCCGGAGTTGTGCGGCCTCGGCGCCAGCTCGTTGACCAGGACCCGGCCGTCCGCGGTCACGAACATCTCGACCGCGAGCAGGCCGACGACCTCGAGCGCGTCGATCAGCGATGTCGCGATCCCTCTGGCCGCGACCGCAACCGCCGGTGAGACCTCGGCCGGTGCGACCGTCGTGGCGAGGATGTGGTTCTCGTGGCGGTTCTCGACCGCGGGGTAGGTGACGATGCTGCCGTCAAGGCCGCGGGCGGCGATCACCGAGACCTCGCGGGCGAAGTCGACGAAGCCCTCGAGGATCGCCGGTGCTCCTTTGAGCGAGGCGAGGGCGGCGCTGAGGTCGCTGCCCGCGGCGATCTTCACCTGGCCCTTGCCGTCATAGCCGAGACGCCTTGTCTTGAGCACGGCCGGGCATCCGAGCGCGCCCACGGCACCGTCGAGGTCGGCGAGGCTGTCGACCTTCCGGTAGGGCGCCGTCCCGATCCCGAGCTTCCGGCAATACTCCTTCTCGAGCAGCCGGTCCTGGGCGACCCGAAGCACCGCCGCCGACGGCCTCACCGGCCTGATCCGGGCGATCCGGTCGAGGGCCTCGGCCGGCAGGTTCTCGAATTCGAGGGTGACGACGTCGACTGCGTTGGCGAAAGCGTCGAGCGCCGCGGCGTCGCCATAGCCGGCGACGGTCGCCTTGGCGGAGACCTGAGCGCAGGGAGAGTCCGTCTCCGGGGTGAAGACGTGGAGCCGGTAGCCGAGCTCGGCTGCGGCGAGGGCGGTCATGCGGCCGAGCTGGCCGCCGCCCATCATGCCGATGGTCGAGCCCGGCGGGAGTGGTGTCATCCGCTCGGGGCTTCGGCGACGGCGGCGGTCTGGCGCTTGCGCCAATCGGCGAGCCGGCCGGCCAGCTTCTTGTCGGAGAGGGCGAGGATGGCGGCGGCAAGGAGCGCGGCGTTGATGGCCCCGGCCTTGCCGATGGCGAGCGTGCCGACCGGGATGCCGCCTGGCATCTGGACGATGGAGAGAAGGCTGTCCATGCCTTTGAGCGCCTGGCTCTCGACCGGCACGCCGAGAACCGGCAGCGCTGTCATTGAAGCGGCCATGCCCGGCAGATGGGCGGCTCCGCCGGCCCCGGCGATGATCACCTTGAGCCCGCGCCCGGCCGCCCCCTCGGCGTAGGCAAAGAGACGCTTCGGCGTCCGGTGGGCCGAGACGATGCGGGTCTCGAACGGCACCGACAGGGCCTTCAGCACGTCGGCGGTATGGGCCATGGTCGCCCAGTCCGACTGGCTTCCCATGATGATGCCGACGAGGGGCGTCTTGGCCATGGTGCGGATCCTAGCGGGGAACAAGGGGCCGGATCATAGGGAGGAAGCCGCCCGAGGCAAGGCCAAGGAGCCTATCCGAGCAATAGCCATGGCCTGCAACGGCGGCCCTCCGGGTTGCGAAGCGCCGGCCGATGGCTTTGTCGCGGGCGCTCGGCGATGCGCCCGGCATCGCCGTCGCGCCCGCTTCGCGCCCTCGGCGCCGCGCTTCGCAATCGAGGCCGTGGCTATTGCTCGGATAGGCTCCTAGGCCGTGATGTCCGGGAGGAGTTGGCTCCTCAGCTTCTCTATCATGTCCTTGAGCTGGAGCTTGCGCTTCTTCAGCCGCTGCAGGCGCAGCCGGTCGAACGGCACCGCGTCGCTCATGCGCGCGATCACTTCGTCCAGGTCGTGGTGCTCGCTTTCCAGCTCGGCGAGCCTGCGGCGGAGCGGTTCAAGATCGTCCATGACAGCTTCTTTGGCGGCTTGCCAAAGCCGCCGCCCCTCGGTCAGTCTCCTAGCGCAACTTGCCGGCAAGGGCAAACCCGGCCATGGAACAAGGATGCCGACGACGGATTTTCCGAGCTTTGCCGAGGCGCTCTACGCCCGACCCGGAGTAGCGGCAGCCTGCCTCGACCTGCAGGACCGGCGGAGCTTCGACGTCGCGCTGCTGCTGCACGCATGCTGGCTCGGCTCCCGGTCGCTGGCCCTGTCCCCCGAGCAGGCGACGGCCCTGGTCTCGGCGACCCAGCCCTGGCGCTTCGAGGTGGTTCGGCCGCTCCGCCGGCTTCGCCGGCGCCTCAAGGCCGGGCATGAGGGAATGCCGCGCCAGATGTCGGAGCCGGTGCGCGAGCAGGTCAAGGCGGCGGAGCTGGCGGCCGAGCGTGCGCTTTTGGCGGTGCTGGAGACCGCTGTAGCCGGCGGGCCAAATGGGTCGGTCGCCGGTAACCTTGCGGCCTGCCTGGTCGTCGCGAATGTCGGCACCGATGCCGAGGATCGCGTCTCGCTCGACGTCCTGGAGCGCGAGACTCTGGCGCTCGCGCGCGCCTGATGCTCGATCCGGGGACGCGGATCTACGCCATCGGCGACATCCACGGCCGTCTCGATCTCCTGGTTGAGCTGGAGGCGCTGATCTCGGCCGACCTCGCCGAGGCGAGGCCGCCGCGTACCGTCGCGGTCTATCTCGGCGACTATGTCGATCGCGGGCCGGACTCCCGGGGCGTCTTGGATCATCTCCTCGACCGCCCGCTTCCTGTCGAGGAGGTCGTGCACCTCCTCGGCAATCACGAGGACGCAATGCGCCGCTTCCTCGACGACCGCTGGATGGGCGAGGCCTGGATGGGGTTCGGCGGCCGCGAGACGCTGAGGAGCTACGGCGTCGGAGCGGAGGTCCGGCTGGCGAAGGAGGGATGGATGAAGGAGTCCCAGGCAGCGCTTGCCCGGGCCCTCCCGGAGCGCCATCGCCTCTTCCTCGACGGTCTTCGGCTCTGGCATGGCGAGGGCGGCTACCTCTTCGTCCATGCCGGCATCCGCCCGCGCGTTGACCTCGCTCGCCAGGATCGCGACGACCTCATCTGGATTCGAGACGAGTTCCTGGATTCCGACGCCGATCACGGCCATGTCGTCGTCCACGGCCATTCGATCACGCGCCGGCCGGAGATACGGCCGAACCGCATCGGCATCGACACCGGCGCCTTCTTCAGCGGCCGGCTGACGGCGCTGGTGCTCGAAGGCTCGGAGCGGCGGTTCCTGTCGACCTAGAACGCTGCGGTCTCCGGCAGCATGAACGGCTCGGAGCCGTCGACGAAGTCGCCGCGCGCCATCAGCTTCGTCCGCTTGCCGGCTGGTTGTGCTTCGCCGACGTAGCCGAGCTTGTCGGTCGGAAAGCAGATCTCGACCCGGTCCGGTATCTGACCGAGCGCCCCAAGGATCGTTGCGAGGGACGGAATCTCGCGCGCGACGACATCGAGGAGACGGAAGGTCCCCGGGATCCTCGTATCGGAGGCGACGATCGCGTCGCGGCCCGGCAGGTGGTCGAGGCGCAAGTCCGGTGCGGCGGCCATGTTCTGCAGGAACATCGCACCGAAATGCCTGAGCCCGACCAGGTCGGAGGCCGGTGTGCGGCTGTCGAGCAGTCGCTTAACCAGAGCGATATCGGCGCCAAGGACCAAAGGCCGCGCAGGTTGCATGCCGGGCTCCGGCGCGGGGGCGGGGCCGACGATCCGGTGCTCGGGCACGACGCGGAAGCCGAAGTGCTCGTAGAGGTCGGGGATCAGCGTGGTGAGGAGCACGAGCGGCGTGCGGACGTCGCACCAGACGAGCGCGCGCTGCATCAGGTCGCGGAACAGACCCCGCCCACGCAGTTCAGGGCGGACGGCGACGGACTGGACGCCGAGAGCGTCGACCGGACGACCCTGCACGACCAGCGGCAAGGCGCAGAGGCTGGCATTGGCGACGCAGCGGCCGCCGGCGTCGAAATAGGAAAAGGACCGGTAACTCGGGTCGCGGCCGTCCATCGCATCCAGCGGTCCGAGATCGAGCTTGAAGATCTCGAACAGCAAGGCATCGAGCGCGGCACGGCTGGCCGCATCGGTACCGTCATGTGCGTGGAAGACGAGCCCGACGGCGGGATCCATCGTCAGCCGGCGATCCGCTCGATCTCGTCCGGAGCGTATCCGAGCTCCGCCAGGACCTCGCGGGTGTGCTCGCCGAAGCCCGGCACGTCGCGGCGGAGCGGCAGACGCCGCCCGTCCATCTCGATCGGCAGGCCGGGCAGCGATGCCTTGGCGCCGTTGTCGGGGTTGGTGAGCTCGATCAGCGCGCCGGAGGCGGTGAGGTGCGGGTCGTCGAAGAGGTCGGCCGGGCGCGTGATCGGCGCGAAGGGGAGACCGATGCGCTCGAAGACCTCCATCAGCTCGGCCCGGGTCATCGTTCCGACCAGCCGCTGCACCTCGGGGATCATTCGTGGGCGGGCATGAACGCGCTGCGAGTTGGTCGTGAGCTCCGGATCGACGAGGAGGTCGGCGCGTCCGAAGGCGTCGCAGAACAGCTTCCACTGGGAATCGGTGACGACGCCGATGAACAGCTTGTCGCCGTCCTTGGTGTCGAAGATGTCGTAGATCGCCCAGGGCGAGATGCGGCTCGGCATCGGTGCCGGCGCCTTGCCGGTGACCGCCTGCTGCGCCATGTGCTGACCGACCAGGAGAGCGCAGTTCTCGAACAGTCCGCTCTTGACCCACTGGCCCTTGCCGGTGTCGCGGCGCTGATGGAGGGCGGCGAGGATGGCGATGGCGGCGAACATGCCGCCCATGATGTCGTTGACCGACGAGCCGGCGCGGAGCGGCCGTCCCTCCGGTCCGGTCATGTAGGCGAGCCCGCCCATCATCTGCACGATCTCGTCGAGGGCGGCACGGTTCTCGTAAGGTCCGGCGAGGAATCCTTTGAGCGAGGCGTAGATCACCCGCGGGTTGAGCTTGACCACCGCCTCATAGCCGAGCCCGAGGCCGTCCATGGCGCCCGGACGGAAATTCTCGGTCACGACATCGGCCGAAGCGATCAGGCGCCTGACCGCCTCGGCGCCGTCGGGCGACTTCAGGTCGAGGGCGACCGAGCGCTTGTTGCGGTTGAAGGTCATGAAAAAGCCGGCGCCGGCCCCGACCAGGCGGCGGGTGTTGTCGCCCTTCGGCGTCGGCTCGACCTTGATCACGTCGGCGCCGAGGTCGCCCAGCACCATCCCGCAGGTCGGCCCCATCACCATGTGGACGAACTCGACGACGCGGTTGCCGTCGAGGGGGAGCTTGCCGGTCATCAGGCGGCGGGCCGGAAGTTCTTCGGCAGGCCCGCGGCCGGGACGTAGCCGTAGAGCGGCTCGTCCGGGAAGGCGTCGGCGAGGATGCGGCGACCCGCCATCAGCTTCCAGAGGTCGATGCCGGTCCTGACGCCCATGCTCTCGAACATGTAGACGAGATCCTCGGTGACGATGTTGCCGCTGGCTCCCGGCGCATAGGGGCAGCCGCCGAGCCCTGCCTGGGAGGAATCGAAGGCGCGGAGCCCGGCCTCGTAGGCGGCGAGCGCATTGGCGAGCCCGAGGCCGAAGGTGTTGTGGAGATGGACGCCGGTCAGCCGGTCGCCGATCTCCCGGCGGACGCCGGCGATCACCCGCTTGATCTGCTCGGGATTGGCCATGCCGGTGGTGTCGGCGAGGCCGACCTCGTCGGCGCCGGCCTCGACCGCAGCGATGGCCAAACGCACGACCTCGGACTCGGCGACCGTGCCCTCGATGGTGCAGCCGAAGGCGGTCGAGAGCCCAACCTCGATCGCCGGCCGCGACGGCGATGCGTCGCGGAGCCGCGTCGACTGGCGAACCTCATCGACCATCTCGTCCGGCGTCTTTCGGACGTTGGCGAGGGAATGGGAGCGGCTGACCGAGAGCGGCAGGGTGATCTTGTGGGCGCCGGCCTCGATCGCCCGAGCCGCGCCTTTGGCATTGGGAGCCAGCGCGGCCACGTGCAGGCCGGGGAGCGTGAGCGCGAAGGCGACGATCTCGGCTGCATCCGCCATCTGCGGCAGGAGCTTGGGCGGGACGAAGGAAGAGACCTCGATCTCCGGCAGGCCGGACGCCGCCAGCGCCGAGATCCACGCCTTCTTCTTCTCGGTCGGCATGATGCCCTTGAGCATCTGCAACCCGTCGCGCGGGCCGACCTCGCTGATCCCGACGTCCCTGACCATGGCGGTCACGCTAGCGCGGGGGCCGGGTCCGGCGCAAACTCTCAACGACGATCAGAACAGACCGACGATCTTTCCTTCGGCGTTCACTTCGATGCTGTTGGCCGCCGGCACTCTCGGCAGGCCTGGCATGGTCATGATCTCGCCGCAGATGAAGACGAGGAACTCGGCGCCGGCCGATACGCGCACTTCGCGGATGGGAATGACATGGCCGGACGGCGCGCCTTTGGCATTGGCGTCGGTCGAGAAGCTGTACTGGGTCTTGGCGACGCAGATCGGGAAATGCCCCATGCCATCCTTCTGCAGGCCGGCGATCTGGTCCTTGACGCTCTTCTCTGCGGTGATATCCGAGGCGCCGTAGATCTGTGTGGCGATCGTCTTCATCTTGTCCCAGAGCGGCATGTCGTCCGGATAGAGAACCTTGAAGTTCGCCTTGCCGGATTCGCAGAGCTTCACCACCGCCTTGGCGACATCGGCGGCGCCCGCGCCGCCGGCGGCCCAATGATCGGCCATGAAGGCTTCGACGCCGAGATCGCCGCAGGCCTTCTTGACCAGGTCGATCTCGGCCGACGTGTCGGCGCTGAAGCGGTTGATCGAAACGACGACGGGGACGCCGTATTTCTGCACGTTCGAGACATGGCGCTGGAGGTTCGACAGGCCCTTCTTGAGCGCGTCGAGGTTCTCCTTCTTGAGGTCGTCCTTGGCCACGCTGCCATGCATCTTGAGGGCGCGGATCGTGGCCACCAGCACGGCGCAATCGGGCGTTAGGCCGGCCTTCCGGCACTTGATGTCGAAGAACTTCTCCGCGCCGAGATCGGCGCCGAAGCCCGCTTCCGTCACTACGTAATCGCCCAACTTCAACGCCGTGGTGGTCGCGAGCACCGTGTTGCAGCCGTGGGCGATGTTGGCGAACGGACCACCATGGATGAAGGCGGGGTTGTTCTCCAGCGTCTGCACGATGTTCGGCGCCAACGCATCCTTGAGCAGCGCCGTCATCGGGCCAGCGGCCTTGAGCTGATGGGCGCGGATCGGCTTCCGCTCGCGCGTATATCCCACGATGATGTTGCCGAGCCGCTTCTGCAGGTCGTCGAGCGATGTCGCGAGGCAGAAGATCGCCATGACTTCCGAGGCCACGACGATGTCGAAGCCGTCGACGCGGGGGAAGCCGTTGGCGACGCCGCCGAGCGAGGACGTGATCTCGCGGAGCGCCCGGTCGTTCATGTCGAGGACCCGGCGCCAGGTTACGCGGCGCTGGTCGAAGGCGAGTTCATTGCCCCAGTAGATGTGGTTGTCGACCAGGGCGGCCAAGAGATTGTTGGCGGCGCCGATGGCATGGAAGTCGCCGGTGAAGTGGAGGTTGATGTCCTCCATCGGCACGACCTGGGCGTAGCCGCCGCCGGCAGCACCACCCTTGACGCCGAAGCAGGGGCCGAGGCTCGGCTCGCGCAGGCAGATGATCGCCTTCTTGCCGATGTAGTTGAGCGCGTCGCCGAGGCCGACCGTGGTCGTGGTCTTGCCCTCGCCCGCGGGGGTCGGCGTGATGGCGCTGACCAGGATCAGCTTGCCGTTCTTCTTGTCCTTGAGCGTCTTGACGTAGTCGAGCGACACCTTGGCCTTGTAGTGGCCATAGGGCTCCAGGTTCTTGGCGTCGATGCCGAGCTTCTCCTTCGCCACCTCGGCGATCGGCCGCATGGTGGCGGTCTGCGAGATCTCGATGTCGGATTTCGGCTTGGCGTGCTGCTCGGCGGGATTGCGCATGTCTCTCCCCTAACTTTCCTTGTCGACGTCTTCCCCGACCTTGGCCCAGGGCCATGCGGATGGCTGGCCGGATCACGTCCGGGGATGACGAAAAAGAGTGTGTCGGAGCCTCAGCTTCCCAGCTTGTCGCCGACCTTGATGCCGCCCGCGGCGGCGAACTCGGCGCCGGTGACCTTGCCGGAGTCGGCGCGCAGGCGCAGCACGCGGATGCGGCCGTCGGCGCAGACGACGGTGAAGCTCTGGTCGTCGATCTCCATCACCTGGCCCATGGGCCCGCCGATGCCCTTGGGATCGATCGCCGGAACCGCCTTGGTCTCGAAGATCTGGATCTTCTTGCCGCCCAGCGTCGTCCACGCGCCCGGCGCCGGGTTGCAGCCGCGCACCAGGTTGTGGATGTGGTAGCCCTGGCGGGCCCAGTCGATGTGCCCGCTCTCCGGCGTGCACCAGCCTTCGTAGGTCGCCTTGGCGTGGTCCTGGTCGATCTTCGGCGCCTTGCCGGCCTTCACCAGGTCCACCGCCTCCAGCATCGCCTCGACGCCCTGCGGGAAGAGCCGGTCGAAATAGACCGAGCCGAGGGAGTCGTCATCGGAGATCGGGGTCTTCTTCTGGAGAAGGATCGGCCCGGTATCGAGCCCGTCATTGGGCCAGAAGATCGACAGGCCCGTCTCGGTGCGACCCTGGATGATCGGCCAGTTGATCGAGCTCGGGCCACGGTGCAGAGGAAGGAGCGACGGGTGATACTGGATCGAGCCGTGGGTCGGGATGTTGAGAAATCCCGATGGCACGAACAGCGTCACATAGGCCATGACGCAGAGATCGGGCTCGAGCGCCTTGAACTGGTCCCACACCTCGCCGGGTTGCCGGTAGGATTTCGGCTGGTGAAGCGGCAGCTTGGCGGCGAGCGCGGCCTCCTTCAGCGGATCGGGCTTCTGGCCCGGCTTGTCGGGCGCCACATAGGCAGCGACGACGTTCTCACCTCGCTTCAGCAGAGCCTCGAAAACGGCTTTCCCGAAGGCCTGCTGTCCGTGCACCACGATCCGCATGTTGCCCCCTAGCTACCCAGTCGATTTATCGTCAGGCCGCGTCCTTTGCGCCTTCTCTCGGCGGCGGCGGGCTCAGCGCGCCGGCAGCCTTGATCTCGGCGATTTCGTGCGACTTGAAGCCGAGCACATCGGTCAGGATCTCGTCGGTGTGCTCGCCGAGCAGAGGCGAGCGCTTCACGTCCGAGATCGAGTCCGAGAGCTTGATCGGGTTGCCGACGGTCAGATACTTTCCGCGCGTCGGATGGTCGACCTCGACCACCGTGCCGGTCTTGCGCAGCGATTCATCCTCGGCGATCTCCTTCATCGACAGGATCGGGCCGCACGGGATGTCGTATTTGTTGAGGATGTCCATAGCCTCGAACTTGGTCTTGGTCATGGTCCATTGCTCGATGCGCTCGAAGATCGCCATAAGCCGCGGCAGCCGCGCTCCCGGCGTCGCGTAGTCCGGATGGGTTTTCCAGCCCGGCTCGCCGATCACGTCGCAGATCGCCTCCCACACCGGCGCCTGGGTGATGAAATAGATGTAAGCGTTGGGGTCGGTCTCCCAGCCCTTACACTTGATGATCCAGCCCGGCTGGCCACCGCCTGAATCGTTGCCGCCGCGCGGCACCGACTCGCCGAACGGGATGCCTTGGCCGTACTGGCTGAACTCGCGCAACGGCCCGTGCTTGAGGCGCTGCTGGTCGCGCAGCTTGACGCGGCAGAGGTTGAGCACGCCGTCCTGCATGGCGCAGAGCACGCGCTGACCGCGGCCGGTGCGGTTGCGCTGGTAGAGCGCCGAGACGATGCCGAGGGCGAGGTGCAGGCCGGTGCCGGAATCGCCGATCTGCGAGCCGGTGACCAGCGGCGGGCCGTCGCGGAAGCCGGTGGTCGAGGCCGAGCCGCCGGTGCACTGGGCGACGTTCTCGTAGACCTTGCAGTCTTCATACGGGCCGGGGCCGAAGCCCTTCACCGAAGCGACGACCATGCGCGGATTGAGCTTGTGGATGTACTCCCAGGTGAAGCCCATGCGGTCGAGCGCGCCCGGCGCGAAATTCTCCACCAGCACGTCGCAGCTCTTGATCAGCGCATCGATGACCCGTTTGCCTTGCGGGTTCTTGGAATCGATGGTGATCGACCGCTTGTTGTGGTTGAGCATGGTGAAATAGAGGCTGTCGGCGTCCTTCACGTCGCGGAGCTGGCCGCGCGTGATGTCGCCGACGCCCGGACGCTCTATCTTGATCACGTCGCAGCCGAGCCAGGCGAGCAGCTGCGTGCAGGTCGGACCCGACTGCACATGCGTGAAGTCGAGCACGCGTACGCCGTCCAGCGCCTTGCCGTCCTCGCCGAATGGCTTGGTCGACGGCTTGGGCAGGCCGGTCGCCTTCTTCGGCTTTGCAGCGGCAGTCTTTGCCGCCGCCTTCACGACCTTCTTGTTCGCTTCCTTCGCCGGCTTCTTCGCCGATTTCCCGGCCGACTTCTTTGCAACCTTCTTCGCGACCTTGCGCGTCGGCTTCTTTGCCGCGGCCTTCACCTTGGCGCGCGGCGCCTTCTTTTGCTTCTTCCTGGCCATCTCTTGGTCCTCCAAGCTCAATCGATCTGGATCCCGGATCGGCGGCGCACCGTGTCGTGCTGTGCCGGGTCCGGATGACGGTTCACTTCTTGCGAAGCACGCTTTGCGGGTTGAGGTTGCCGATGCGGCCGCTCTCGCTGCCGGCCGCCGGGTCGAGAACCGCGTTGATGAGGGTCGGCCGGCCGGAGTCCATCGCCTCGTTCACCGCGCGCTTCAGCTCATCCGGCGTCGTCGCATTGACACCGACGCCGCCGAACGCCTCCATCATCTTGTCGTAGCGCGCGCCTTTGACGAACACGGTCGTCGCAGGATCGGACCCCGCCGTGTTGACGTCGGTGCCGCGATAGATGCCGTCATTGTTGAAGACGACGACGCAGACCGGCAGGTTGTAGCGGCAGATCGTCTCCACCTCCATGCCGGAGAAGCCGAAGGCGCTGTCGCCTTCGACGGCGAGCACCGGCTTCCCGGTCTCGACGGCGGCGGCGATGGCGGAGCCCATGCCGATGCCCATGACGCCCCAGGTGCCGACATCGAGGCGCTTGCGCGGTTTGTACATGTCGATGACGCCGCGCGCGAGGTCGAGCGTGTTGGCGCCTTCATTGACGAGAATCGCGTCGGGCCGCTCCTTGATGATGGTACGCAGCGCGCCGAGCGCGCCGTGATAGTCCATCGGCGAGTTGTTGTTCATCAGGCGCGGCGCCATCTTGGCGACGTTCTCTTCCCGCTTCGCCTTGACGGCACCCGTCCAGTCGGCCGGCGCAGCCGGCCACTTGGTCCCCATGCCTTCGAGAAGGGCCGAGACGCAGGAGCCGATGTCGCCGACCACCGGCGCGGCGATCTCGACGTTGCTGTCCATCTCCTTGGGCTCGATGTCGATCTGGATGAACTTCTTGGGCACATCGCCCCAGGTCTTGCCCTTGCCGTACGATAGGAGCCAGTTGAGGCGGGCACCGATCAGCATCACGACATCGGAATCCTTCAGCACCGTGGAGCGCGCCGCGCCCGCGCATTGCGGATGCGTATCGGGCAGAAGGCCCTTGGCCATGCTCATCGGCAGGAAGGGAATGCCGCTGTTCTCCACCAGGGCGCGGATCGCGTCATCGGCCTGCGCATAGGCCGCGCCCTTGCCGAGAATGATCAGCGGGCGCTTGGCGCTCTTCAGGACATCGAGCGCGCGCTTGACGGCATCGGGCGCGGGTATCTGTGCGGGCGCTGCATCGATGACCTTGACCAGCGACTTCCGGCCGGCCTCCGCATTCATGATCTGGCCGAATAGCTTGGCCGGCAGGTCGAGATAGACGCCGCCCGGACGGCCGGACAGGGCGGCGCGGATCGCACGTGCCAAGCCGATGCCGATGTCGGCCGCATGCAGCACGCGGAACGCCGCCTTGCAGAGCGGCTTGGCGATGGCGAGCTGATCCATCTCCTCGTAGTCGCCCTGCTGCAGGTCGACGATCTCACGCTCGGAGGAGCCGCTGATCAGGATCATCGGGAAGCAGTTGGTCGTAGCGTGGGCGAGCGCCGTCAGACCGTTGAGGAAGCCGGGCGCCGACACCGTGAGGCAGATGCCGGGCTTCTTGGTAAGGAAGCCGGCGATGGCGGCCGCATAGCCGGCGTTCTGCTCGTGGCGGAACGAGAGCACACGGACGCCCGCGGCCTGCGCCATGCGGCCGAAGTCGGTGATCGGGATGCCGGGCACGCCGTAGATCGTGGTGAGGCCGTTCAGCTTGAGCGCGTCGATGACGAGGTGAAAGCCGTCGGTCAGGTCCTGCGTCTGTTCCGCCGTCGTAGCGGCGGGTTTTTCCTTTGTCGCGGTCATGGCTTTCCTCCTCCGATCGGCAGCCGCCTTTGGCGCGGCGGCTTTTCAGTCCAGATAGGTGACGTTCTTTTCGACGTGGGTGGCGAGATCGAGGCTGTGCTGGCGCACCAGCCGCTCGGCGCGCTCGCTGTCGCGCCGCTCCAGCGCCTCGATGATGTTCATGTGATCCTTGATCGAGCGCGTTGCGCGGTCGTGCTCGGAGATCGTCTGGCGCCGGATCGAGCGCATGTGGATGAAGAGGTTGTCCATCACCTCCATCAGCAGCCGGTTGCGGCTCATGTTCACGATCGCCTGATGGAAGCGGATGTTCGCTTCCGAATACTCGTCGATATGCAGGTGTGGATCATGGCCGGCTCCTTCGAACCCGACGAACAGCCGGCGCAGCAGGCCGATCTCCGCGTCGGTGGCATGCAGCGTGATCAGGCGCGCGGCCATCGCCTCGAGCGCCGCCCAGACGCCGATGATCTCCAGGATCTCCTGCTTGGTCTTGCGGACGATGAACGTGCCCTTGCGCGGAATCGAGCGGATGAAGCCTTCCTGCTCGAGCCGGTTGAAGGCCTCGCGGATCGGCGTGCGGCTGATGCCGAGATCCTGCGACAGCTGGCGCTCGTCGAGCCGGATCGGCTCGCGGGTAGCGTAGATGTCCATGGTGGTGATGGCCTGTTTCAGGGCCGCGTAGGCACGGTCCCGGAAACTCGGCTCCGCCTCGATCGGCTGCACCGCCAGCTTTAGCGCCGTCATCGGTCGACCTAGTCCCCCAGGGAGTACTTTCTTGCGCCGACTTTTTACGAAGCTTACGGCGCGGCACCGTTACATTTCGGCTTTACAAAAGCATTCGCTCAGGCATTTTGTATACCAAATACACGTGACGGTACAAGGACCGCAAGGCCGACCGGCACACGGGCGCGGTGCTCGGTAAGAAAATTGAGGGGAACCGGCGTTGGAAGAACTGTCTTCGCTGATGGGCGGCTTCGCGGTCGTCCTCAATCCGTTCAATCTGCTGCTGATGCTCATCGGGATCCTGCTCGGTGTGATCATCGGCGTCCTTCCGGGCCTCGGCGGCGCCAACGGCGTCGCGATCCTGCTGCCGCTGACCTTCACGATGCCGCCGACCTCGGCGATCATCATGCTGTCCTGCATCTACTGGGGCGCCCTGTTCGGTGGTGCCATCACCTCGATCCTGTTCAACATCCCGGGCGAGCCGTGGTCGGTGGCGACCACCTTCGACGGCCATCCGATGGCGAAGCAGGGCCGGGCCGACGAGGCGCTGACCGCCGCTTTCACCTCGTCCTTCGTCGGCGCCCTGGTCGCGGTCATCCTCATCACGTTTCTCGCCCCCCTGGTCGCCAAGTTCGCGCTGAAATTCGGCCCCCCCGAATTCTTCGCCGTTCAGTTCCTCACTTTTGCCAGCTTCATCGGCATGGGCCGCGGCTCGCCATTCAAAACGCTGGCCTCGATGTGCCTGGGCTTCGCCTTGGCCTCCGTCGGGCTCGATACCGTCACCGGACAGCTCCGCATGACGTTCGGCACGGCCGAGCTGCTGACCGGCTTCAAGTTCCTCACCGCGGTGATCGGGCTGTTCGGCATCGGCGAGATCCTGGCGTCGATGGAGTCGGGCCTCGCCTTCGCCGGCACCCAGGCCAAGCTGAACATGAAGGCGGTTCTCCAGACCTGGAAGAAGCTGCCGCAATACTGGGCGACCTCGCTGCGCTCCTGCCTGATCGGCTGCTGGATGGGCATCACGCCAGGCGGCGCCACGCCGGCCTCGTTCATGAGCTACGGCCTTGCCAAGCGCTTCTCCAAGCGCGGCGACAATTTCGGCAAGGGCGAGATCGAAGGCGTGATCGCGCCCGAAACCGCCGCTCACGCCGCCGGCACCAGCGCGTTGCTGCCGATGATCACGCTCGGCATCCCCGGCTCGCCGACCGCAGCCGTGCTGCTCGGTGGGCTGCTGATCTGGGGCCTGCAGCCGGGACCGCTGCTGTTCATCGAGCAGAAAGATTTCGTCTGGGGCCTGATCGCCAGCATGTATCTCGGCAACATCGCCGGCCTCGTCATCGTGCTGACCTGCGTGCCGCTGTTCGCCGCGATCCTGCGCGTGCCGTTCAGCGCGATCGCGCCGGCGATCATGGTCATCTGCGCCGTCGGCGCCTACACGATCAACAATGCGATGTTCGACGTGTGGATGATGGGAATGTTCGGGATCATCGGCTACGTCTTCAACAAGCTGAGTTACCCGCTGCCACCGCTGGTGCTGGCGTTGGTGCTCGGCGACATGGCTGAAAGCTCGTTCCGCCAGTCGATGCTGATGTCGCAGGGCGATCTGTCGATCTTCTGGGCCAACGGGCTGGTCGGCACGATATTCGGCCTCGGCATGATCCTGCTGTTCTGGCCGGTGATCCAGTGGGTCATCAGCAAGGCCCTGACGGCCAAGCCGGCCTGACGGTGCCGCGCTGGAC
The DNA here is from genome assembly GCA_009694025.1 of Alphaproteobacteria bacterium. Classification (GTDB taxonomy): domain Bacteria; phylum Pseudomonadota; class Alphaproteobacteria; order SHVZ01; family SHVZ01; genus SHVZ01. The sequence continues at coordinate 13,623 of SHVZ01000030.1, read as the reverse complement.
GCAAGACAGTCACGCGTTTACGCTCGCTCATACGTTCGACGTGTCGGACCAACGATAAAAAAGCTGAATCAACAGGCGAGAAGGAGAGGAAACATGATGCTCAAGCACCTGCTTGCTCCGCGATCGTTGCTGCTCGGCGCGGCCGTGCTGGCGGCCCTGGCCGCGGCACCGGTCCAGGCCGCGTGGGAGCCGACCCGCCCCGTCACCCTTCTGATTCCCGCGGGCACCGGCGGCGGCGCCGACCAGATGGCGCGCTTCATCGACGGCATCGTCAAGAAACACAATCTGATGAAGCAGAACCTGATCGTCGTGAACAAAGCCGGCGGCGCCGGGGCCGAAGGCTTCCTCGACATCAAGTCGACACCGCGCGATCCGCACAAGATCATCATCACGCTGTCGAACCTGTTCACCACGCCGCTCGCCACCGGCACGCCCTTCAACTGGAAGGACCTGACGCCTGTCGCCATGCTGGCGCTCGACCAGTTCGTGCTGTGGGTGAATGCCGAGGCGCCCTACAAGACCGCGCAGGACTACCTCAATGCGGTGAAAGGCGGCAGCGACCGCCAGTTCAAGATGGGCGGCACCGGCTCGAAGCAGGAAGACCAGATCATCACGGTGGCGCTGGAGCGCCTGACCGGCGGCAAGAAGTTCACCTACGTGCCCTTCGCCGGCGGCGGAGCGGTAGCGGTGCAGCTCGTCGGCAAGCATGTCGACTCGACGGTCAACAACCCGATCGAGGCGGTCGCCCAGTGGAGGGCCGGTGCTCTGCGGCCGCTCTGCCTGTTCGACGGGAAGCGCAGCATCTACACCGCCAAGGTCACGAGCGACATGGCGTGGAGCGATATCCCGACCTGCAAGGAATCCGGCGTCAATGTCGAGTACCAGATGCTGCGCGGCATCTTCGCGGCGGGTGGCATCACCAAGGACCAGACGGACTTCTACGTCGACCTTCTGACCAAGGTCATGCAGACGCCGGACTGGCGGACGTTCATGGAGCAGGGTGCCTTCAACCAGACGATCATGACCGGTGCGGAATACCGAAAATGGGTCGAGGGCGCCGAGAAGCTGCACTACGACCTGATGAAAGAGGCGGACTTCCTCGCCAAGACCAACTGACGTTAAGGCACCGCCCGCCGGGCCCTCAGCGGCCCGGCGGGCACCTGCCGGCGAGATTGCGGAGACAGGATGAGCGAGCACGAAAACAGTTCCGCCGGACCGCGTCTGGTCTCCAACCGGACGATGGATATCGTCGTCGCGCTCGTGCTGCTCGCGGTGGCGGCGGTCGTCATCGTGGACAGCCTGCGCCTCGGCGCAGGCTGGCGTCCGATCGAGGGGCCGGCCGCCGGATACTTCCCGTTCTATATCGGCCTGCTCCTGACGATATCGAGTGTCGTCACGCTCGTGCGCGCGTTTCTCGATCGTGCCGGTGGCGAGAAGACTTTTGTCACCAAGCCCGCCTTCCGCCTGGTGCTGGCGGTACTGGTGCCGCTGGTGGTGTACATCGTCGTCCTCGGCTTCATCGGCATCTACGTCGCGTCGGCGATCTATATAGCGCTGTTCATGTGGTACTTCGGCAAGTATCCGATCCTGCGCGGCGCCACCATCGGCGTTGCGGTATCGGTGGCGCTGTTCCTGATGTTCGAGGTCTGGTTCCTCGTCCCACTGCCCAAAGGACCGTTCGAGGAATTTCTCGGCTACTAGCCCGGCCACCGCCTTGATTAGTGGCAGCTCGAACTTGGGCGTATCGGCCTGAAAGCACATTGAGAATGGCGCAATCCCCCGCTGAAATCCGCAAACACGCCCGTGGCGGCGAAGGCCGCCGCAAGGCGCGCTCGCAGACGAAAGGTCGTCAGGTCGATTCCGACGCGCTCGGCCAGGTGCAAGCCCTGCTCGGCGACCGGTCGCGCCAGCGCAACCTGCTGATCGAGCACCTGCACCTGATCCAGGACAAATACGGGCACCTCTCGGCCGCGTATCTGGCGGCGCTCGCGTACGAGATGAAGATGGCCCAGGCCGAGGTCTACGAGGTCGCGTCGTTCTACGCGCATTTCGACATCGTGCGTGAAGGCGAGGCGCCGCCGCCGGCGGTCACGGTGCGGGTCTGCGACAGCCTGTCCTGCGAGATGTTCGGCGCGCCGAAGTTGCTCGAGGAGCTCAAGGCGACGCTCGATCCGAAGAAGGTCCGCGTGATCCGTGCGCCCTGCATGGGAGCGTGCGACAAGGCACCCGCCTGCGCCGTCGGACACGACCAGGTCTTCGCGGCGACGCCGGCTAAAGTCGAAGCGGCGCTCAAGGCGCACGGCCACCACGCGACGAAGCCCGGCCAGGATTACGCCGCCTATGTCGCCGAGGGCGGTTACAAATTGCTGCGCGACTGTCTCGACGGGAACCTGACCCGCGACGATCTGATCGAGCGCATCGACGACGCCGGCCTGCGCGGGCTCGGCGGCGCCGGCTTCCCCACCGGTCGCAAATGGAAACTGGTGCGGCAGGAAAAAGCGCCACGGCTGATGTGCGTCAACGGCGACGAGGGCGAGGTCGGCACGTTCAAGGACCGGCACTATCTCGACATCGATCCGCACCGATTTCTCGAAGGCATGCTGATCGCCGCCTGGGTGGTCGAAGCGACCGACGTCTATATCTATCTGCGCGACGAGTATCCGCAGCTGCGCCAGATGCTGTTGGCCGAGATCCCGAAGTTTGAATCGGCCGGGCTCGCGCGAGCCACCAGGATTCATCTCAGGCGCGGCGCCGGCGCCTATATCTGCGGCGAAGAGTCGGCGATGATCGAAAGCATCGAGGGCAAGCGCGGCCTGCCTCGCCACCGGCCGCCTTATGTCGCTCAGGTCGGACTGTTCGGCCGCCCGACGCTGGTGCAAAACATCGAGACACTGTGGTGGGTGCGCGACATCGCCGAAAAAGGCGCCGCTTGGTTTGTCGGGCATGGAAGGCGCGGCCGCAAGGGGCTGCGCTCCTTCTCGGTCTCCGGGCGAGTGAAGAGGCCGGGCGTGGTGCTGGCGCCGGCCGGCGTCACGGCGCGCGAGCTGATCGACGAATTCTCAGGCGGCATGCTCGACGGTCATGAGTTCAAGGGTTATCTGCCCGGCGGCGCCTCGGGCGGCATCCTGCCGGCGTCGATGGCCGATCTGCCGCTCGATTTCGGCACGCTGGAGCCATATGGCTGCTTCGTCGGCTCGCACGCCGTCATCATCCTGTCGGACCAGGACGACATGAAGAGCGTGGCGCTCAATCTCATGCGCTTCTTCGAGGACGAATCCTGCGGCCAGTGTACGCCATGCCGGGTCGGCACCGAGAAGGCCGTCATGCTGTTGGCCGAGCCGCGATGGGACGAAGCCCTCATCGAGGAGCTGTCGGCGGCCATGACCGACGCCTCGATCTGCGGGCTGGGCCAGGCAGCCGCCAATCCGGTAAAATCCGTGCTGAAGCATTTCCGCGAGGATCTGCGATGATCGACACGATCAAATTCGTCCTCGACGGGCAGGAGGTCGAGGCCGTGCCCGGCGAGACGATCTGGACGGTGGCGAGCCGCAACGACGTCGAGATTCCCCATCTCTGTCATTCGCCGGCGATGAAGTACCGGCCGGACGGCAATTGCCGTGCCTGCATGGTCGAGGTCGAGGGCGAACGCGTGCTGGCCGCGAGCTGCATCCGCCAGCCGACGCCGGGCATGAAGGTCAAGAGCGCCAGCGAGCGCGCCAAGGCGTCGCGCAAGATGGTGTTCGAGCTGCTGCTCGCCGACCAGCCGGCGCGCGAGACCGCGCATGATCCGGATTCGGAATTCTGGAAGAACGCGACGCGCACGGGCGTGACCGCTAGCCGCTTCGGGCGGCGCGAGGCGCCTGAGCCCGATCCGAGCCATCCGGCGATGCGGGTCAATCTCGACGCCTGCATCCATTGCAATCTCTGCGTCCGCGCCTGCCGCGAGGTCCAGGTCAACGACGTGATCGGCATGGCGGGCCGCGGCGCGCACGCCAAGATCGTGTTCGATTTCGACGACCCGATGGGCGGCAGCACCTGCGTTGCCTGCGGCGAATGCGTGCAGGCCTGCCCGACCGGCGCGCTGATGCCGGCGACCGTGCTGGACGAGGACGGCGTGATGACCGCCAAGGCGGATCGCCGGGTCGACAGCGTCTGCCCGTATTGCGGCGTCGGCTGCCAGCTCACCTACAACATCAGGGACGACAAGCTGCTCTATGTCGAGGGGCGCGAGGGCCCGGCCAACGAGAAGCGGCTGTGCGTCAAAGGCCGCTTCGGGTTCGACTATGTGCAGCACGCGGAGCGGCTGACCGAGCCGCTGATCCGCAAGGACGGCGTGGCGAAGCACGTCGACGACACTGTCGATCCGGCCAATCCGTGGACTCATTTCCGCAAGGCGACCTGGGAAGAGGCGCTGAAGGTCGCTTCATCCGGCCTGAAGCGCATCCGCGACCAGCACGGCGGCAACGCGCTCGCCGGCTTCGGCTCGGCCAAGGGATCGAACGAGGAGGCCTATCTGTTCCAGAAGCTGGTCCGCACCGGCTTCGCCACCAACAACGTCGACCACTGCACGCGGCTGTGCCACGCCTCGTCGGTGGCGGCGCTGTTCGAGGGCATCGGCACTGCAGCCGTGACCGCGCCGTTCACCGCGGCCAAGGACGCCGAGGTCATCATCGTCATCGGCGCCAACCCGGCCGACAACCATCCGGTCGCCGCGACCTTCTTCAAGCAGGCGGCCAAGCGCGGCGCCAAGCTGATCGTCATGGACCCGCGCGGCACGGCGATGAAGCGCCACGCCACGCACATGCTGCAGTTCAAGCCCAACAAGGATGTGGCACTGCTGAATGCGATGCTCAACGTCATCGTGACCGAAGGGCTCTACGACAAGCAGTACGTCCAGGCGCATACCAGCGACTTCGAGAAGCTCCAGGCGCATATCGTCGACTACTCACCGGAGAAGATGGAGCCGGAATGCGGCATCGACGCCGAGACGATCCGCGAGGTCGCGCGGCTCTACGCCCGCGCCGAGGCCTCGATCATCTTCTGGGGCATGGGCATCTCGCAGAGCATCCATGGCACCGATAACGCGCGCTGCCTGATCGCGCTCGCGCTCACCACCGGCCAGCTCGGGCGGCCGGGCACCGGGCTGCATCCGCTCCGCGGCCAGAACAACGTGCAGGGCGCCTCGGATGCCGGGCTGATCCCGATGTTCCTGCCCGACTACCAGTCGGTGGAGAACGACGAGATCCGTGCCCGCTTCGAGAAGCTGTGGGATTCGCCGATCCAGCCGAAGCGCGGGCTGACGGTGGTCGAGATCGTCAACGCGATCCTCGACGATCGGATCCGCGGCATGTACGTGATGGGCGAGAACCCGGCGATGTCCGATCCCGACGCGCACCATGCGCGCGAGGCGCTGGCCAAGCTCGAGCATCTGGTGGTGCAGGACATCTTCCTCACCGAGACGGCGTTCTATGCCGATGTGATCCTGCCGGCCTCGGCCTGGCCGGAGAAGACGGGCACGGTCACCAACACCAACCGTCAGGTGCAGATGGGCCGGATCGCCTTGCCGCTGCCCGGCCAGGCGCGACAGGACTGGGAGCTGATCCAGGAGATCGCACGCGGCGTCGGGCTCAAATGGAACTACACCCACCCGCGCGACGTGTTCGCCGAAATGGCGGAAGCGATGCCGTCCTTCGCCAACATCACCTGGGACCGGCTGGACCGGGAAAGCGCCGTCACCTATCCGTGCGCGGCGCCGAACCAGCCGGGCGAGGACATCGTGTTCGGCGACGGGTTTTTCCCGACGCCGACCAAGCGTGGCAGGCTGGTGCCGGCAGAGTACACGGCGCCGGGCGAGCCGATCGATTCCGAGTACCCGATGGTGCTGACCACCGGCCGCCAGCTCGAGCACTGGCATACCGGCTCCATGACCCGCCGCGCCACGGTTCTCGATGCGATCGAGCCATCGGCCATCGCGTGCCTCTCGCCCAAGGACATGCGGACCTTCGACGTGCGCGGCGGCGACACCATCCGCGTCTCGACCAGGCGCGGCGCCATCGAGCTCAGCGTGCGCATCGACGAGGCGGTGCCGAGCGGCATGGTCTTCATCCCGTTCTGCTATGCCGAGGCGGCGGCCAATATCCTCACCAGCCCGCTTCTCGACCCGTTCGGCAAGATCCCCGAATTCAAGTACTGCGCGGCCAAGGTCGAGAAGGTCGAACACGCCGTCGCGGCGGCGGAGTAGGTCTTCAACGCTCTCCCGCCGGGAGAGGGTGGCGAGCTACGCGCGATGCGAAGCATCGTCGCGCTTGCGAGCCGGGTGAGGGGCAACCTCACAAACGATCGTGTGCCGCCCGCATAAGCGCGGTGGAGATGCTTCCCCTCACCGGCTCGCTAACGCTCGCACCCTCTCCCGGTGGAAGGGTTCAGATAGGCTTCAGCGTGATGCGGAACGCAGCCGCGCCCTCCACCGCCTTCCGGCTGTAGACCATCGGCACCGCCTTCTCCTCGGCCCAGACCTTGAACAGGTCGCGGTAGTGCGGCGATTTCGGATCGCCGGACTGGCCGGGCGTGTTCACCACCACCGACCTGTCCCAGTCGCCGACGTCGACGACCATGCGGAAGCTGACGCCGCTGGTGACCCGGAAGTCGGCGGCTCGGTAGCCGTTGTTGTTGACGGTGATGCCGCTACCGCCTTTCGGGTGAGGGCCGACATCGAGCCGCTTGCCGGCGATGGGCGAGAGCGGGTGCTCGAAATAGGCGTGATGCAGCCGGCCCCAGGCCCAGGTCTTCGGCTCGCCCATCAGCGTGCCGGCCTCGGCCCAGGCCGATGCCAGCGTGCGCGCCAGCAGCGGGTCGCGCGCCGACGCCGGCATCTCCTCGATCCCGGCGACCGCCGACTGGGTGTCGGGGACGGCGATGACGGCGGCGGCGCCCGGCGCGTGGTGCTCGATCTGCGCCGGGATCAGGTGGCGCATGAACCAGACCTCGAACAGCGCTGCCGCGCCGGAGTCAGGATCGAGCCGGTGGTGCCACCCTCGGAGCATCTCTGCCGCCGCCTTGGCGTCGCCGTCGAAGCTGTGGCGCGCGAGCACTTTGCAGAGCCGGCGTCCGGCGATCGAGGTGAAGTCGATCTGGAGCGCCAGCATGTCCGCCGGGCTGTGCTGGGGCTTTTCCGCCAGCGACTCGGCGATGCGGGTGAAGCGCGACTTGTCCGCCCACTCGAAGCCGAACCGGTGCGACTCGTTGTCGAAATCCTCCGGCAGGTTCATCTGGTTGGCCGAGCCGACCCAGCCGTCCTTGGGATTATACTTTCGCGGATGAAGCTCCGGCGGGTGATACCCCGCCCATTCGTAGCGCCCGTCGCCGGGCACCGGCGTCACGCCGTCCCAGTTCGGCCGCTTCGGTGCGAAGCCGGCGGTGATCCAGCCGATATTGCCGTCGACATCGGCATAGACGTGGTTGGCGGTGGGGCAGCCCCAGCCGCGGAGCGCCTGGACGAAGCGATCCCAGCTTCCGGCCTTGAGATAATCCAGGCTCGCGAGATAGGCGGCGGTGCCGGCGTCGAGCCAGGCGGTGCGCACGCCCCAGGCGCGGTTCCGGTTCTTGTCCAGGTGGAGGATCGGCCCATGGCGGCTGAACAGGAGCTCCGCCGTCTCGGTCTGGCCGCCGCGCACCCGAATCTCCTCGCGGATGGTCCGGAACGGCTCCCAGCCACCGGCGTAGCGGTAGCGCATGGGATCGTCCGGGTGGAGCTCGTAGATCTGCAGGTCCTCCTGATCGACCGGGAAGATGGTGAGGGCGAAGGCGATCTTGTCGTTGTGTCCGAAGGAGACGCCGGGAACGCAGGGCTCGCCGGCGCCGATGACGTCGAGGCCGGGCGCCGAGAGATGCTGGACGTAGCGCAAATTCGGCATCTCGTGGACCCGGTGCGGGTCGCTCGCCAGGATCGCCCGGCCGGTCGTGCTGCGGGCAGGCGCCAGCGCCCAGTTGTTGGAGCCGTCGAGGGCGGCGGCGTCGGCATAGGCGCCGACCTGTTCCTCGCCGAAGGTCGCAGGCTCGGTCCCGAGCCGGTACGTCGCCAGCACCTCCGGCGGAATCGCCTCCAGCACCGTCCCGTCGGGCAGCGTCAAGGCGTGCTTCGGCTCAAGCTCCTTCCGCCAGCGGTCAGCAGCGAGCCCGAAGCGCGCGCCGATCTCCATCCGCTGCACCTCCTGCTCGATGTTGCGGATGCGGGCGTGGCTGCGGATACGCACCACATCGGCCGCCTCCCACAGCGCCGGCCGGTGGCCCATGGTCCGGAACTCGACCGGCAGGCGTTTCGGATCGGCCGAGGCCCAGCGGACATAGGCGTTGATGCCCTCGGCGAAGGCGGCGGTCCATGCCTTGGCGCCGGCGCCGTAGGAGCGCCACTCCGCCTCCATGTCGCCGCGGTAGAGGAAAAGGCGGGCGGCGCGGTCCTTGGCGAGGTAGGCCGGGCCGAACGCATCCGACAAGAGCCCGAGGCCGCGGCGGCGCCAGAGATCGATCTGCCAGAGCCGGTCGCGCGCGGCGTTGAAGCCTTGGGCCAGGAATAGGTCGCGCTCGTTCCGAGCGTAGAGGTGGGGGATGCCCCAACGGTCGACGATGATCTCGACCGGTTCGAAGAGGCCGGCGACGACGTAGCTCTGATCCAACGGAAGCTCCTTCACATGGTACGGGGGAGGTAGCGGGAGAGCACGGCCGCGCCAAAGCAGCCGAGGGCGGCGGCGACAAAGACCGCCGGGATGTCGAAGAAGCTGAGCAGGACGGCGTACACCGCCGAGGACAGGAGGTCGCCGACCTCGACATAGGTGCGATAGATCCCGGCCATCTGCGGACGCTCATAGGAATGGACGGCGCGCAGGAACGGGATGCCGCCGACGCCGTCGAGGCCGCCGGCCGGGAGCCCGCCGAGGACGATCAGCGCGGCGGCGAGGTAGGGGTTCTCGACGGCGGCGGCGGCCAGGGTGGAAAGGCCGAGCAGGACGAAACAGGCGATCACGCTCCGCCTGATGCCGAAACGCACGGCGATGCGGCCCCAGACCGGCGTGAAGAAGAGCAGCCCGACCGCAAGCGACGACGCGATGGCACCGGCGATCGGCGGTTCGCCCGCCCGCACCAGGTAGAGCGGCAGGTAGACCATGCACATGCCCCACCAGATCGCGCGGGCGAGCGCGATAGTCCATGCCAGCGTGAGCCGCGGCTGTTCGGCGAAGCGCCTGATATTGGCGAGTGGATTGCCGGGCGGCTTGGCTTTGGTGCGCTCCTTGAGGCCGAGGCGCAGGAAGTTCAGCAGCACCATGGCGCCGAAGAAGGACGGCAGCGCCATCGCCTCGAGCGCGCCGAAGCGCTCGTAGAGAAAGACGCCGAGGGTCGGGCCGAAAGCCCAGATCAGCGACCCCATCTGGAACCTGAGCGGCTCCGAGCGTACGAGATCGCGCTTGGCGATGTAGTCCATGACGTAGAGCTGGAAGGTGATGACCGTACAGACCGAGGCGAGCGCGCGTCCGGCCATGCCGGCGATCTGGCCTTCGAGGGTGCCGGTCGCCAGCAGCAGCGGAAAGACGACGAGAAGCGACGCTCCGAGGCCGTAGACCCGGCCGCGCCCGATGCGACTGATGGCGATGGGGATGACGAAGCCGCCGACCAGGCTGGCACATGAGATCGCCAGATAGATGAGACTGACCAGCCGGGGCTCGCCGAGCAGCAGGTAGGCCTGCAGCGGGATCATCGTTGCCGTCAGGGCTCGCACCGCCGATTCCAGCGTGTAGATCCCGGCAAAGGTCCAGGGGCCGGGCGGGCGCGAGGCGTTGAGAGCGGGCGTGGGGATGGCGGCGATCATCGAGAACGGAAGAACATCGTCCCACGGTAACGCTTCCGCGACAACCGAAGACGTCCGGCCGCGGCGGCAAGATCGATGCGCTGCGGCCGATCCTGGCGCGGGGAGCACTGACTTAGGGCCGCCTCGGTTCTTTCATCATCAGCGCCGCGAGCACGCCGACCGCGGAGATCGCCGGCAGCGTCCACAGGGCGGTCCGGTAGGTCTCTTCGGCGTAGACGCGGGCGCCGCCGACCATGGCGCCGTCCCATCCCAGGTCGAGGAGCCAGCCGACCAGGGGCTGGAAGATCGCGCCGGAGCCGACGACGAAGGTGTTGACCAGGCCATAGGCGGCGCCGGTGGTGCCCGGCGGATTGTGCTCGCGCACCGAGGCGAAGGCGAGGATCATCACGCAGGAAGCGAGACCGTTGACGAAGAATAGGAGGCCGGTGGCGGCGAGCGACAACCCGCGCAGGCCGACGATCGCCGCCATGGCAAAAGTCGCGGTCAGTCCTAGGGCCAGCATCAGCACCTTCCGGTGGCCGAGACGGTCGGAGAGCCAGCCGTTGACCGGAGCGCCGATCCCCCAGCCGAGGAAGAGCAGCGAGGCGAGGGAGCCGGCGGCGGCGCGCTCGATGCCGTGGACGGTCATGACGAAAGGCACGGCCCAGAGGCCGCCGAAGGCCAGCATCGGCGCGGTCATGGCGAGACCGAAGGCGGCGCAGAGCCAGGTCTCGCGGTTGGCTGCGACCAGGCGAAGCCCGGCCATCGGCGAGGACGACCCGGACGATCCGACGCGATCGCGGATCGAAAGCCACGCACCGATTGCGAGCACGGCGCCGGCGGCAGCGAGGACACCGACCGCGCCGCGCCAGCCCATGCCCTCGACGGCGACGCCGAGCGGCGCCTGGCCGGCGATGCCGCCCAAGATTCCGAGGCCCTGGACCAGACCGGCCAAGAGGGCGAAGCGCTCGGGCGGGAACAGCTGGGTCGTGACGGTGAGCGCGCCGACGAAGCTGAAGCCCGAGCCGAAACCGATCAGCAGGCGTGCGAGGTAGGCGGTCTCCAGCGTCGGCGCCAGGGCGAAGAGGGCGGCGCCGAGAGCGGCGAGCGCGACCGCGACGGAGATCAGCAGCCGTGGGCCGTAGCGGTCCATCAGCATGCCGGCCGGAAGCTGCAGCGGCGCGTAGGTGTAAAAGTAGAGGGATGACAGCGTGCCGAAGACCGCGCCGCCGACCTGGAACTCCGCCATCAGCTCGCCGACCATGACGCTCGGGCTGACACGGAGGACGAAGGCGTAGAAGAAGAAGACGGCCGCCGCCGTCCAGGCGAGCCAGGCCCGCCGGATTCCCAACGCCGGACGCTCAGGCAAGGAAGGGCGCGTCCTGGCGGACTTCGATGAAGGTCGGCGCATTGGTCTTGGCGGCACCGGTGACGGCCGCCTTGAATCCGTCCAGGCTGGTCGGGCGGACGGCTTCGCAACCGAAGGCGCGGGCGAGCATCAGGTGATCGGGGTTGCGGAGATTGACGCCGATCTCGGCGACGCCGCGCTGGATCAGGCCGTCGCGGATCTGGCCGTAGCCGTCGTTGTTCCACATGATCACGGCGAGCGGCATCTCGAGCTCGACCGCGGTCGCCAGCTCCTGCACGGTGAAGAGGAGACCGCCGTCGCCGACGAGGGCCGCCACCTGCTTGTCGGGAAGGGCGAGCTTGGCGCCGATCGCGGCCGGGAGGCCGAAACCGAGCGTGCCGTAGCCGTTCGGATGGAACCAGGTGCGCGGCTCGGCGCAAGGATAGAGCTGGTTTCCGGCATAGGCGATCTGCGTCATGTCGGAGACGACGATGCCGTCGGCCGGCATGGCGCTGCGGAGCGCATCCAGGACCTTCCTATGGGCCTGGCGGAGCGGCGGCAGGGACGAAAGGATGCGGGCGCGTATCTCGGCGACGGCGGTGATCGATGCCTTGATGCGGCTGGGCGGCGGATCGGCTTCGAGCGCGGCCAGGAGCGCGGCCACCGCCCGCCCGGCGTCGGCGACGATCGGCACGTCGGCCGGATAGTCGCGGTTGAAGTGCTGCACGTCGACGTCGATGCGGATGAGCTTGCCCTCGATCGGCAGGTAGCCCGCGTAGTGGTCGGTCTCCGCCAGCTCCGAGCCGATGACCACGACCACGTCGGCCTTGGCCAGGAGCTCGCGAACCGCCTTGGCGATCAGGTTGGCGCCTAGTGACAGCGGATGGGTGTCGGGGATCGTGCCCTTGCCGGCCTTGGTCGGCGCGACCGGGCCGCCGATCAGCTCGACCAGCTTGAGCATGGACGCGCCTGTGCGGTTGGCGCCGCCGCCGATAATGACGAAGGGGCTGGCGGCGCGGCGGATGAGGTCGGCAGCCGCCTCGATCGCCTCGGGGATCGGGGGCGGATAGCCGATGGCCTGCCGCGCCCTGATCGGGAACTCGGCCGGCATGTCGAGCACGTCGAGGGGGATCTCGATGTGCACGGGGCGCGGGCGGGCGCCCGAGAACAGGGCGAAGGCCCGGCCGAGAGCGTCCGGCAGCTCGTCGGGATCGAGGATCGTCTGGCTGAAGGCGGTCAGCGGCGCCATCGCCGCCTGCTGGTTGGTGATCTCGTGCAGGCGGCCGCGGCCGGCGCCCAGGTCGGCACGGGCGGCGACGGAAGAGATCACCAGCATCGGTTGGCTGTCGGAGAAGGCCTGGGCAATCGGCGTCGCGGCGTTGGTGAGGCCGGGTCCGGTGGTGAACAGGCAGACACCCGGCCTACCGGAGACGCGGGCGTAGCCGTCGGCCATGAAGCCGCCGCCCTGCTCGTGCCGCGGCGTCACGTGCCGGATCCGGCTGTTCTCGAGGCCGCGGTAGAGCTCGAGCGTGTGCACGCCCGGGATGCCGAAGACGAGGTCGACGCCATAGGCTTCGAGCAGGCGGATGCAGGCGACGCCGGTCGAGGTGCGCGTGGGCGACATGGTGGCTCGGGGGCCTCGTCGGGAGGAGCGGGCTTGGCGGAGCGGCGGCACTCTGGCACGGTTTTCCGAGCCTTCACAACACTGGCGGCGAGAGGCCGACCATGGGCGAACCGAAGATCCGCTGCCGGCCGCTGACGGCGGCGCGTTGGGGCGACCTCGAGCGCGTGTTCGGCCCGAACGGCGCCAACTCCGGCTGCTGGTGCATGTGGTTCCGGCGCCCGCGGAGGGAGTGGCAGGCGGCGCACGGCAGGGGCAACCGGGCCGCGCTCAAGCGGCTCGTCGGCGAGAAGCAGCCGCTCGGTCTCCTGGCCTATGTCGATCGTGCGCCGGCCGGCTGGTGCGCCGTTGCGCCGCGCGAAGACTACACGGCGCTCGCCGGTTCTCGGTTGTTCCCGCCGACCGGGGAGGCGCGGCTCTGGGCGATAACCTGTCTATTCGTTCACCGCGACTTCCGGCGGAGCGGCGTGAGCCGGTCCCTGATCGAGGCGGCGGTCGCGTATGCCAAGCGCAAAGGCGCCGAAATCGTCGAGGCATATCCGGTCGTCGCCGAGGGTCGAGCCGACCCGGCGCGGGGCTACCACGGCTTCGCCGACGTCTTCCACGCTGCCGGCTTCGAGGCGATCGGCCGCCCTTCCGCGACGCGGGCCCGCATGCGTGTCCAGTTTCGCTAGCCCGAATTATTCATCGGGGCGCTGATATTGGGCTGGCGGATGTAGCGTAATCCGTTGATTTCGTGTAAGATTTTGGTGTCTAGACAAAGTCTTCCACGCCTCGCCGGAGTGCCACACCCGCCATGCAGGACGATAGCCTTCT
>SHVZ01000029.1 GCA_009694025.1 Alphaproteobacteria bacterium | reverse complement strand
GAGGCGCAGAAGCTGGCGCGGGAATGGAAGCCGACGACGAAGTGAGAAGTGAGTGACGGGGACGCTAAACGATCCGATCTGACCCAACGGGCGCGAGTTTAATCCGCTCGCTTCCCCCATGCTTCCCCGCCATATCTGGCAAATGGGGTGATGTCGCAAAAAGCCCCGGAAAGACTGGCGACCCCGGGGGGACTCGAACCTCCGACCAACAGTTTAGGAAACTGCTGCTCTATCCTGCTGAGCTACGGGGCCACTTGAGGTCGCTATATAGCAGTCTTGGCGCATCCTCCCAAGGGGTCCGGGCGGGCTTCGAAGCAGTCTCCTGCCGGCTGGAAATCCGCTCGTCACCCTGCGTAGACTGCGCTCTCGAACCACCAATGCCGCCGAGGGGGAAAAGATGGCGAAGCGGAAGGCGCCGGACTTGTCCGTGGCCGGGCTCAAGGTGCTGATCACCGCCGGCGCGGCAGGAATCGGCCGGGCCATCGCCGAGGCCTTTGCCGACGGCGGCGCCCATGTCGAGGTCTGCGACGTCGCCAAGGAGGCGCTCGCCGACCTCAAGAAGGCCCGCCCCGACATTCCCGGCCATCTTGCCGACGTCGCCGATCCGAAGGCGATCGCCAGATTCTTCGCCAAGGCGGCCAAGGGCGGCCTCGACGTGCTGGTGAACAACGCCGGGATCGCCGGGCCGACCGCGCCGATCGACGAGATCAGGCCGGAGGACTGGCATGCGACCGTCGACATCAATCTCAACAGCATGTTCCATTGCACGCGCCTTGCGGTGCCGCTCCTGAAGAAGGCGGGCGGCGGCTCGATCATCAACCTCTCCTCGGTCGCCGGCCGGCTGGGATTCCCGCTGCGCACGCCCTATGCCGCGACCAAATGGGCGGTGGTGGGATTGACCAAGAGCCTGGCGATGGAGCTCGGCCCCCACAAGATTCGCGTCAACGCGATCCAGCCCGGCATCGTCCGCGGCCCGCGCATCGACCGGGTGATCGCCGCCCGCGCCAAGGCGACCGGCGTCACCTTCGATCAACAGCGCAAGCTTCTCCTCTCCAAAGTATCGCTGCGCACCGACGTGACCGCCGAGGACGTCGCCGCCATGGCGCTGTTCCTGGCATCGTCCGCCGGCGCCCGCATCAGCGGCCAGGCGCTCAGCGTCTGCGGCAACGTCGAGACCCTGGGCTAGAGCCCGACCTGAGAAGGACAGAGGAAGCACTCATGGCTGCGAAGCAGCGCAAGGTCATCATCACCTGCGCCGTCACCGGTTCGATCCACACCCCGACCATGTCGCCCTACCTGCCTCTGACGCCGGACGAGGTGGCGAAGGACGCGATCGCCGCGGCAGAGGCCGGCGCCGCGATCCTGCATCTCCATGCCCGCGATCCCAAGGACGGCCGGCCGACGCCGTCGCCGGACGTGTTCATGCAGTTCCTGCCGCGGATCAAGCAGGCCTCCAACGCGGTAGTGAACATCACCACCGGCGGCGGCCACGGCATGACCTTGGCCGAACGGCTCGCCGCCCCGCTCCGCGCCAAGCCGGAGATGTGCTCGCTCAACATGGGCTCGATGAATTTCGGCCTCTACCCCATGCTGGACCGCTACAAGGAGTTCAAGCACGACTGGGAGAAAAAGCATCTGGAGGCGAGTCGGGATTTTATCTTCCGCAACACCTTCAAGGATATCGAGGAGGTGCTGAAGACCCTCGGCGAGGGCCACGGCACCAAGTTCGAGTTCGAATGCTACGACGTCGGCCACCTCTACACGCTGGCGCACTTCCTCGAGCGCGGCCTGGTGAAGCCGCCGCTGTTCGTGCAGACGATCTTCGGCATCCTGGGCGGCATCGGCCCCGACCTCGAGAACGTCGACCACATGAAGCGGATCGCCGACAAGCTGTTCGGCGAGGACTACTACTGGTCGATCCTGGCGGCAGGTCGCTTCCAGATGCCGTTCCTCACCCATGCCGCGACCATGGGCGCCAACGTCCGGGTCGGGCTCGAGGACTCGCTCTGGCTCGGCAAGGGCCAGCTCGCCAAGTCGAACGCCGACCAGGTCGCCAAGATCCGGCGGATCATCGAGGAGCTGTCGATGGAGATCGCCACCCCCGACGAGGCGCGGAAGATGCTGGCGCTCAAGGGCGGCGACGCGGTCGGATTCTGATGGCGATTTCGGGCAAGACGGCGGTCTACGGCATCATCGCCGACCCGATCGGCCATGTCCGCGGACCCAGCCTCTTCAATCCGCTGTTCGAGCGACTGGGGATCGACGCGGCGATGGTGCCGTTCCACGTCACCGCCACCTCGCTTCAGCGCGCCGTCGCCGGTTTCCGGGCCATCGACAGCCTGAAAGGCTGGCTGGTCACGGTCCCGCACAAGGTCGGGATGTTCCATCTCTGCGACGTCGTCGGGATCTCCGGCACGCGCCTGCAGGCGGTCAACGTCGTCCGCCGCGAGGCGGATGGACGGCTGGTCGGCGACAACTACGATGGCCAGGGCTTCATCGCCGGGCTTCGCCACGACGGCATCGAGCCCAAGGGCCTCGACGTGCTGATGCTGGGTGCCGGCGGGGCCGCTCGCGCCATCGCCTTCGCGCTGGCCGATGCCGGCGTCCGTCGGCTCGCCATCGCCAACCGCACGCGCGCCAACGCCGAGGCCCTGGCGGCGACGACGCGCAAGTTCTTCCCGGCTTTTCAGGTCGAGGTGGGCGCGGCCGTCGCCGGAGATCAGGACCTGATCGTCAATGCGACCTCGGCCGGGCTCACGCCCGACGACGCGCTGCCGCTGGACGCGGCCAGCCTCAAGCCACGAACGATCGTCGCCGACGTCATCATGAATCCGGAGATGACCCGGCTGCTCGGCCTCGCCAAGGAGCGCGGTTGCCGCATCCATCTCGGCCGCCACATGCTGGATTCGCAGTTTTCGCTGCTCGCGCGCCATCTCAGCGTGCCGGTTTCCTAGGACGGAGAACAGACAAATGGCCAAGCTGAAGATCCACGGCATCGCCCGCTCGCGCGCCTTTCGCACGCTCTGGATCGCGGGCGAGCTCGGCATCGCCCACGAGCAAGTGCAGACCAACTGGAACGACGGCACGGCGAAGGCCGCCGGGTTCCTCAAGGTCAACCCGATGGGGCAGGTGCCGGCGATCGACGACGACGGCTTCGGACTGTCGGAGTCGATGGCGATCAACCTCTATCTGGCGAAGAAGCACGGCAAGGGTCTCTACCCGTCCGACCTCAAGGACGAAGCCAAGTGCTGGCAGTGGTCGTTCTTCGCCGCGACCTCGCTCGAGCGCTCGATGGGTCTCGTCGTCGCCAACCGCTACACGCTGCCGCCGGAGAAAAGGAGCGAGGCCCAGGTGCAGGAAAACCTGGAGGCGCTGAAGCGCCCGCTCGCCGTGCTCGACGCGGAGCTCGGCAGGGCGCCCTACCTGCTCGGGCAGAGCTTCACCGTCGCCGACCTCAGCGTCGCCGCGGTGCTCTACGGCGCCTGGTTCAACAAGCACGACTTCTCGGGCACGCCGAAGATCGCGGCCTGGCTCGAGCGCTGCCTCACCCGCCCGGCCTGCCTCTCCGCCCGGAAGCTGCGCGAGGCGGCCTAAAGCCCGATCACCAGCGGCGAGGAAAGCTGCCTGACGGCCTTGACGATCGCCATGCCGACGATCATTCCGGTCTTGGGGTTGCTCTCGGTCGGCAGGATGTCCTCGACGAAGGTGAAGCTGCCGAAGGCACCGCGGGCGCGGACCTCGATCACGTGCGTGGTGATCGTCGGGTCGGCGACGATCTTGAGGTGCGTCTTGTCGAGGCCGGCGCCGGCGAGCGCCACGGCGGCGGAGATGTTGACGTTCTGCGGATAGCGCCGCGCGCCCTCGCGCACCGGGCCTTCGTAGACGGTGAACGGAGCCGTCAGCGCGTTCAGATCGACCATTTTCTCAGCCTCGGTGCCGAACCAAGCCGAGGGCTGCTTTCGGACGGTCATCACCACCTCGTCGAGCCCGCCGATCGCCGCGGCCGAGAGCGTGTCGAGGGCGCCGATGCCGGCCGAGGGCAGGATCAGCCGGTGGCCGTTTGCCTTCGCCGTCGCGATCAGCCGCTCGCGGAGAGCGTCATCGGTGAGCGCGCCGACCGACGTCACCATCATGTCGGCCAGCTTGAGCGCACGCTCGGCGTGATCCCGGACCGCCTGATGGCCGGCACCTTCGACGAAGGCGTCGACCTCGACCTCGAAGAACGCATCGGGGTCGTTGGTGACGAGGAAGGCCGATTTTTCGCTGCGCGGCCGCCGCACCAGCGCCGAGGCGATCTTCACCTCCGGGAGCACGCCGGCCGCGATCGCCGCAGCCACCTGCTCGCCGATCGCCCCCAGCCCCATCAGCCCGATCCTGAACATCCCTAGCCTCCCTTGGCGCCGTGGCTCTCGCGCCAGATCCGGCGCGCCGCTTCCGGCACCGGCACCTTCTCGCCGGTCGCATTGACGAACATGACGCAGAGCGCGGTCGCCCGGTTGACGAGGCCCTTGCCGAGGGCCCAGGTGCGGTAGTGCATGACCAGGCTGGTGGTCCGGTAGCTCGCGACCCGGGCGCCGATCAGCACCTCGTCGCGATGGTGCAGCGGCTTATGGTACTCGACCTCGATCTTCGCCAGCACGGGGCCGGGCACATCCCGAGCAAGATCGAGTCCGACCTCGGCCATCGCCCGGATCCGGCAGTCCTCGTACCATTCGAGGTAGCTCGTATGGCTGACATGCGCATAGGCGTCGACCTCGCTCCAGCGCACACGGTGGCGCACCAGGATCGGCCAGTCGCCGTCGACGGCGAAGTCGGCACGGAGCCGGTCGTCGAGCATGAGCGTCATGGCGCCCGCATAGCCCAATTGCCGCGGCGCCGGAAGCCTTGCCTTGACACGCCCGGAACACCGGCTGACACTTTCTCGAGCGAAATCACCGCATAAGCAGGCGCGCGTGCCCGATCAGCCGATTCCGGCGGACCTCTATCCCATGGTCGAGCCCTATGAGAGCGGCATGTTCCCGGTCGGCGACGGGCATGAAGTCTACTACGAGCTGTGCGGCAATCCCCGGGGCAAGCCGGTCGTCTTCCTGCACGGCGGACCGGGCAGCGGCATCATGGCCGACCATCGGCGGTTCTTCGATCCCGAGCGATACCGCATCCTGCTGTTCGATCAGCGCGGCGCCGGCCGCTCGACCCCCGCCGCTTCGATCGAGGCGAATACCACCCAGCATCTGATCGCCGACATCGAGGCGTTGAGGCGGCACATCGGCGTCGAAAGGTGGGTCGTCTTCGGCGGCTCCTGGGGCTCGACCCTGGGTCTGGCCTATGCCGCCGCCCACCCGGAGGCCTGCGTCGCCCTCGTGCTGCGCGGCATCTGGCTCTGCCGGAAGGCGGACCTCCGGTGGTGGCTCTACGGCGTCCGCACGATCTTCACCGAGTTCTGGGACGAGTTCGCCGGCTACCTGCCGGAAGCCGAGCGCGGCGACATCCTGGAGAACTACTTCAAGCGCATGGTCGATCCCGATCCCGCCACCCACATGCCGGCGGCGGCGGCGTGGAAGACCTACGAATCCAGGATCGCCACGTTGATCCCATCGCCCGGCAGCGCGAAGACGCAGAGCCTGCGCACCCTCGCCATGTCGCGGATCGAGGCCCATTACATGCGGAACGCCGTGTTCCTCGCAGAAGGCGCACTGCTGGACGCGGTGCCGAGGTTCCGCCACGTACCGGGCGTGATCGTCCACGGGCGTTACGACGTGATCTGCCCGGCGGAGGGCGCGGTGGCGCTCGCCCGCGCCTGGCCCGAGGCCGTCTTCACCATCGTGCCCGATGCCGGCCATTCGGCGATGGAGCCGGGCATCCGCAAAGCCCTGATCGCCGCCACCGACCGTCTTGCCGACCTGGACTAGATGAAGGGACCGCCCATGCGCGCACATTGGCTGGCCGTGGCCGCCGTATTCGCCGCCGCGCCGGCGACCGCGCAAGAGCTGAAGATCGGGCTCGGCGCCATGGCCCGCTCCGTCGACCCGCACTTCTACAATTCGGGTCCGGACGTCGCCAATATGCTGCACGTCTTCGACAAGCTGGTCTTGCAGGACGAGAAGCAGGGCCTGGTCGCCGGCCTCGCCACCTCCTGGAAGGCGGTCGACGCGACCACCTGGGAGGTCAAGCTGCGCGAGGGCGTCACCTTCCATGACGGCTCGCCCTTCACCGCCGACGACGTCGCCTTCACCGTCAAGCGCGCCGTCGACGTGCCGCGGTCTGGCTCGCCCTTCTCGCTCTACGTCAACACGATTAAGGAGGTGGTCGTCAAAGGGCCGCACCTGGTCCATCTGACGACCGCCGAGCCGGCGCCGCTGCTCCCCTGGGACATCTCGACCTTCGGCATCATCTCGAAGAAGCACGGCGCGGCCGCGGCGACCGAGGACTACAACTCGGGCAAGGCCGCCATCGGCACCGGCCCCTACAAGCTGGTCTCCTACTCGCCCAACGAGCGCATCGTCCTTCAGCGCAACGACGCCTATTGGGGGCTCAAGGAACCTTGGACCAAAGTCACCTTCTCCCTGATCGCCAACCAGGCCTCGCGGACCGCGGCACTGCTCGCCGGCGACGTCGACGCCATCGACACGGTGGCGACCCAGGACATCGCGCGGCTCAAATCCACCGCCGGGGTCGGCCTGTGGCCGTCCTTGTCCAACCGGGTCATCTACCTGATCCAGGACAGCCACCGCGACGTCGCCGAGCACATCCGCGATGCCGACGGCAAGCCGATGACGGTCAACCCGCTGAAGGACCCACGGGTCCGCCAGGCGCTGTCGCTGTCGATCGCCCGCGAGGCGCTGGTCGAGCGGATCATGGAAGGCGAAGGCGTCCCGACCGGCCAACTCGTGCCGCCCGGCCTGTTCGGCCACGATCCGTCGCTCGAGACCCCGGCGCAGAACTTCGACGCGGCGAAGAAGCTGCTGGCCGACGCCGGCTATCCCAAGGGCTTCCAGCTCACCCTCCATGGCTCCAACGGCCGCTACCTCAACGACGCCAAGATCACCCAGGCGATCGGACAGATGTTCGTCCGCGCCGGCGTCGCCACCACCGTCGAGACGCTGCCGCGGGCGATCTTCGGCACGCGCGGCAACGAGTTCGGCTTCTCGGTCGGGCTCTTCGGCTGGGGTACCGATACCGGCGAGGCCGCCTCGCCGCTGAAGGCGCTGATCCGGACCCGCGACGCCGCCGGCGCCGGCGCGTCCAACCGTGGCCGCTACTCCAATCCCAGGATCGACGCGGTGATCGTAGACGCGCTCCGCACCATCGACGACAAGAAGCGCGAGGCGCTGCTGCAGCAGGCGACGCGCATGGCGATGGAGGATGGCGCGATCATTCCGCTCGACTTCCAGGTCAACACCTGGGCAACGCGCGGCGCGATCGTCTGGGCGCCGCGCACCGATGAATTCACCCTTGCCATGTCCGCGAGGCCGAAATGACCGACGACGCTGCCCCCCGCGCACCGAGCCTCGCCGAGGCGCGCGACCAGTTCCCGGCCGCCCAGCGCTGGACCTACGTCAACGTCCCCTCGCGCGGCGTCATCTCCAAGGCGAGCCGGGCCGCGATCGACGACGTCGCCGACGCCCAGCTCTCCGGCGAGGAGATCAAGGACGAGTATGGGCCGGCGCTTCAGCGCGTGCGCGCCAGCTTCGCAAAGCTGATCGGCGCCAAGCCGCATGAGATCGCCGTCACCAAGAACGTGTCGGAGGGGCTGAATGCCATCGGCACGGCGATGGACTGGAAGCCCGGCGACAACGTCGTCCTCTGCACGGAACTCGAGCATCCGAACAACGTCTATCTCTGGATGAACCTGGCGGCGCGCGGCGTCGAGGTGCGCGGTGTCAAGTCCAGGGACGGGATGATCGACGCCGCGACCATCGCCGCGGCGATCGACAAGCGTACCCGCATCGTTTCGGTCTCCACCGTCACTTTCACGCCCGGCTACCGCACGGACGTAGAGGCGATCGGCAAGGCGGCGAAGAAGGCCGGCGCCCTCCTCTTGGTCGACGCCGTTCAGTCGGCCGGCGTGCTCGCGATCGACGTCGAGGCGCTCGGCATCGACGCGCTCGCCACGTCGACCAGCAAGGGCCTGCTCGGCGTCATGGGCACCGGGCTTCTCTATGTCAGCGACCGCTGGGTCGAGCGGCTGAACCCGGCCTGGGTGGCGCGCTTCAGCGTCGTCACCGGCAAGCACGAGTCCGATCTCGGCGACGGCGTGCTCAGGCTCCAGCCGGACGCGCGGCGCTTCGAGATCGGCAACTACAACTGGATCGGCATCGCCGCGCTCGACGCCTCGCTCGACCTCCTGCTCTCGATCGGCGTGCCGGCGATCGAGCACCACGCGACGGCGCTCGCCGCGCGCCTCGCCGGCGGCCTGGAGCAGCTCGGGTATCCGGTCTGCCGGCCGCCCGAGCCCTGGGCCCGGAGCCATATCGTCACCATCGGCCAGCTCGGCGCCGGCGACGCCTATACCTCCAACGACGAGCGGCTCAACCGTTTCGCCAAGGCGCTGGGCGACGCCAAGGTCAAGTTCACCGTCCGCCGCGGTCTCGTCCGCTTCGGCTTCCACCTCTACAACAACGAAGCGGACGTCGACAAATTGCTGGATATCGCGAGGGCGAGCGCGCGATAGGACGTCATGGACGACCTCTCCGGCCTCCTCGTCGTTTCGCTTGAACAGGCGGTCGCCGCTCCCTACTGCTCCAGCCGGCTTTCCGATGCCGGGGCCCGCGTCATCAAGGTCGAACGGCCGGAGGGCGACTTCGCGCGCCGCTACGACAAGGCGGTCAAGGGCGAGTCGGCTTATTTCGTCTGGCTCAACCGGGGCAAGGAGTCGCTGACCCTCGATATCAAGGACGAGGGCGACAAGGCGCTGCTCGCCCGCATCCTCGCCGATGCCGACGTCTTCATCCAGAATCTGGCGCCGGGGGCGGCCGAGCGCGCCGGCTTCGGCTCGGAGGAGTGGCGGCGGCGGAACAAGCGGCTGATCACCTGCGATATCTCCGGCTATGGCGAGGCGGGACCTTACGCCGAGATGAAGGCCTATGACCTGCTGGTGCAGGCCGAGTCCGGCCTCTGCTCGGTCACCGGCGGACCGGAGTCGCCGGCCCGGGTCGGCGTCAGCGTCTGCGACATCGCCGCCGGCATGTCGGCCCATGCCGCGATCCTGCAGGCGCTCTACGCCCGCGAACGCTCGGGAGAAGGTCGAGGCATCAAAACCTCGCTCTTCGCCGGCATGGCCGACTGGATGACCGTGCCCTATCTCCACCTCGTCTACGGCGGCAAGGCGCCGGAGCGGAGCGGCCTCGACCACCCGTCGATCGCGCCCTACGGACCCTATCTCTGCGCCGACGGCGCCGTTCTCGTCTCCATCCAGAACGAGCGGGAATGGGTGAGCCTCTGCGCCGAGGTGCTCGGCATGCCCGGTCTCGCGACCGAGGCCGCCTTTGCCGACAACCCGACCCGGGTCAGGAACCGCGACGGGCTGAAGGAGCGCATGGAGGCGATCCTGACCCGGCTGCCGCGGGCCGAGGTCGAGCGCCGCCTCAAGGCGGCTAAGGTCGCCTATGGCGGCCTCAACACGGTCGCAGACTTCGCCAAGCACCCCCAGCTCCGTACCCTGCCGGTGGCGATGCCGGCCGGCGAGATCGACCTGATCGCGCCGCCCGCCTCGGTCGCCGGCGACGAGCTAAGGCTTCGCCCGGTACCGGCGGTTGGCGAACACACGGACGCGATCCGCCGCGAGTTCGCCGTGTGAGCTCGGCGGACGCAGGCCGCGGACTAGGCGCGCGCCCGGCCCTATTGCCACGGCGACCTCCCCGGCGCACACTTTCCGATGGGAAATGGCTTTTTCAGGGAGTGATTTCATGTCTCGAACACGAGGACGCATCGCCTATCTCGCGGGCGCGGTTGCGGCTCTGGCGCTCGCGGCGCCGGACGCGGCGGAGGCCCAGCCGAAGGTGCTGAAGGTGGTCCCGCAGGCGGATGTCCGCGTGCTCGATCCCTTCGTCAACAACTCGGGCATCACCACCGAGTTCGCCTACATGGTCTATGACGTGCTGTTCGCCGTCGACAAGGACGAGCGCCCGCAGCCGCAGATGGCCGAGAGCTGGAACGTCAGCGCCGACGGGCTCACCTACACCATCAAGCTCCGCCCGGGGCAGGTGTTCTCGGACGGCCAGCCGGTCAAGTCCGCCGACGCCATCGCCTCGATCAAGCGCTGGGCCGGGCGCGACATCACCGGCAAGAAGATGGTCGAGCTCGGTATGACGCTGGCCGCCGTCGACGACCTGACCTTCACCTTGAAGCTGCGCGAGGCCTTCGGCCTCACCATGGACACGCTCTCCAAGACCGTGTCGATGCCGACTTTCGTCATGCGCGAGAAGGACGCCAACATCGACGTCAACACCGCGGTGACGGAGATCATCGGCTCCGGCCCCTACCTCTTCAAGAAGGACGAGTGGGTCCCCGGCAGCAAGGTCGTGTTCACCAAGAGCGCGTCCTACAAGCCGCGGTCGGAGCCGGCCAACTTCTACTCCGGCGGCAAGCTCGCCAAGATCGAGCGGGTCGAGTGGATCATCATTCCCGACACCACCACCGCCAGCAACGCGCTGACCGCCGGCGAAGTCGACTTCTTCGAATCGCCGCCCGGCGACCTCGTCCCGGTGCTGAAGAGGAACAAGGACATCGTCGTCGCGGTCCACAACAAGTCCGGCTTCATGGCCTATCTCCGGCCGAACTTCATCCAGCCGCCCTTCGACAACATCAAGGCGCGCCAGGCCCTCCTCTACGTCGTCAATCAGGAGGACTACATGGCGTCCGCCATCGGCGGGGACCCGACGCTGTACAAGCAGTGCAACGCCTGGCTCGTCTGCGGCACGCTCTATGCGAGCGAGGCCGGCACCGAGGCCTTCAAGAAGCCGAACCTGGAGCGGGCCAAGGCGCTGCTCAAGGAGTCCGGCTACACCAACCAGAAGGTCGTCATCCTGCAGCCGTCGGACTTCAAGGTCATCCGCGACCTGACGGAGGTGACGATCCAGCGCTTGCGCGAAATCGGCGTCAACGTCGAGGTCGAGGCGATGGACTGGGGCCAGCTCATCCTGCGCCGCGCCAAGCAGGACCCGATCGGCCAGGGCGGCTGGAACATGTACCACACCTACTCGACCGGCTATGAGCTCGGGCCTCCCGTCGGCAACTTCAATCTCTCCGGCGCCTGCGAGCGGAAGAGCTGGTTCGGCTGGCCGTGCGATCCGGAGACCGAGAAGCTCAAGGACGACTTCACCAAGGAGCCGGATCTCGCCAAGCGGAAGGCGATCACCGAAAAGATCCAGCTCCGCGCGACCGAGTTCGTCCACTACGTGCCGCTCGGCCAGTTCTTCTCGCCGGTCGCCTACCGGTCCAACCTCAAGGGCGTGATGGAAGTCCCCTGGGCGGTCTACTGGAACATCGAGAAGAACTGAGCGTCGCCTACGGATACCGGACGTCGGGATCGAGCGGGTAGAAGGCCCGCTCGAGCCGCGTATAGGGCATCCGTTCGACGTTGGAGGAGCAGACGCCCGGCGTGTCGACGTAGATGTGCCCCTCCGCCATCTCCCCGAAGATGCCGCTCCAGGCGCTGGCGCACTTGGCCGAGACCATCTTCGCCTTCTCCGGCTCGACGCCGGGGATGCGAAGATGCAGCGTGTCGAAGGGGATCGCGCGCTCGGTGGTCAGGATGACGCGGACGCCGCCGGCTTCCACCGTCGCCACCAACCCGAGATCGGCCGGCTGGCCGGTCATCCACGTCGAGTCCCGGCGATACCTGACGGGTGCCGCGAAGGTCACGGTTCCGTCGATCGCGACCGGCGCGCCGTGCAGCGCCAGGGTCTTGCCACCGACCTCGCCCCGGAAGCGCCCGCCGACGCCGACCTTCGCCGCGGCGGCGGCCGCGCCCGGATCCCAGATCACCACGGCCGCCTCGCGCGCCCGGCCGTCCAGCAGGGCCCGCAGGAGATACGTCCCGTCGCCCGGCGCGCCGCCGCCGATATTGTCGGCCGGCTCGACCAGGAAGATCGGTCCGGCATTGGCGGCGATGGCGCGGCGGACCGCCTCGGCCGGCTCGACCAGGTCCGGCTTGAACTCCGCCCGGCGCGACCAGACGGCGTCGGCGAGCCGGTCGGCCGCGGCCTCCGCGGCGCTGGCCTCGCCATAGACCAGCACGGCCATGCCGAGTTGCGGGACGTCGCAATAGGCGAAGGCGCCGAGTACCGAGGCGGTAACGATTGCCGGCCCCTGCTCGACCGTGGCCAGCTCGGCCATGATCTCCCGCATCGGGCTTTCATGGGTCGGCTGGCGCTGCGGCACGGTGATAATGGGCAGCTTGCGGAAGACCTTGTGCGGCTTCCGGCCGCTCGCGATCAACCCGGAGATGATCCGCGCCGCGTCTTCGCCGCGGGCACCCATATCGACATGCGGCAAGGTCTTGTAGCCGATCAGCACGTCGGCCGGATCGACCAGCGCCTGCTCGACATTGGCGTGGAAGTCGATGGTGCAGACCAGCGGCAGGTCCGGACCGATGATGTCGCGCACCGCCTGGACGACGAAGGCGTCGGCCTGGTCGATGCCCTCCGCCACCATGGCGCCATGCAGCGCCAGCAGCACGCCGTCGAGCGGCCCGTTCGCTTCTATGTCGGCCTTGAGGCGGCCGATCAGCAGGTCGATGACCTCACGGCTCACCATGCCGGAGGGAGCCGCGCCGATATAGATCGACGGGATCAGCTCGAGGCCGGCGGCCGGTGCCGCCGCGATCATGCCGCCGATCTCGGTGTTGGTGCCGCGCGACCCGGTGATGACGGCCTCGCCTTCGAGGAAAAGGTAGCGGCGGAACGCGTCGAGGTCGGACTTGACCGGCGAGAAGCTGTTGGTCTCGTGCCAGATGCCGCCGACGAGCACGCGCTTCGCCATGGACCTATTTCCCCTTGCCCTTGATCGCCTCGAGGCCGGCCTTGTAGGCCGACGCAATGAGCATGGTGTCGGTCGAGTACATGACCATGCGGAAGCCCTTCTTCATCCATGCCTTGGCCGCCTCGGGCGAGGCCACGAGGCAGACGCCCGGCTTCTTGTGGCGCTTGCAGGCGGCGATCACCTTGTCGACCGCTGCCGAGAATTTCGGATGGGTGTAGTTGCCGGGCACGCCCAACGAGACCGAGAGGTCCATGTGGCCGACGAAGGCGGCGTCGATGCCGGCGACCGACAGGATCTCGTCGATGTTCTCGACGCCCTTCGCCGTCTCGATCTTCGGGATGATCATGTTGCGCTTGTCGGCGGCCTTGATCTGCCTGTCGAGGCCGCCCAGCGAATAGTCGTCCTGGGCGATGCCGAAAGCGACGCCGCGCCGGCCCTTGGGCGGATAGTGGGTGACCCGGGCGATCGCCTCGGCCTGGGCCCGGGTCTCGACCACCGGGATCATCAGCCCCATGGCGCCGCAGTCGAGCGGCAACTGGATCATGACCGGATCCTGGGAGGCGACGTTGACCATCGGCACGATCTTGAGGCCGCGACACATCGCGAGCTGGCTCTTGATCAGGCCGATGTCGAAGCAGGCGGCTTCCATATCGTACATGATGAAGTCGGCCCCGGCGTTCTCGAAGATCTTGGCGAGGCCCGGCCCGCTGAGATCGAGGATCATCGTTCCGAAAGCCGCCTCGCCGCGCGCCAGCTTCGCCTTCACCGGATTGGGCCGCATGTTTCCTCCCAGAAATCAGAAGCCGCGCATCCTAGGCTCGGTCGAGCCGAGGCGCTAGGCTAGGGTTCATCATCGGAAATCGGAGGCAAGATGCTCGAGCAGTTCTCGCTCAAGGGGAAGGTCGCGCTGGTCACCGGGTCCTCGCGCGGACTCGGCTGGGCGATCGCCGAGGCGCTGGCCGGCGCCGGCGCGCATATCGTGCTCAACGGCCGCGACGCCGGCCGCCTGGCACCCCGCCTGGAAGAGGCGAAGAAGCACGGCTGGAGCGTCTCGACCTCGGTCTTCGATGTGACCGACGGCAAAGCGGTCGCCGACGGCGTGGCCAAGATCGAGAAGGACCGGGGCCATCTCGACATCCTCGTCAACAACGCCGGCATCGTCATCCGCAAGCCGACGCTGGAGACCACCGACGCCGAGTGGCAGATGGTGATCGATTCCGATCTGACCGCCTGCTTCCGCCTCTCGCGCGAGGCGGCGCGAGGCATGGTCCGGCGCAAATGGGGGCGGATCATCATGATCTCCTCGGTCATGGGCACGATCGCGCGGCCCACAATCGCCTCCTATGTGGCCTCCAAGGCCGGCCTCCATGGGCTCACCCGCGCGCTCGGGGTCGAGTTCGGGCCGATGGGCGTCAACGTCAACTGCATCGGCCCCGGCTTCTACCCGACCGAGGCCAACGACGTCGTCCGCAACAACAAGCAGTTCTACGACTGGGTCTCGGGCCGCTCGCCGCTCGGCCGCTGGGGCGATCCGAAGGAGCTCGGCGGTGCGGCCATCTACTTCGCCTCCGAGGCCTCGTCGTTCTGCAACGGCCAGGTGCTCACCATCGACGGCGGCATGATCGCGGCACTCTAGAAGCCTGTCCGAGCACTGGCATGTCTGCCGCGACCGAGCCACCGCGCGACGGAAGTGCCGAAGCCGTGCTGGCCCGCTACCGGGCCTATGCCGGCGTCCTTCTCCTCCTCGCCGCCGCGACCTGGATCGCGAGCCACTACGTGCCGCTGGCGCCGGTGCCGATGGGATACGTCCGGGCGGCCGCCGAGGCGGCGATGGTCGGCGGCATCGCCGACTGGTTCGCGGTCACCGCGCTCTTCCGCCATCCACTCGGCATCCCGATCCCGCACACGCGGCTGATCCCGAGGAACCAGGCGCGCATCGCCGAGGGCGTGGCGCGCTATATCGACAACGAGTTCCTCCGGCAGGAGGTGCTGGCCGCCCGCCTCAGGCGCTTCGACATCGCCGAGCGCCTGGGCCAGCTCCTCGACAGCGACTCGACGCGCGGCAAGCTGGTCGACGGGCTCATGCGGATCCTGCCGCGCCTGCTCGACGAGCGGACCGATCCGGGCGTGATGGAGGCCGTCGCTTCGGCGATCCGCACCGGTCTTGCCGGCACCGACATGCGGAGCGCCGTCGCTCGGCTCGCGCGCCATGCGATGGAGCACGCGGATTTCGAGACGCTGGTCGACGACCTCCTGGGGCAGGCGCATGGCTGGCTCGAAGGCAACCGCGAGGACATCCGCGACCGCATCGGCGCCCGCACCTATTGGTTCGTGCCCCGCTTCATCGACCGGCAGATCGCCGACAAGATGATCGCCAGCCTGGTCGAGATGCTGCGAGCGCTCGAGGATCGGGGCTCCCCGGAGCGCGACGAGCTGCGGCGATGGCTCCGGACGCTGCCTTCTGGGATCGAGCGGTCGGAGGGCGCGCTCCAGCGTCTGCCGGAATTCCTTCGCCGGGTGGTCGACCGCGACGGGACCTCGCACATCTTCGCCGACGTTCTTACCGACCTGAAGGACTCGCTGCTGATCGATCTGAAGGCACCGGACTCCCAGATCCGGCGCTCCCTCGACGCGGTTGCCCGGGCGTTGGCCGAGCAGCTCGACAGCGTCTCGCTGCGCCAGGAGGTCAATGCGGCCGTCGAGGGTTTCCTCACCGAGAACGTGCCGGCCTGGCGAGAGGAGGTGAGGGGCTTCATCGCCGAGACCCTGAACCGCCAGGAGCCGGAGGCGTTCGCCCGCCGCATCGAACTACAGGTCGGCAGGGATCTGCAGTTCATCCGCATCAACGGCACGATCTTCGGCGCCCTGGTCGGCGGCGGGATCCATTTCGTCAACCGGCTGCTGGGCGGAGGTTAGCCGGCTCTTGGCGACGCCCCTCGGCCACCCGCCAGCAACCGGTCCGACGCCGCCTCGACCCGCTCCTCGATCAACCGTTGCGCCTGGGCGCGACGGAGGCCGGGCGGAATCGGTTCCAGGAACTCGAGCGTGATGGTGCCCGGGTGCTTGAGGAAGCTTCGCCTGGCCCAGAAGCGGCCGGAATCGAGGGCGGCCGGAACGATCGACGTCCCGAGATGGGTGTAGAGTCCGACGGCACCGGGCTGATAGGACGCCTTGACGCCAGGGGCGACCCGCGTTCCCTGCGGGAAGATGACGATCTTGCGGCCGCGCGTGAGCGCGTCGGTCGCGCGAACGATCACCTTCCTCATCGCGGCCGAGCCGCCCTTGCGGTCGATCGGAATCATGCCGGACTTGATCAGGCACCAGCCGAAGAAGGGGACCGCCAGGAGCTCGCGCTTGAGGATATAGACCGGCGCATCGCAGACGGCGAAGAAGACGATGGTCTCCCAGGTCGACTGGTGCTTGCAGGCGATGATCGCGCCGCCCTCCGGGATCTTCTCACGACCGACGACGCGGTAGTCGAGGCCGCAGATCAGCCGCAGCATCGTGAGGATGCACCAGGACCAGCCGCGCGCGTAGGCGATCATGATGGGCTGCGGGAGCGCCAGGATCGGCACCGCGACCACAACAACGATCGCGGTCCAAGCGAAGAAGGCCGCGTTGAAGATCGCCGAGCGGACCCAGATCATGACGCCGCCTCCGGCTGCGCGCGCACGCCGACCGCATCGGCGAGGCCGACACGGACGCGGGCGAGGACGTACTTGTGGTACTCGGCGATGACCAGGGCCGCCGACCCGGGCCAGCGCCACCAGCCGTCGCGCTTGAAGGTCTCGGGGAAGACCGGATAGGCGACGATGCGCGCCTCCGGCAAGGCATAGTGGAACTCCACGAGGCTGCGCGGCATGTGGTAGGTGGCGGTGACGAGCGCGAGCGAGGTGAAACCCTCGCGCTGCATCCAGCGGGCCGCCTCGGTGGCGTTGCCGACCGTATCGGTCGCCTCGTAGCCGAGCGTGAGGCAGCACTCGGCCAGCGCCTGCAGGCGTCGGTCGGCGCCGGCGATCTCGGCCTTGACGACATCAGGGTGAACGCCGGAGACCAGCAGCTTCTTGGCCCCGCCGCCGGCCAGAAGCTCGAGTCCGGCGGGGAGGCGGCGGCTACCGCCGGTCAACACGACGACCGCATCGATCGGCGGGACCTCTTCGACGGCGGTCGGCGGCATCTCGCCGGCGAACCACGCGAGGCCCGTCGCCCATGCGCCGAGCGCGACGCCGGCCGAGGCGAGCGGCGGCCAGCGCGGCTTGCCGTTCCGACGCCGGCGAAAGCTCAATCTCACGGCATCTGCTTGAGTTGCCGGTGGACGGTGGCCAGCGCCGCCAGGAGCGCGAAGACCGCGGCAACGATCGGCACCGAGGCGATCGCTGCCCAGGAGACGGCGGTCAGCTTGACCTCGGGAAGCGGCAATGGGCCGAGCGCGCCTCGCCCTTCGGCGAGCGCGGCAACGAGGGAGACCGCCGCGGCGAGGCCGATGAACCCGCCTTTCAGCGTCGCGCGAAAGGCGTGGCCGGCGAACTGACGTGCGATATAGCCGTCGCGGGCACCGATCAGATGCAGCACCTCGACGACATCGCTGTGGATGGCGAGTCCGGTGCGGACGGCGAAGCCGACGGCAGCGGCGGAGAGCATGGCGATCAGGACGACGACCGAGAGCGCGACAGCCTCGACCGCCCTCACCACGGCGCCGACTCCGGCGAGCCAGAGCGCATGGTTGTCGAGCTTCGCCCCCGGAACCGCCTGGGCGAGCCGTTCGCCGAGGTCGCCCAGGTCCAACCGCGCGTCGTCGGCAAGGCGGACCTCGATCAGGGCCGGCAGCGGCAGCTCCGCCAGATGCGCGCCGACGCCGAGCCAGGGCTCGACCAGGCGTTCGAGGCGCAAACGCGGCACCGCGGTCGCCTCGGCCACCCCGACCGTCGCCTTGAGCAGCGCCAGCGCCGCCTGCTCGCGCGCCTGGCCGTCGGCGCCGGGCCGGGTGGGCACCTCGACCGTCAGTGAGCCAGCAAGATCCTGCTGCCAGCGCGCCGCCACGGTCTGGGCGAGGAGCGCACCGGCGAGCGCGAGGGCGGCGAGGAAGACCATGGCGCCAGCAACCCTTGGCAGAAACCGGGCAGTCTCATCGCCGGCGAGCGGCAGATCGCGCCTCGCCCTAGCCATTGGCGCGCACCTTTGCCGCGCGCGGACGGCCGGGGACGCGGTAGAGGCGCCCATCCTCGAGGTGGAGCTGCGGATGGGGAAAGCGGGCAACCAGCCCGTCGTTGTGGGTGGCGATCAACACCGTCGTCCCCATCTTGTTCAGCTCCTCGAACAGGTACATGAGGCGCATGGCAATGCGGTCATCGACATTGCCGGTCGGCTCGTCGGCAAGCAGCAGGCTCGGGCGGCCGATCACCGCCCGTGCGATGGCGACCCGCTGCTGCTGGCCGCCGGAAAGCGTCGACGGCAGATCCTCCAGGTGGTCGGCGAGCCCAACCCAGGCGAGCAGCTCGGCCACGTGGTTGCGGACCTGCCCCTCCTTGGCGCCCGCAACCCTGAGCGGCAGGGCGACGTTGTCGAGGGTCGAGAGGTGGCCGATCAGGCGGAAGTCCTGGAAGACGACGCCGATCCGCCGGCGGAGCGCCGGCAGCTCGCGGCGCGCGATGCGGGCGACGTCGCGCTCGAACAGCTCGATCGTACCCCTGATCGGCCTTAGCGCCAGGTAGAGGAGCCGCAACAGGGTGGATTTGCCGGCGCCCGAGGGGCCGGTAAGGAAATGGAACGAGCCCGGCGCAAGCTCGAAGGTAAGTCCGGTGAGCACTTCGGGCCCCCGGCCATACTGCGCCGCCACGTCCTCGAAGCGTACCAACCGCGCCCGTCCCTTCCATCCGCGCGCCCGCCTCTCCCGCCGGGATCGCCGCGGCCCGCACCATGACACGGGCGGCGAAGCGCCGTAAAGCCGCCCCTCCCCACCCGCAAACACCTGCCCCGCCTTGCAAAATGGCGGCGGGGCACCCTATAGATGGATGATCACCCGGCGCCATCCGCCAACGGGAGCCTGACCCGGCTTGATTCTCACCTGTCCCGCCTGCGGCAAACGCTATCTCGTGCCGTCGAGTGCGCTCGGGTCCGCCGGCCGCCAGGTCCGCTGTGCGGCTTGCGGCGACACCTGGTTTCAGGAGGCGCCGGCCCAGGAGCCGGAGGTGGAGGCTGAGCCGGCCTTCGAAGAGCCGTTCGTCGACCCGCCCCCCGAAGACATCGAGCCCCCGCCGATCCGCGCCCGCGCGAGTCTCCCGGCGCTGCGCCGCCGGCCGGAAAAGAAGAGGCTGCCGACCGGCTGGATCCTGCTCGGCCTGTTCGTCGTCGCGGTCTCGGCGGGTGGCGTCGTCGCGCGGGGATCGATCGTCGGCATGTGGCCGCCGGCCGCCCGTCTCTACGAGCTGGTCGGCCTGCCGGTCCCGGTGCCGGGCGAGGGGCTGGTCCTGCACGACGTGGCGACGGAGCGGATGAGCCAGGGCGGGGTCCCCGTCCTGGTCGTCACCGGCACCATCGCCAACCCGACCCAGGAGGTGAAGAGCGTGCCGAAGCTGCGCGTCAGCCTCCGTGACGCGCGCCGGCAGGAGGTTCAGAGCTGGGTGTTCTCGGCCGACACCGCGAAGCTGGTCCCGGGCGAGTTCGTCAAATTCGGCAGCGAGTTCGCCAATCCCTCGACCGAGGCGACCGACCTCACCCTGACCTTCACCCACGACTGAGCCGAGGGCCGTCTCCCGCTAGAAGCGGCGGAGCAGGCGGTCGATGTAGTCGCGCTCGATCTGCGGGCGGGTCGGCTCGGAGGCCCGCCGCCTGAGTTCGTCGAAGATCTCGCGCGAGCGCTGGATGTCGGCTTCCTGCGGGATGTCGACATGGCCCCGGTTCATGCCGCCGGAATTGCGGGTCGGGCGGCCGAGAGGGTCGCGCCCCTGGCGGTCGGCCTGGGGCCGCGGTTGGCCCGGCGAGGGCTCGCCCATGCCATCGCCCTCGCCCGGATCCTGCCCCTCCATGCGCCGGGCCATCTCCTCCGCCATCTGCTGGGCGCCCTGCTGGAGCTGCTCCAGGGCCTCGGCCTGCGGTCCGACGGCGTCGCCCCAGCCCTGGCGCCGAAGCGCCTCGGTCGCCTCGCGCATCGAGCGCTCGGCCCGGCCGAAGGCGCCGGGGATGTCGCCGCCCTCGCCCATCTGACGCATCAGGTCGCCGAGCATCCGGCGGAGCGCATCCTGGGTGTCGGCCGCGCCGGCAGCCGCCGAGTCGTCGCCCTCTCCCGGCTGGCCCTGCTGTCCCTGGCCCCGCTGACCGCGCTGGCCACGCTGACCTTGCTGGCCCTGGCCAGGCTGCTGTCCGCGCTGGCCCTGTTGGGATCGCTGCCCTTGCTGGCCCTGCTGTCCTTGCTGTCCTTGCTGCCCTTCCTGACCCTCCTGTCCGTCCTGCCCCTGCTGGCGCTGGTGGCTCTGATCGAGGAGCTGGCGCTGGCGCTTGGCGAGGTCCTGGAGGTTCTGCAGCATCTTCATGGACTGCTGCATCTGGTCGTTGGGTCGGCCGAGCTGGGCGCCGCGGAGGTTCTCCAGCATCTCCTTGAGCTGGGAGAGGAGCTGGCGGGCGGCGTCGCGGTTGCCGGAGCGGGCGAGCTCGCGCGCCTTGTCGAGGAGCCGCTGGAGGTCCTGGCGTTCGACCAGCTGGGCGCCGGGCGGCAGCGCCTGCATCTCCCGCTGGTCGCCGTTGCGCTGCGCCTCCATCATCTGGCGCATCATGGCCTCGAGGTAGCGGTCGATGGCCCGCTGCAGCTCGTCGATGAGGCGCGCCAGCTCCTGGTCCTCGACGTTGCGGGAGAGCGCATCCTCGAGCGCCTGCTGGGCATGGCGCAGCTCGCGCATGGCGATCGAGACATCGCCGTCCTCGACCCGGAGCGCCGTATCCCAGAGAAGCTGAACGGTCGACTGCAGCCCCTCCTTCGAGTCGTCGTGGCGAAGACGGCCCATGGCCGACTTGAGCGCCATGAAGACGACGATGTCGTCCGAGTAGGTGCCGGGACGGGTGGCGATCTCGGCGAGGCCGCGGCTGACGCCCGACCGGTTGGCGACCGGCGCCTGCACCAGCTTCTTCCTCTCCTCGATGATCGCGCGCGCGACCGGGTGGCGGAACTTGCGTTCCGGCAGCACCAGCCGCTGCGGCTCGCTCTGGCCGGTCTGTCCGATCGCGTCGGTCGCAACCAGCATCGCCGTCACCGGCAGTCCGGCCCAGGGGTGCGCGGTCAGGTCGTGGTAGCTGGCGTTCGCCGCTTCCTTGAGGCCGAGTCCCGGGAGCGCCAGCGTGAGCTCGATCACCTCTTCCGCGTCGAGCTCGGAGCTCCCCTCTTCCGCCCGTCTGACCTGCGCCACCACCGATTCGACGCCGTAGTCGTCGGTCGCCGCATAGTCGAGGCGGAGCGCCCCGCGATCGCTCTGGGTCGGCGGCTGGCGGAAGGCGATGGTCGGCGGCTGGTCCGGCACGATCTGAATACGCCAGGAGCCCAGCTCCTTCTGGCCGGAGGCGACGGCGATGCGGCCGCCCTCGACGAGGGTCGCGCTGGCGCGATGGCTGGTCGGCCCCAGGCTCTCGAAGGCAGTCGCCAGTTCATCGACCATCAGG
The DNA here is from genome assembly GCA_009694025.1 of Alphaproteobacteria bacterium. Classification (GTDB taxonomy): domain Bacteria; phylum Pseudomonadota; class Alphaproteobacteria; order SHVZ01; family SHVZ01; genus SHVZ01. The sequence continues at coordinate 15,648 of SHVZ01000029.1, read as the reverse complement.
CTGGGCGAGGTCTTGAGCCCGTTCACCTGGGCAAGCACGACCGACCGCACGGGAATCTCGATCGCGGTCTCGGCCTGCTGCAGGCGGGAGTCGAGGAAGATCGGCGCCTTGCCGGTATAGGCGGGCGGATTGACCCAGAGGTCGAGCGTCACGCCGGGGCCGGTGCCGCGGCCCGAAACCTCGGGCGTCAGCGCGCGCGCCATCCGGTCGAGCCCCTCGCCCCAGGAAACGGCCAATCCGATCACCAGCAGGAGACCGATGGCGGCGCGGATGCCGCGCGGATCGGCGCGGCCCCAGCCGGCCTCCGGCCAGCCGACCCTGAGGCCGGCGAGTCGTCGGGCGAGGCGGCGGCGATGGACCTCCCAGAGGGCCCTGCTGACCGGATCGGTCGTGCCGAGCGCAAGCCGATCGTCGATGCCGGACAGCGGCCGATGAGTGAGCTTGCTCGCCACCTCGAGCCGGCGGCGGCCGGCGGCCTCGCCGGGAAGGACGAGCGAGGACAGCGCCCGCCAGACGGCCACGACGAAGGCGAGCGCGAAGACGGCGAGAGCGGCCGCATGGGCCCAGGACGGAAGCTGCGGCAGGACGTCGAGTAGCGACAGCGCGACAAACGCCCCGAGAACCGTCGCCGGCAGCCACAGCGCCGGCCACAGCCGCTCCCAGAACAGGGCCGCCCGCGCCAGCGTGACCCGGCGGGCGACCCGGCTTTGGGTCTCGGGGTCGAGAAGGCTGGACTGGATGCGCTCTTCCATCAGGCTCACCTCACCGCCGCTCGCGCCGACTCGACGAGCCAACCGAGGCCCTAGAGCCAATCTGGAACGCGGTCGCGCCCGATAAGATCATCGTAGCTCGGCCGCGGCCGCACCACCGCGAATTGTTGGCCCCGCACGAGTACCTCGGGGGCCAGTCTGCGGGCATTGTAGCTGGATGCCATGACCGCGCCATAGGCTCCTGCGTACGTGATCGCCAGGATCTCGCCGGCGGCGACCGGCGGCAGATCCCGCTCCTTGGCGAAGAAATCGCCCGATTCGCAGATCGGACCGACCACGTCGACCGGCCGCTTCCTGGCGTCGGGCTTCGGCTCGATGAGCGGGATGATCGGATGGTAGGCCTCGTAGAGGGTCGGGCGAATCAGGTCGTTCATCGCGCCGTCGACGATGACGAAGGTCTTGGCCGAGCCTTCCTTGACGAAAAGGACCCGCGTCAGGAGCGCACCGGCCTCGGCGACCAGCCGCCGCCCCGGCTCCAGCACCAGCCGGCAGCCGGCCTCGGCCGCCGCTTTCCGCGCGATCTCGACGTAGTCGGCGACCTTGGGCGGGGTCTCGCCGGTGTACCCGACACCGAGGCCGCCCCCGACGTCGAACACGCTGATCGGGATGCCTTCGGCGCGAAGCGCCTTGACCAGCTCGACCATGCGCACGAAGGCCGAGCGGTAGGGGTCGAGGTTGGTGATCTGCGAGCCGATATGGCTGGCGACGCCGACCGGCTCGAGCGAGGCATGCGCCGCCGCGCGCTTGAAGACGGCCATCGCCTGGTCGAGGTCGACGCCGAACTTGTTGCCCTTCTTGCCGGTGGTGATCTTCGCATGGGTCTTCGGATCGACGTCCGGATTGACCCGGACGGCGATCTTGGCGCGCTTGCCCATCTGGCGGGCGACGTCGGCGAGGAGATCGACCTCGTGGTCGGACTCGACGTTGAACTCGCCGATGCCGGCCGACAGCGCGAAAGCCATCTCGTCGGCCGACTTGCCGATGCCCGAGAAGACGATCTTCTTCGGATCGAAACGGGCCGCCAGCGCCCGGCGGATCTCGCCCTCGGAGACGGTGTCGGCGCCGGCCCCGAGCTTCTGCAGCAGGCTCAGGATCGCCTGGTTGTCGTTCGCTTTCATGGCGTAGCAAACCAGCGCGTCGGTGCCGGCCAGCGCATCGGCGTATTCGCGGTAGCGGCGCTCGATCCCGCTGCCGGCATAGACATAGACCGGCGTGCCGACCGTCTCGGCAATCTGCGCCAGGTCGACTCCCTCGGCGTGGAGCCGGCCGTTACGGTAGACGAAGTCGCTCATTTGATCGGATAGGTCCGGGGATAGGTGGTGGTCTTGTCGGCGTCGTCGGGCCTGAGCGTGCCGGGCTTCTTGCCGCAGGCGGCGAGCGCGACCGACAGCGCCAGCAGGAGCGCGAACGCCCTCACAGCCAGGCCTTCCGGGCAGCCTTGGCCTGGCGGCGGACATTGGCCGGCGCGGTGCCGCCGTAGCTGGTGCGGCTCGCCGCCGAGCGCTCGACCGTCAGCACCTTGAACACGGCGCGGGTGATACGCCGATCCACGCTCCGGAAGTCGGCAAGCGTCATCTCGGCCAGATCGACGCCCTTCTGCTCGGCAAGCCGCACAGCGCGGCCGGCGAGGTGATGAGCCTCGCGAAACGGGATGCCGAGGCTGCGGACGCACCAGTCGGCAAGGTCCGTCGCGGTCGCATGGCCTTGGGCGGCGGCGGCGCGGAGCACGGCGGCGTTCGGCTGCATGTCGCGGACCATGCCGGCCATCGCGGCGACGGCCAGCGCGAAGGCGTCGGTCGCATCGAAGGTCGGCTCTTTGTCCTCCTGCATGTCCTTGCCGTAGGTCAGCGGCAGGCCCTTCATCACGATCAGGAGCGCGTTGAGCGCGCCGATGATGCGGCCGGCCTTGGCGCGCACCAGCTCCGCCGCGTCGGGGTTGCGCTTCTGCGGCATGATCGATGAGCCGGTAGTGAAGGCGTCCGAGAGCTTCACGAAGCGGAACTGCGCCGAGCACCAGATGACGATCTCCTCGGCGAAGCGCGAGAGGTGCACCGCCGAGATCGAGGCGGCGGCCAGGAACTCGAGCGCGAAGTCGCGGTCGGAGACCGAGTCGAGCGAGTTGGCGGTCGGCCGGTCGAAGCCGAGGGCCTTCGCCGTCCGATGCCGGTCGATCGGGAACGAGGTGCCGGCGAGCGCCGCGGCGCCGAGCGGGCACTCGTTGAGGCGCCGGCGCGCGTCGCGGAGCCGGCCGCGGTCGCGCCCGAACATCTCGACATAGGCCATCAGGTGGTGGCCGAAGGTGGTGGGCTGCGCCGACTGCAGATGGGTGAATCCCGGCATGATGGTGCCGGCATGGGCCTCGGCCTTGTCGATCAGCGCCGTCTGCAGGTCGGCGAGCGCCACGTCGGCCTCATCGACAGCGCGGCGGACCCAGAGCCGGAAGTCGAGCGCCACCTGGTCGTTCCGCGAGCGTGCGGTGTGCAGCCGGCCGGCGGGCTTGCCGATGATCTCCGAGAGCCGCGACTCCACGTTCATGTGGATGTCCTCGAGCGCGCGGGAGAACTTGAAGCGGCCGGCCTCGATCTCGCCCTGGACCCGCTTCAGTCCCTTGACGATTGCCTTCGCGTCGACTTTCGAGATGATGCTCTGGGCGGCCAGCATCTCGGCATGGGCGATCGAGCCCTGGATGTCCTCGGCATAGAGGCGCCGGTCGAAGTCGATCGAGGCGTTGATCTGCTCCATGATGGCGGCCATGCCGCCGGAGAAGCGTCCGCCCCACAGCGCATTGGCAGGGCGCGCGTTGGCCGAACGGGCGGAGGTCTTGGAGGTCTTGCGGGCCATGTATCCTGGGAAGAACCGGCTGGAAGTGACGCGGCGGGCCGTGCTGGCAGGAGGACTCGCGCTGGCGACCGCCGGAGCCGCCAGAGCGGACGGGCGGCCGCCGCTCGCGGGCCAGATGAAGAAGTTTACCTTGCATCCGAGCCCGCGGCCAGCGCCCGAGGCGCCGTTCAAGACCCGGGACGGACAGCCGGCCACGCTCGCCGACTTCCGCGGCCGCGTCCTCCTGGTCAATTACTGGGCGACCTGGTGCACCCCCTGCGTCGCCGAGATGCCGTCGCTCGACCGGCTGGAGGCGGCGCTGGGCGGCCCCGACTTCGCCATCCTGCCGATCGCCTCCGATCGCGCCGGTCTCCGGGTGGTCGAGCCGTTCTACGCCAAGACCGGGCTGAAGCGCCTGCCCATCTATCTCGACCCGGACATGAAGTTCACCCGCGCATCGGGGGTGCGCGGCCTGCCGACGACGCTGCTCGTCGACCGCTCCGGCCGCGAGGTCGGCCGCATGGAGGGGGACGCCGCCTGGGATTCGCCCGAGACGCTGGCGCTGATCCGGCACTACCTCGCCCAGAAGGCGGAGCCGCCGGTGGTGAAGACCGGAGGCTAGCGGCTATCGCGTCGGCACCGGCTTCTCGCCGGAATAGTCGTAGAAGCCGCGCTTGGTCTTGCGACCGAGCCAGCCGGCCTCGACGTACTTCACCAGGAGCGGGCACGGCCGGTACTTCGAGTCCGACAAGCCCTCGTGCAGCACCTGCATGACCGCGAGGCAGGTGTCGAGGCCGATGAAGTCGGCGAGCTCGAGCGGGCCCATCGGGTGGTTGGCGCCGAGCCGCATCGCCGTGTCGATCGCCTCGACCGAGCCGACGCCCTCGTAGAGGGTGTAGACCGCCTCGTTGATCATCGGCAGCAGGATGCGGTTGACGATGAAGGCCGGGAAGTCCTCGGCGGTGGCCGGGGTCTTGCCGAGCTTGATCGCCAGGTCCCTGACCGACTTGAAGGTGTCCTCGTCGGTGGCGATGCCGCGGATCAGCTCGACTAGCTGCATCAGCGGCACCGGATTCATGAAGTGCATGCCGATGAACTTGCCGGGCCGGTCGGTCGAGGCGGCGAGGCGCGTGATCGAGATCGACGAGGTGTTGGTCGCGATGATGGTCTCGGGGCCCAGCTCCGGCACCAGCTTCTTGAAGATGCCGCGCTTGACGTCCTCGTTCTCGGTCGCCGCCTCGATGACGATGTCGCAGCCCTTGAGCTTGGCGAGCTCGCCGACGGTCGCGATGCGCCCCATCGCCGCGTCCTTGTCGGCCTGGCTCACCTTGCCCCGGCTGACCTGGCGGTCGAGGTTCTTGCCGATGTTCTCGACGGCGCGCTTGAGTGCGTCCTCGCTGATGTCTGAGAGGCGGACGTCGTATCCGGAGAGTGCTGCGACATGGGAGATGCCGCTGCCCATCTGGCCGGCGCCGATGACGCCGATGGTCTTGATCATGGTCGGCGCCCCTTGGCCAGTTCGGCGTCCAGCTCCGGCATCGCCTTGAACAGGTCGGCGACGAGGCCATAGTCCGCCACCTGGAAGATCGGCGCCTCCTCGTCCTTGTTGATGGCGACGATGACCTTCGAGTCCTTCATCCCGGCGAGATGCTGGATCGCGCCCGAGATGCCGACGGCGAGGTAGAGGTCGGGGGCGACGATCTTGCCGGTCTGGCCGACCTGGTAGTCGTTGGGAACGAAGCCGGCGTCGACCGCGGCACGGCTGGCGCCGACCGCGGCGCCGAGCTTGTCGGCGACCGACTCGAGCAGCTTGAAGTTGTCGCCGGACTGCATGCCGCGCCCGCCGGAGATGACGATGCGGGCCGAGGTCAGCTCCGGTCGTTCGTTTTTCGACAGTTCCTGCCCCTTGAACTGCGAGAGGCCGACATCGCCCTTGCCCGCCACCTTCTCGATCGGCGCGGAGCCGCCGGTCGCCGGCGCCGGATCGAAGCCGGTCATGCGGACGGTGATGATCTTGATCGGGTCCTTCGACTGCACGGTCGCCAGAGCGTTGCCGGCGTAGATCGGGCGAATGAAGGTGTCCGGCGACGTGACCTCGACGATCTCGGAGATCTGCGCCACGTCGAGGAGGGCGGCGACCCGCGGCATGACGTTCTTGCCGTTGGTGGTGGCGGCGGCCAGCACGTGGCTGCGCGACCTGGCGAGATCGACCAGCAGCGGCGCCAGGTTTTCCGGCAGCGCATGCGCGTATTCCGGCGCGTCGGCGATGAGGACCTTGGCGACGCCGACGACCTTGGCGGCGGCTTCGGCGGCGCCGGTGCAGGCGTGGCCCGCGACCAGCACCTCGACCGGCCCGCCGATCTTCCGGGCGGCGGCGACGGCGTTGAGGGTCGCCGGCTTGATCGACGCGTTGTCGTGCTCGGCAAGGACGAGGATGCTCATGGGATCACCTTCGCTTCCGTGCGCAGCTTCTCGACCAGCTCGGCGACCGAGCCGACCTTGACGCCCGATTTGCGCTTGGGCGGCTCCTCGACCTTGAGCGTGGCGAGCCTGGGGGCGACGTCGACGCCGAGCGCCGCGGGCGTCAGCTGCTCGATCGGCTTCTTCTTGGCCTTCATGATGTTCGGCAGCGAAGCGTAACGCGGCTCGTTCAGCCTGAGATCGGTGGTGACGATCGCCGGTAGCCTGAGCTGCACCGTCTCGAGGCCGCCGTCGACCTCGCGGGTGACGGTCATGCTGTCGCCGTCGGGCGCGATCTTGGATACGAAGGTTCCCTGCGGCCACCCCAGCAGCGCCGCCAGCATCTGGCCGGTCTGGTTGCAGTCGTCGTCGATCGCCTGCTTGCCGAGGATGACCAGCTTCGGCTGCTCCTTCTCCACCACCGCCTTCAGGAGCTTGGCGACGGCGAGCGGCTGCAGCTCGCCATCCGTCAGGACATGGATGCCGCGGTCGGCGCCCATGGCAAGCGCGGTGCGGATGGTCTCCTGGGCCTGGGCGATGCCGATGGAGACGGCGATGACTTCGCTCGCCTTGCCAGCCTCCTTGAGTCGGATCGCCTCTTCGACCCCGATCTCGTCGAACGGATTCATCGACATCTTGACGTTCGCCGTCTCGACGCCCGTCTTGTCGGCCTTGACGCGGACCTTGACGTTGAAGTCGACGACTCGCTTGACCGCGACCAGCACTTTCATGTCGTGCCCATCGGCTGATTTATGTGAGGGGTGGGTGGTGTAGACGCCATGCTGCACCGCGTCAAGCGAGGGGCGCCGGCCCTTTGGTTAACGACGCCGGGCCCGCGCCGGCGCGGCCGATCAACGGTTCTGGCCGGGGACCCACAGCACGTCCTTGGCGCCGCCGCCGTTCTCGGCGCGGGCGAGGACGAAGAGGTGGTCTGAGAGCCGGTTGGTATAGCGGATCGCGACCGCCGAGACCTCTTCCTTCGCGGCGAGCCGCGTGATCGCGCGCTCGGCCCGCCGGACGATGGTGCGCGCCAGATGCAGCGCCGCCGACGCCGGCATGCCGCCCGGAAGGACGAAGGAGTCGAGCGGCTTAAGGTCCGCATTCATCCGATCGATCTCCTGCTCGAGCCGGACCACCTGCGCCTCGACGACCCTTAGTCCCTCGGTCCCCGGCCGGCAGAGGTCGGCGCCGAGATCGAAGAGGTCGTTCTGGATGCGCGCCAGCATGGCGTCCGCCGCCTTGGAGGCGTGGAGGCGGGCGAGCCCGATCGCCGCGTTGGCCTCGTCGACCGTGCCGTAGGCCTCGACGCGGAGCGCGTGCTTCGCCACGCGCCTGCCGCCGCCGAGCGAGGTCCGGCCCTTGTCGCCACCCTTGGTGTAGATCCGGGTGAGCCGAACCATCTATCTGGTCAGCAGCATCAGGAGCGCGAACAACCCGATCGCGACGGCCTGGAGCAGGACGCGGTAGCGCATGAACTTGTTCGAGCGCTGGCCCGCCCCCTCGCCGCCGCGGGCCATGCTGACGACGCCGAAGAGCAGCGCCCCCAGGGTGGCGAGCATGGCGATGCCGATGAGGATGACGAAGAACGTGTTCATCTGTTGACTCTAGTCATTCGCCCCGCCGATCACCACGGCGACATCCGGTCGCTCGGCGGCCACCTCCTCGAGCGTCGCCCGGATCCCTTCGGCCGCGGCGCCGAGCGTCCGCCTGGCACCGGCGAAATCCGGCCAGACGATCTCGATCGGGCCGGGAACGTCCTTGACGAGCGTGTCCCAGAGCGCATCTAGGTTGGCGCCGAAATGCCCGGGAAGGCCGAGCTGGCGGGCGAGGTCGATGTAGACCGCCTCGGCGCCGGAATAGGGGCCGGCGAGGATGCAGCGCTTCATCGCGGCACCTCGCGAAAGCTCCGATAGTGATCGACCGTCACCCATAGGCGGCCGTCGGAGCTCCACACCAGCCGCTTGGCGCCGCGCGCGCCGCCGGCATAGTCGAGATCCGCCTCGAAGAAGCGACGCCCCGCTGCCGACGGAAGGCGGCCTTCGCGATTGCCGAAACGGTCCCCGCCGATGCTTCTGCCCTGGGCGACGCCCCAAAGGTCGCTTCCCGGACGCCAGCCGAGACGCTCGGCCTGATCCTTGGTGACGAAGCGCGCCGGGAGCCGCCGGTCGCGGTCGAGGACCTCGACCGCCTCGACGAAGCCGGCGATATCGCGAAGGCCGATGTCGCGCGCGAACAGCTCGAGGCGCTCGCCCTTCGCCCAGGCTCCGGTCCCGGTAAGCGCAAGCAGTGCCAGAACCATCAGGTTGATGACGAGACGTCGCACCAGTAGCTTCGCCCGATCCATGGCTCTCGGCCGATCCTATACCATCCCCTGTCCGACGACCTTCCGCGACCGGGTAGCGACGCTCGCACGCCGGCAGGGGGTCAGCGTCGCCGATCTGGTGCGCGCCGTGCAGCTCCTGGTGCCGGAGGGGCTGCTGGCCCGGATCCCCGACCCCGGCGAGCCGGGGGCGACCGACCGCGAGAACGTGCAGCTCAAGACCGGCCCATCCAAGGACCGGCGGATGCGGCGGAAGCCGCGCCTGCAGGTGCGGCTGACCGGCGACCATGCGGTCGCCGACATCCGCCGGGCGCTCAGGCTTGCGCTCGACCTCGCCGAAGGCGGCCTGTCGCTCCGCCTGGAGCCGACCGGGACCGCCGACCTTCTGGCGCTCCATCAGGAAGAGGTCGAGCGCCTCAAGCTGACGGTCCAAGCGCTCGCCTTCGAGCCGCTGGAGGCCGACATCCGCTCGCGCTCGGAGGCGCTCTATGTCCTGGGCTTCCCCCCCTGGGCGACACCCGACCAGCGCCAACTCCGCGCCCGCTTCCGTGCACTCGCCACCATCTACCACCCGGACAATCCGACCGGCGACACGATCCGCATGGCCCAGCTCAACGCGGCCATCGCCTTCCTGACGCGCGGATGAGGGGGTAGGCTTAAGCCGATGGCGGAGACGCTTCGAACCGATGTGGTGGTGGTCGGCGGCGGGCTGGTCGGGCTTTCGCTCGGTCACGCGCTCGCTAGCGCCGGGATCGAGGCCGCGGTGGTCGACCGCGAGGAGCCTCAGATCGCCGCCAACGACGCCTATGACGGCCGCGCCTTCGCCATCTCCTACGGCGCGCGGCGAATCCTCGACGGCCTCGGCCTCTGGCAGGAGATGGGCGCGCACGCCACGCCCATCCTCGACATCCGTGTGACCGACGGATCGTCGAGCCTGTTCCTCCACTACGACCACCGCGAGGTCGGAGACGAACCGCTCGGCCATATCGTCGAATCGCGCTTCGTCCGGCGCGCGCTGCTGGGCCGGATTCGCGATCGTCCGCGGCTCAGGCTGGTCGCGCCGGAATCCGTCACCGGGCTGGAGCGGGGCAAGACCGGCGTCACCGCCCAACTCTCCGACGGTCGGCGGATCCAGGCGCGGCTCGCCGTCGCCGCCGACGGCCGCGGCTCGCCGATCCGGCGCGCCGCCGGGATCGGCGCCATCGAGTGGGGCTACGATCAGACGGCGATCGTCTGCACGGTCGCCCTCGCGCGGCCCCATGACGGCGTCGCCCATGAGCGTTTCCTGCCGGCGGGCCCGTTCGCCCTCCTGCCGCTGCCGGGCGACTTCTCCTCGGTGGTCTGGGCCGAGCGGCGCGAGGTCGCGCCGGCGATGCTCGCCCTCGACGACGACGGTTTCTCAGAGGCCATGACCCGCCGCTTCGGCGACGCGCTCGGGCCGCTTCGCGTCGTCGGCCGGCGCTGGTCCTATCCGTTGGGGCTGCTGGTCGCCGAACGCCTGACCGCCGAGCGCCTGGCCCTGATCGGCGATGCCGCCCATTCGATCCACCCGCTCGCCGGCCAGGGGCTCAACCTCGCGATCCGAGACGTGGCGGCGCTGGCCGAGTCCGTGGTCGACGCCCACCGGCTCGGGCTCGACATCGGCGGCACCGACGTGCTCGACCGCTACGCCGGCTGGCGCCATCTCGACACGCTGGCGCTGCTGGCGGTGACCGACGGGCTCAACCGCCTCTTCTCCAATGATCTCGGGCCGCTCCGTATCGTCCGCGACCTCGGCCTCGCCGCCGTCGACCGGCTGCCGGCGCTCAAGCGCCTGTTCATGCGCCACGCCATGGGCACGGTCGGACACCTGCCGAGGCTCGCCCGCGGCGAGGCGCTTTAGCGGGCGAACTCGCCGAGGATACGCCGGTAGGTTGCCGTCGTCTCCGCGCCGAAGCAGCAGAAGACCACGCGCGACACACCCGGGCAGCCCGGCAGCTCGGCCGCTACCGTCGCGATCGCGATCCGCGTCGCCGGTTCCAGCGGATAGCCGTAGATCCCGGTCGAGATCGCCGGGAAAGCGATCGAGGCGAGGTTCTTCGGTTTCGCGAGCACCAGCGAATTGCGGTAGCAGCCGGCCAGCTTCTCCGGCTCGCCGGCAGTGCCGCCGCGCCAGACCGGGCCGACCGTGTGGATGACGTGACGCGCCTTCAGGCGATAGCCGCGGGTGATCCTCGCCTCGCCGGTCGGACAGCCGCCGAGAGCTCGACACTCGGCCAGGAGATCGGGTCCGGCGGCGTGGTGGATCGCCCCGTCGACGCCGCCGCCGCCGAGCAGGGACTCGTTGGCGGCGTTGACGATCACGTCGACATCGAGCCTGGTGATATCGCCTTCGACGATCTCGATGCGGGTCCAGACCCTCACAACCACCCCGTCGCGAGCACGATCAGCCTGAGCGCCAGCACGCTGACCACCAGCCGGATGCCGAGGCCGAGGAAGCGCGCCGGGAGCCGAAGCGCAACACGCTCGGCCAGGGCGAGACCGAGGACCACGGCCACCAGCATCGGGGCGAGCAGGGGCACGACCGCCAGATAGTCGATGCCGACCGCGACGAAGGCGGCGACCTTGAGCCCGTGCTGGACGGCGGCGACCGCGGTGACGCTGCCGGGGACCAGCGCCGGGTCGACCGGCTCGTCGGCGATGAACGGGCGGAGCAACGGCCCGGTCTCGCCGAGGAAGACCGAGCAGGCGCCGGTCAGGCCGCCCATCAGCGGCAGGCGATAGGGGAAGCGGGGGCCCGGATCGGGAGCCGGCCACCAGCACGCCCAGATGAGAAAGACGCCGAGGAGCATGGCCTGCACATGCTCCGGCACGATCCGGACGAAGGGAGCGACGAGCCCGATGGCGACCAGCGAGCCGACGCCGGCGGCCATGACGATCTGCGGGTTGAACGCGCGGCGAAGGCGGGCCCAGCCGATGCCGTTCCGGGCCGCTTCGATCACCGCATGGGCCGGCACCACGAGCGATGGCGGCAGGGTTGTTGCCATGATCGCGAGCAGGAGCCCGCCGGTCGACCCGAGCGCGGCACTGGCGTAGGCGACCAGGAAGGCGGCACCGACCAGGACGACGTCGATGAACCCGATCTCCATCAGTCTCGCCCGAAGGCCGCCTGGGCGATGGCGTCCACATAGCCGATCGGCCGGTCGGACGCGGCGGCGGCCACGCGAGCGCCGGCTTCAGGCCGCCTTGGGCAGGTTCGGGCGGGTCGCCAGCGCTTTTCGCATCACTTCCTCGACCTGGCGGCGCTCGGCGCCTTCGAGGGCGAGGCGCGGCGGGCGTGTCCGCTCGGAACCGCGGCCGGCCATCGCCTCGCACAGCTTGATGCACTGGACAAGGTCGGCGCGCGCATCCAGGTGGAGCAGCGGCATGAACCAGCGGTAGACCGCCATCGCCTCGTCGAAGCGCCCGGCGCGGGCGAGCGCGAACAGCTCGTTCGACTCCTTGGGGAAGACGTTGGAGAGGCCGGAGACCCAGCCGACGGCGCCCAGCATGATCGCCTCGAGAACCACGTCGTCGAGGCCGCAGAAAAGGGTGAAGCGGTCGCCGGTCAGGTTGACGAGATCGACGAAGCGCCTGGTGTCGCCGGAGGATTCCTTGATCGCGACGATGGTCTTGACGTCGGCGAGCCTGGCGACGATCTCCGGCACCAGGTCGTTCCCGTAGGCCGGGGGGTTGTTGTAGAGCATGATCGGAAGGTCGCTGGCGGCGCCGACCGTGCGGAAATGGGCGACGATCTCGCTCGGCTTCGCCGAGTAGACCATCGCCGGCATCGCCATCAGCCCGTCGATGCCGATCTTCTGGGCGTCGCGCGCATACTCGCAGGCGAGCTCGGTCGTGTACTCGGCGACGCCGGAGACGACGGGCACGCGCCCCTTGGACACGTCCTTGGCGAGCTTCAGCATCTCGCGCTTCTCTTCCGGGCGAAGCGCGGTGTTCTCGCCGACCGAGCCGCAGACGATCAGCCCGTTGACGCCGTCGTCGATCAGTGCCGACATCACCTTTCGGGTCGCCTCGTAGTCGACCTTGAAGTTCCGGTCGAACTGGGTGGTCGCTGCCGGAAAGACGCCGGTCCAGGAAATGCCCATGGGTTCCCTCCTGAGGTTTCTGCGCTGTTATACGAGTGATATGCGAGTTGCAAGCCCTCCGGGCGGCGGCTAGAGAGGCCGCAGCATGAGCGATGAGCCGGGCAGCATCCTCGTCTATGTCGGCCTCGACCGCTTCGGCGACGGGCTGATGAAGCTGCCCTTCGCGCGGGCCCTTCGCAGCACCTGGCCGAAAGCGCGCATTACCTGGCTCGCCGGCAAGGGCGAGACGGTCTATGCCGGCCGCCTCGGCGATCTCGTCGCCGGGCTGATCGACGAGGTCATCCAGAACGCCGGCATTGGCCTTGCCGCGCACGAGCTCCTCCGGCGGCCGCTGCCCGACCGGCGCTTCGATCTCATCCTGGATACCCAGCGCCGGGCGATGACCTCGCTGGTGCTCCGGCGCATCCGCCACCGTCGCTTCGTCTCCGGCACCGCTGGCTGGCTTCTTTCCGACGCACGGCCGCCTCGACGCGCGAAGCCGCCGGCGATGATCCGCCAGATGCTCGACCTGATCGAGGCGGCGACCGGCCGGCCGGTCGAGCCCCGACGCGCCTGGGTTTCGCTGCCCGACGCGATCGAGCGGCAGGCGGCGGCGCTGCTGCCGGACGGACGGCCCTACGTCGCCATCGTGCCCGGCGCCGGCGATCGCCGGAAATGCTGGCCGCTCGACCGCTTCATCGCCCTCGGCCGAGGCCTCGAGGCGCCGGTCGTCCTCCTCGGGCCGGACGAGACGGAGTGGCAGGACGAGCTGACCCAGGCCCTCCCCCAGGCCCGGTTTCCGTTCCAGGAGTCCGCCCTCGGCGCCGACCCCGGACTCTCCCTCGCCGTCGCCCGGCGGCTCAAAGTAGCGGTCGCCAACGACGCCGGCATGGGTCACCTGCTGGCGGCCGGCGACTGTCCCCTGGTCTCCCTGTTCGGCCCGACGCCGGCCGGGAAGTTCGCTCCCTTCGCCGAACGGCTGACGGTGATCGAGGCCCGGTCCTTCGGCGGCGACGACATGGCGGCGATTCCCGTGGACGCCGTCGCCGCCGCGGTCGAAAGTCACCTCCGCGGTTGACGCCCGGCCGGCGGGACCGCTACCTTCGGCGCATGGCACAAGGCGTGCGGACGACCCAGCGAATTATGACCCCGATCCTCTAAGGATCGGGCCGTCATCGGTCGTTCGTGGTCTTCCGTTTTCAGGAGCCGTGCTGTGTCCACCTCCGTCATTCATGTCCGTCCGGCCGCTTCGTCAGCGGCGTCCCCGTCATATTGCTATTCGGTTCTGGCCCGCGCCGAGGTCTCGGTGATGTCGCGGGTGCTGGAGCTGTTCGTGAAGCGGGGAATCCTGCCCCGCCGCTGTCACGGCGTCGTCTCCGGCGCCGCCCACGACGAGCTCGACATCGACCTCCGGGTCGACGGCCTCGACGTCGAGACCGCCGAGCACATCCGGCGCTGCCTCGGCCAGCTCGTCTACGTCGAGCGTGTGCTGATGTCGCGGGCGAGCAACGCTGCCTGATGGCTTTCATCGACCACATCCGGCGCTGCAACGCCTACGTGCCGGAGGACTTCGTCCCCTGGTCGATCGACGGCAGGATTGCGGGCTACGTTCGCCGGGCGCTCCGGCCGGTACTGGCCGGGTATGCCGGGCTGTACGTCGACGACGGCGGGCTCGCCCTCGACCCGCGACATGCGGACGAAGTGGCACGGACCGCGGCACTGGCTGAGACGGTGAAGAAACTCCACCGGGCCGGCGTCGTCCACCATGTCACCGGCGAGCACTACGCGGTCGCGGTCGAAGGCCGGCGCGTCGCCAGCCTCGAGCGAGGCGCCTCGTCAGTGCTCGGCATCGAGTGCGCAGGCTGCCATGTGAACGGCTTCGTCCGCCGGAATGACGGGCCGTATCTCTGGATAGCTCGGCGCTCGCCACACAAGGCTTATCCCAACCAGCTCGACAACTTCGTAGCCGGCGGGCAGCCGGAGGGGCTGTCGATCCTCGACAACCTGGTCAAGGAGTGCGGCGAGGAGGCGGGCGTTCCGCCCGATCTCGCGCGCTGTGCCATCCCCGTCGGCGTTATCAGCTATGTCATGGCGACCGAGGCCGACATGGGTGGCGACGGACTCAATCGCCATATCCATCACTGCTTCGACCTGGAGTTGCCCGAGGATTTCCGGCCGACACCGGTCGACGGAGAAACCGCCGAGTTCAAATTGCTGCCTGCGGCGGAAGTCGCCGCCCTTGTAGAAAGCGGCTGGGCCTTCAAGTTCAACTGCGCGTTGGTCGTGATCGATTTTCTGATCCGACATGGGTTGATTGCGCCCGAGCATCCGGACTATGTCGCCATCTGCCAGGGTCTCCGACATTACCTTCGGTAAAAGGCCAAGGAAACCTAATATCGCTTTGAAAAGCCGTGTGTGGTTGACGATCACAGGCCCGTGTGGTTAGTCGATTGATTATGTGATCGGCCGTCCTTGAAGCGGGCGGCATCGGGCTGGTCCGTCGCAGGGCTGGCGTTCAGGTCGACCTAGAAGCGGGTACGATGACCGGCCGAATAACAATGTGGCGCTATGGCTTTGTTGGGCCTTTGCGAGCGCAGGCCCGAGGGGTTGCGTGCGCCGCCGCGTGGACCCTGGCGAACGACAGGCAAGGCTGAGGCGGGCACTGTGGCACAGATCCTCCTGATCGACGACGACGACGTCCGCCGGATGCTCGTGAACATGCTGGTGGCCGACGGACACGAGGTCCACGAGGCGAGCAACGGCGATGCCGGGATCGCGCTTTACGACAAGGTTCTGCCCGAGCTGGTGATCACCGACATCCTGATGCCGGACAAGGACGGCATCGAGACCATCATGGCGCTGAAGCGCAACCACCCGGATCTTAAGATCCTCGCCATTTCCGGCGGCGGGCGCTCAGGAACGATGGACTTTCTCGACATGGCGCGTGCGCTCGGTGCCGACGAGACCCTGCAGAAACCGTTCCGGCGGGCCGAGCTGCTCAACGCCGTGGTCCGGCTGATCGGAGCTTAGCCCGAATTATTCATCGGGGCGCTGATATTGGGCTGGCGGATGTAGCGTAATCCGTTGATTTCGTGTAAGATTTTGGTGTCTAGACAAAGTCTTCCACGCCTCGCCGGAGTGCCACACCCGCCATGCAGGACGATAGCCTTCTGCC
>SHVZ01000028.1 GCA_009694025.1 Alphaproteobacteria bacterium | reverse complement strand
GAAGGCTATCGTCCTGCATGGCGGGTGTGGCACTCCGGCGAGGCGTGGAAGACTTTGTCTAGACACCAAAATCTTACACGAAATCAACGGATTACGCTACATCCGCCAGCCCAATATCAGCGCCCCGATGAATAATTCGGGCTAACTCAAATCGCCGCCTGGGAGAACCCTCTTTTTATAAAATTTTATGAAATTTTTCTTAGAAAGCGAGAATAATTCCGTACGGCGCTCGGCGGCGCCTGTGGCCGGTCAGTCGTCGGCGGTCGACACGGTCCTCGATCGGTAGGCGGCGATGCGGGTCGTCCTCAGGCCCCTGAGCCCATGCTTGGTGAGCGCCTGTTCCCAGGCCTGAAACTCCTCGACCGAGAGGTCGTAGCGCCGGCACGCGTCCTCGAGGGTGAGGACGCCAACGTTAACGGCGGCGACCACTTGGGCCTTCCGTCGGGCAACCCAACGCCGGGTGTCGGCCGGCGGGAGTTCGCGCAATCTGGCCGGGGTCGATCGGGGAGATGGAAAGTGCAGGTTCGCAGTCATGGGGCTCCGCAGTTGGTCGGTTGCAGGCCTCGAGAGCATGGACCTCAAGGGTTAAGAAACTCTCAACGTGGAGGATTTTGGTGCTGCGGCAAGTGACAGGGTCGGCTACGGCCCCTATCTTCTGGCCCCATGCGAGCTGGGGGAACCGAGGTCGGGCGGGCGGCGGCGGCGCTGATCGAGGAGGGGCTCGCAGCCCACCGTGACGGTCGGATCGCCGAGGCCGAGGGGTACTACCGTCGGGCTTTGGCGCGAGTCGCGGACAACGCCGACGCCCTTCATCTGGCCGGTCTTGCCGCCTTCCAGTCCGGCCGGCCGGCAGAGGCGCTGCCCGATCTCGCGAAGGCCGCTGCCGCCGCGCCGCTGATCGCCCAGTTTCATGCCGATCACGCCCTGGCGGCGATGAGCGTCGGGCGTCCGGCCGAAGCGGGTGCTGCGCTTCGGCGGGCCCTCTCCTTGGACCCGGCCACTGCCGACGCCTGGTCGACGTTCAGCCTGGTCGCTCAGGCGACCGCCGAATATGCGACGTCGCTGAAACGGGCCCGGCGGGCTGCGACGATCGAGGCGCTCAACGCCGCCGCCCAGGCCTCCCTCGGCACGCTGCTGGCGGCGTCGCGCGAATTCGCCGGCGCGGCCAAGGCGCTCGGCGGCGCCCTTAGGCTCGATCCGAACGCCCGCGACGCCCGGCTCAAGCTTGCCGGGATCCACCAGGATGCCGGCAGGCTCGAACAGGCGCTCGTCCTCTACGACGAGGGCATCGAGCGCGACCCGCTCTCGGCCGAATTTCACAACAACCGCGGCAATGTCCTACTCGCTCAACGGCGCGGCGACATCGCGGCCGCGGCCTTCCGCCGAGCGGCCGCGATCGCCCCCGCCCTCGGCGAAGTCTACAACAATCTCGGCAACGCGCTGATGGGCGGCCTGAGTCAGGACGACGCCGGCGTGGTCTTCCGTCGGGCTCTTGCCGTAAGGCCGACCCTTGCCGAGGCCAGCAACGGCCTCGGTCGGTGGCTGCACGACCGCGAGCGCTACGCCGAAGCCAAGGAGGCCCTCGAGGCAGCGCTGGCGCTCAAGCCCGATCAGGGCGAGTTCCACGCCAACCTCGCGGCAACGCTCCGCGCCGCCGGCGAGCTCGACCCCGCGGTGGTGCACGCCCGCTCGGCGGTCACCTTGGCGCCGGCCATGGCCGAGGCCCACAACAACATGGCCAGCGTGACGCTGGCCCTCGGCGATTCGGAGCGCGCGGTGCTGAGCTACGGTCGCACGCTCGCGCTGGTGCCGGGGGTGCTGGAGGTCCACCGCAATCTCCTGGCCTCGATGCTCTACGTCGGCGGGTTCTCGTCGGCGTGGCTGTTCGCCGAGCATCGCCGTTTCGCGGCCAAGTTCGTGAAAGCCCCCTCGGCCGCGGTCGCCTACACCAACGTCCGTGATCCCGAGCGCCGGCTCACGGTGGGATATCTCTCCTCCGACTTCCGCCACCATCCGATCTCCCGCAACATTTGGCCGTGGCTCTCCGACCGCGACGCGGCCCGGTTCAAGGTCGTCGCCTTCGCCGATGTGCAGAAGCCCGACCACGTCACCGAGCAGCTGAAGACCCTGGTCGATGGCTGGCGGTCGGTCGCCGGGCTCTCCGACTTCGAGGCGGCGCGCCTGATCCGGCGCGAAGGGGTCGACGTCCTGGTGGTCCTGGCCAGCCACTTCGACCGCAACCGCGGCCTGGTCGCCGCCTATCAGCCGGCGCCCGTCGTGATCAGCGCCCATGACGGCACCACCAGCGCCGTGCCGGGCATGGGCTATCTCCTCGCCGATCTGACCGTGGTCCCGCGCCGGTCGGAGGAGCGCTTCAGCGAGCGAGTGGTGCGGGTGCCGGTCTTCTCGATCCAGCGCCCGATCGACGGCGCTCCGCTGATCGGTCCGCCGCCGGTGCTCGCCGAAGGTCGGATCACCTTCGGCTCCTTCAACAATCCATCGAAGATCACGCCGGCGACGGCGCGTCTTTGGGCCGGCGTGCTGAAAGCCGTGCCGAAGTCCCGGCTGATGCTGAAGTATCGCAACGCCTTCGCCTCAAACCGGTTGCGCGAGCGGCTGTATTCCTTGTTCCGGGCCGAGGGCGTCGACCCCGAGCGCCTGATGATCGTCTCCTCCACCGGCACCGCCGATCCGGTCGCCGCTCACCTCGCCCTTTACAACCACGTCGACATCGCCCTCGACACGGTGCCGTTCAACGGCTCGACCACGACCTTCGAGGCCCTGTGGATGGGCGTGCCGGTGGTGACGTTGCTCGGCCAGACGATGATGTCGCGTTGGGCCGCCTCGATGCTGGTGCGGGTCGATCGTCCCCATTGGGTGGCGCTCGACGAGGCGGGATATGTCGCGCGCGCGGCCGAATGGTCGGACGATGTCGATGGCTTGGCCCAGCTTCGCCGGACGCTGCGCGGGGAGGTTGCCGTTTCCCGGCTCTGCGACGCCGGGCGATCGGTGCGCAACCTCGAGCGGGTGTACCGGGCGCTGTGGCGGCGCTGGTGCCGGGACCAAACGAAGGCGGCGGGGGACCGGCCCCCCGCCGCGTCGACTCCCCGGCGAACCGGGTTTACCGCTTCAGACGGATGACCTCGTCCAGCATCTCGTCGGCGGTGGTGATGATCTTGGTCGCCGCCGTGTAGGCGCGCTGGGTGACGATCATGTTGGTGAACTCCTCGGCGAGGTCGACCGTCGAGTTCTCGAGCGAGGAGGGCGAGATCGCGCCGGAGGCGCCGGTGCGGGCCGGACGGAGCTGCGGATCGCCGGAGACGTCGGTCGTCGCGTAAGCATTGCCTTCCCTGCGCTGAAGCGCGTTCGCGTTCTGGAAGGTGGCGACCGCGAGGCGGAAGATCCGGCTCGACAGGCCGTTGGCGAAGACGGCCGTGACGAAGCCGCTGTCGTCGACCGAAACGCCTGAGAGGCTGGCAGGCGCGACGCCGTCCTGGGTGACTGAGTTGACGCTGTAGCCCCCCGTCACCTGCGAGAGGCCGTTGCCCTGGCCGATGGTCCCGAAGTTGAGGTTGATGGTGGTCGGCTGGGTGACGCCGACGGCGGTGCCGACCACGGCCGAGAAATTGATGCCGGACACCGCGAGAATGCCCGAGGTCGACGGCACCGTGTTGGTGCCGACCTGGATCATCTGGCCGGCGTTGTTGAAGATGACCGTGAAGGCGGTAGCCGGCGCGGTGATCGAGGTCGGGTTGAAGGTGAGTGTGACCGTCCAGCTGTTGAGCACAACCGGCGTCCAGGTCAGGATCATCTGCTGGGCTTGGCCGAGCGAGTCGTAGACCGTGACATTGGTCGTTTGGGTCGGTGTCACGCCGGTGGTCGGCGGCATGTTGGCGACCACGCCGACGTTTCGCGTGGGAACCGCGACCGAGCTCTGGCCGGCGAGGTTGATCGTCTGCAGGTTCGCGAACAGGTCGGTCGCGTTGGTCGTAACGCCCGCCGGCGTCAGGAAGTTGCCGGTGGTATCGAGCTTGTAGCCCTGCAGGAAGTAGCCGGCATTGTTGATCAGGTTGCCGTTCTTGTCGGTGGTGAAGCCGCCGGCGCGGGTGAAAACGTTCTCGGCGCCGGTCGTGGTCTGGGCCGAGCGGGTGTTGACCACGAAGAAGCCCTTGCCGCTGATGGCGAGGTCGGTGGTCGAGCTCGAGGCCTGGATCAGGCCCTGCTTGTCGATCTGCTGGAAGGGCGCGGCCTGGACGCCGCCCGGCGAGTAGCGGGCACGCGACGTGGTGTCGGTGACCAAGGTCGAGAAGCGCGCGACCGTGCGCTTGTAGCCGACCGTGTTCACGTTGGAGATGTTGTCCGACAGCGCGGCCATGCTCTGGGACTGAGCGTTGAGGGCCGTCACGCCGGAAAACAGGGCTCCGTAGATGCCAGTCATGTCACGTCTCCTTGCCTGATCTCGCTTGGCCTAGGGTTACCGCCTAGGCGCTCTTGATCCGAATGATGTCGTTGATGTTGATGACCTGCTTGCCCGAAAGCAGCACGGCTCCCTCCGTGTGCATCTCGACCGCATCGATCACGAGGTTTACCGAGGTCGAGGTCCTGACGTTGCCGCCGGCGGCGTCGGTCGCGCTGACCCGGATGGTGTAGTCGCCGTCGGGCGCGGCAAGGCCGTTCATGTCCTTGCCGTCCCAGGCGAAGTTGTGGCCTCCGGTGCCGGCCTCGCCCGTCGTCTGGAAGACGACATTGTTGTTCTTGTCCGAGATGAAGATCTGGACATTGGTAGGCGTGCCGTCGAAGGCGTAGCCGTAGGTCGCCTTGCCGTCGACCAGCGGCTGCGTATCGCCGATCGACTCGACCTTGCGGCCGAGGTAGATGGTCGCTTGGGCGTTCTGGCCGGCCTGCTGGAGTGCGACTAGGCTCTCGAGGTTCTTGTTCACGGCGATCGACTGCTCGACGCCGGCGAACTGAACGAGCTGCTGGGTGAACTGCGCCGTATCCATCGGCTTCAGCGGATCCTGGTTCTGCAGCTGAGCGGTCAGCAGCTTCAGGAACTGCGTGTAGTTGCCCGACAGCTTGGCGAGCGACGCGGATGCGTCTGTCGTGCTGGTGGCGCTGGACGTCGCCTGGTTGATGCTGGACACGGACATCGTCGGCTCCTCAGATTCTCACATCCACACCGCCCCGGGCGATCCGGCGCGCGGCCGCTTCGGCCATCTTGGCTTCGGACACTCGACCTTCCGCGGGGTCTGTGCCCGCATCGGCGTCGAAGCCGCGGCGTCCGCCCGACCTGGCGAAGCTGCCCGATCCATCCTGCCGCTGTTCGCGGAGGGCGAAATTCAGGCTGCCCGAGTCGGTCTTCACCCCAACGTCCTGCAAGGCCCGTTCCAGGTGCTGCGCGTCGCGCTTCAGCCATTCCAGGGTTTCGGGCTTTTCGACCGAGATCACCGCTCTCATCGTGCCGTCGCGGCGCACTTCGATGTCGACATCGACGATGCCGAGGGTCTCCGGACGGAGCTGCAGCGAGATCCGGCCTTCGCCGGCCTGTGTCTGCTTGGCGATACGGACGGCGATCTGGTCGGCGACCGGCTGGGGTGGCAGATTCTGCCGGGCCGGCTGCGCGGGCTCGGCACGAATGCTCTGCTCGACGCTGGCGCGACGCTCGGTGCCGCTTTGGGCGAGGTTGCTCGTCTCGCCGCTCATCCGATCGGCCACCACCGTCTCAGCGCCGATTACGGCTTCATCGATCGTCTCAGCGAAAGCCGGGGTGTTGGCGGGAGCCGCCGTCGGCGCGGGAGCGCCGGAAGTCGGGGCCAGATTCGGATCAGGGGTCTGGGTCGCTGCGGAGGCGCTCTGGCCCGTCGGTTGGACCGCAGCGGCGGTGACCGTTGCCGTCGGGGCCGGGGCGTTCTCGACCGGTGCGGCCGGCATTGCCGGCTCGTCGACGGACTGAAGGGCCAAGAAGGCCGGAACCGCCGGCGTGACGGGCAATGCCTCTGTGGCGACCGCCACGGTCACCGCGGGACCGGTCGCGGGCGCAGGTTTCGCTATGGTCGGACCGTCCGGCGAGGTGGGGGTCGGGGCCGCGGCAAGCGGGATCTCGGTCGAAGCGGCGGCCGTCGCCGCAGCGTCCGTGGTGAAGCCGACGTTCACGGTGTCGGTCTGCCGGGCATTGGCCTGCGGCTGGGGCGCCGGATCGGCAATCACCGCCGTCGTCGGCGCCACGGCCGGAGCGGAGGCGTCCGGACCCGAGGCGGCGGCGGGCGCCGGCGTCGGTGCGACGGTAGCGGCCGGCACAGGCACGCCGTCGGCCGGCGCGGTCGGATCGGACGCCGACAGGTCGACCGGCATTGGGACATGGCCGTCGGGCACATCTGCCGCGGTCGCCGCCGCGGCGTCGGCAACGGGGGTGATCTCAGAGTCGGCGAGATCGGTGGCGGGCTGGGACGCCACCTCGACCCCGACCACCGGCGCCGGGACGATCGCGATCGCGGCGGGTTTCGCGTCCGTTCCGTCGGCGGTCTTGTCGATGGCGGTCGCAACGGCCGCCGGCTGGTTCGGGTCCGAGCCGTTGTCGACGACCACCTCTTCTCCGACGTCGATGGAAACCTCGTCGGCCGCATCGCTGTCGGTGGTGGCACCGGCGGCTCGAGCCCGGTCCGTTTCGTCGGCGGCCGTCCGATCCTGGTCACGTCGGTCCTGGCGGACGGTGGCGGAACGGCCCTGATCGCGTCGATCCTGCCGGGCAGCGGCCTCGGCCTGCCGGCGCGAGTGCGCCTCAGTTGCGACGTCGCCGCGTGCTGTGGGTTCGGGACGGTCGTTCGCCTGATCCTCGGGCCGCGGCGCCTCGGATCGTGCCTCGGCTTCTTGCCGGCGCTGGCGCATCGCCTGAGTCAGCTCGGCCGTGAAATGCCGACCCGGCTCGTTCGAGTTGTCAGCGCGCTGCGAACGGGCAGGAGCCGGGATGAGTGTTGCCTCGAGGGCCGGGAGATCCATGACGGGTCCGCTGGACAGAGTAAGGGCGGGGCAAGACAAGCAAGCCCTGGGCCAGCGACGGAACAGCGGATTTTCAGGGAATGACGGGAACCGAGCCGGAAAGCGGCGTGCGACCCGGCAAATCCTGCCGGGCAACCGGGCTAATAGTGCCCGGCGAGCTCGGTTTCGGTCTCGACCTCGACCATGCGCCCGGAATGGTAGTAGGCGCCGCGGCGGTGCCCATACCAGACGACCTCCCGGCACCACGCGGCAAGGTCGGCGTAGGCTTCCTTCGATCGCTCGATCCGATAGACGGCGCGCTTGGCCCGCAGTGGCTCCGGGTCGCCCTGGAGGATGCCGCGGAAGAAGCGCCAGACGTCGTGGCCGAGTGCGACCTCGGCATCGTCGAAGACGAATGGCTGGCTCAATAGCGCGCAGTTGAGGGCGAAAGCGTCGTCGACCGGGGCGAACGGGGCGGGCGTTCCATGCTCCCTCCACAGGTCGAGAAGGCGCCGGCGCGCCTCTGCGAAGAATGCCTCGGTCTTCTTCTCGTGGGTGAGCTTGATGAACATGAACTCGTCCGCCGGCCACCAGATGCCGAGGAATTCGGGGGCGTAGTGCAGTTCAGGTCCGCCCGCCTGGATGGTTCGGGCCTCGCCTTCGAAGAAGGCCTGAACCTCGGCCAGCAACGGATACGTCCCGGGGTCGGCGTCGATGAAGGCCTCGATCAGCGTCCGATAGCCGATGCCGGAAACCTCGTGGGCGACGACCAGCGGGATCTGCACGAGCTTGTCGAAATGCAGCAGCGCCGTGATCCAGGCGAGGACCCGTGCTCGGCGCCAGTCGGCGAGCGGCATGGCGCTGGTGGCGACCACCATCTGCTGCATCTCGGCGATGTCGTCGATGTCCTCCTCGAGCGAGCCGTGGACGTTGATGATCTTGGTCTCGACCAGGACCATCCCATACTTGGCCTGATACGCCGGGTCGCCCATCTCGGCGTTGGGCAGGATCGACAGGTTGTTGAACTGAATGCGGTTGTGCTGGCCGCCCTCGATCACACGGGCGATGCCATTGGCGAAACTTTCATAAGTCTCGCCAGGCAACCCCAGGATGAGGTCCGAATACGTGGCGACCCTGTCGCGGGTGAAGCGTTTCTGCAGCTCTTCGTAGGTGCTGAGCGAGATGTTTTGACGTTTGATCGCTTCCAGCGTGTGCATGTCGACGCTTTGCAGCGCCAGCGCGACGCCCTTCGACAGGCCGGCGTCGGACAGGATCTTCTGGGTGAGATAGGCCCGCTCGGTCGCGTTTTTGGTGTTCTGAACCGAAAGGGCCTTCGGATAGCCGAAGACGCGCTTGTTCTCGGCGGCCGCCTGGGCGATCTCGATATCGCGCGGCAGAATGCCGAAATTGGCGTCGCAGCAGAAGATGAACTCGATCCGGTGCTCGGAGAACCAGTCGAGCTCGCGTTTCAGCCTCGGCAGATCGAACTGGAAGACCTTGCTCTGGGTCGCCGAGCCCCAATCGCAGAAGGTGCAGGCGAAAGGGCAGCCGCGGTTGGTCTCCCACAGCGCGATCCACACCTCTTCCGGGTGCGCGGCGATCAGCGGCTTGAACACCCCCTCGAGATACGGCGAGGGGATCGACGCGACCTCGCGCATCCGTTCGAGGCGCGGCTGGTGGACGAAGCGACCTCCCGCATCGAGGTGGCTAGTGCCCTGGATACCCGAGAAATCCCGTGCCCTGGCTTGCTCGATCAGCTTCAGAAAGGTCGGCTCGCCTTCGCCGTGGCAGACCACATCGATGAACGGATGAGCCCGAAGGAAGGCCTCGGAACGGTCCGGAACCTGGGGACCCCCGAAAATGATGAAGATATCCGGCCGTTCAGCCTTGAGCCGGCGCGCCACCTCGAGGGTCAGCCGCTCGTTCCAGACATAGAGGCTGAAGCCGACGACGTCCGCGTCCCGCAACTGCTCGAGCGCGGCCTCGACGCGGATGCGCTTGTAGACAGGCAGGAGGAAGCGGAAGCGCTCAGGCCGCGCTGCGTGGTGCTCCGCATAGCTCTGAAGCAGCCCGATCGCGTAGGGAAGGTAGTTCTGGCCGGAGAAGCTGTTGTTGATCTGAGCGAGACCGACGGTCAGAACGTCGCCACCCTCGTGGTCTCTGGTCGCCTGCTGCATTACCACTTCCAAGCGGCTGTTTTCCGCCGATTTCCTGGATATCAGATAAGCAAGGTCCGGGCCAGCGTCAGTTCGACGCCCAGCGCCCCTGCGATCGGTGCCAGGCAACCGTGCGGGCGATCGCCTCGGCCAGCGGGACTTCCGGCCGGAATCCCAGGATCTCGCGAGCCCGCGTCGTGTCCGCCACCTTCGAGGGTTCGCCCGACGGCTTGGTTGGGTCCCAGGCGATCGGTCCAGAGTGACCTGTCGCCTCAAGGACTGCCTCCGCCACCGCACGGATAGTATGGCCGGTGCCGCTGCCGAGATTGATCGGTCCGCGGCCAAGGCCCCGCTCATAGGCGAGAAGCAGGCCGCCGACCGCGTCGTCGACATAGAGGAAGTCGCGGACTGCCGAGCCATCGCCCCACACGACGAAGGGGCTTTCCCGCCGCTCGGCTCGGCCGATCAACGCCGGCACCACCAGCGCCGTCTTCGGGTCGAAATCGTCGAACGGGCCGAACGTGTTGACCGGGCGGACGACGGCGACGTCGGCGAAGCCGTGCTCGATCGCCAGCGCCTCGACGTATTTCTCGGCGATCCGCTTCGCCCAGGCGGCGTATTGGTCGCCGGGATGCGGGTTGGCCGACCAGGCGAGATCTTCCCGGTAGACCGCCATCGGCGGGTAGACCGTCACGGTCGAGACATACACCAGGGCCTTGACACCGGCGCGCTGCGCGGCCGCCAGCGTGTTCAGGCAGACAAGCGCGTTTTCGCCGAGCATGGTCGCCGCTTTGGCCGTCTGCATTCCGATCGACCCGCGGCGACCCGCGAGATGAAAGACCGCCTCCATGCCTTCCATCGCCGCCTCGGCGAAGCGCCGGTCGGTCAGATCGCCGATCCTGTGCTCGCTCGACGACAAAGGCGGTTGAGGCGCGGTACGCGACGCGGTCCGAACCTCGGCACCGAGCGTCAGAAGCCGGGGGACCAGCGCCCGCCCGTAGAGGCCGGCGCCGCCGGTGACGAGGATGCGGCGGCCGCGATAGAGCCGATCGGCAAGGGGATGCGGACGATCCATGGCCGCAAACTAAGGCCAAGCTCATGGCGATGTCACGGCCGGCGCTTGGCCTTGTGAGCCGACTCGGGCTAAACCGACCGCCATGCCGACGGTCGCCGAGGTGCTGGCGGAAGGGCTGGCGCATCACCGTGCCGGTCGCTGGGCGGACGCGCGCCGGATCTACCGTCGCGTGCTCGCCTTCGATCACGCCCAGCCCGACGCCTTGCGTCTCCTCGGCGCCCTCGAGCTCGAAGCCGGCTCGGCTGAGCTGGCAGCAGGATTTCTCGGTCAAGCGGTCACGGCCGCGCCCGACGATGCCGCTGTCCAGGCGAATCTCGGTCGGGCCTTGCGTCGGCAGGGCGACTCGGCCGGTGCGGAGAGGGCACTTAGACGGAGCCTCGCACGGGAGCCGGAGGTCGCGGCCGTCTGGCTCGACCTCGGGTTCGCCGCCGCCTTTGCCGATGGATTCGGGCGTGCGCTCGCCATCGAGCCGCACGCCGTCGACGCGCTCAACAACCGGGCGACGCACCTCTATGGGCGGGGCGAGCCGGCTGCCGCGGCACGCCTCCTGCGCCGCGCCCTTGTCCTCCAGCCCGCGGGCTCCGGCCTTTGGCAAAATCTCGGCTTGGTCTTTCGCGGCACTGGCGGCCTGATGCCGGCGATCGCCGCGCTCGGCCGCTCGGCTGTGCTGGAGCCCGGCAACGCCACCGCCTTCGAGGCCCTCGGCTGGACCCGGCACCTTGCCGGTGACGCGCCCGGGGCTGCTGCCGACTATCGTCGGGCGCTCGGCATCGATCCGGATCGCGCCGATGTGCACGCCAACCTCATTCTCACGCTCAACTGCCTTTCCGATGTCGGACCCGAGGCGATCCTGGCCGAGCAGCGCAACTGGGACGCCCGATTCGCTCGCCCTCTCGCCGGCCCGCCGGCGGTGACCCTCCGCGATCCCGAGCGTCGCCTCAGGGTTGGATACCTCGCCGTCGAGGGTTTCAGAGCGCACACGGCCGCCGTCACGCTGCTGCCGCTGATCGAAGGCCACGACCGGCAGGTAGTTGAGGTCGTCTGCTATTCGGATGTGGATCCGGCGCGCGCCGACAATGTGACCCGTCGGTTCCGCGAGCTGGCGGATCGCTGGTGCGACGCCGGTGACCTCGACGACGCGGCGCTCGCCGAGCGGGTCCGTGCCGATCGTATCGACGTGCTCGCCGACCTCTATGGCTATCCGCCGGGCTCGCGGCTGCTGACGCTCGCACGACGGCCGGCTCCGGTGCAGGTCAACCTGCTTCCGATGGGCAGCTTCGGCCTCGATGCGGTGCCCTGGATGGTCGGTGACGATCGGCTAACCCCGGCAGGCTCCGAGAGCTGGTTTCGGGAAAGCGTGGTGCGGCTGCCTCTCGCCTTCTGCTACTGGCCCTTGCGGGCGGCAACGAGCGTCGGTCCGGGGCCGGCCCTCCGCGGCGGCCCGGTGGTGTTCGGCAGCTTCAACCAGCCGGCGAAGCTGTCCGACCGCAGCCTCGGGCTTTGGGCGCGGATCCTCGCGGCGCTGCCGGCAGCCCGCCTGGTGCTCAAGGGCATGGCCTTCGCCGATCCCCCGGCACGCGCGGCGTTCTTGCGACGCGCCGCGTCGGCTGGCCTCGATCCCGGCCGGGTCGATGCGCTGCCCTGGATCAGCGACGGCACCGAGCATCTCTCCGCCTATGGCGACATCGACATCGCGCTCGACCCGACACCCTACGCCGGTGTCATCACCACCTGCGAGGCCCTCTCGCTCGGCGTGCCGGTGGTGACGCGGGCCGGCGACCGGCTGCTCGGACGGTACGGCGCTACGCTGCTCCATGCCGTCGGTCTTCCCGAGCTGGTTGCCGAGAGCGACGATGCCTATGTCGAGGCTGCGGTGGCACTGGCGCAGGACCGGACGCGGCTTGCCGCTCTCCGGGCCACCCTCGGCCGGCGGTTTGCCGAGTCTCCGATCTGCGATGCCAAGGCCTATGCGCGGTCGATCGAGGCCGCGTATCGGCAGATGTGGCGGAGCTGGTGCCGGTCCACGTGACCGACGCCTTCGCCGAAGGCCTGGCGCTGCACCGCGCCGGCCGGCTTGCCGAGGCCGAGGCCCGCTATCGCCTGGCCCTCGACGGTGATGGCGATCACGTCGATGCGCTGCATCATCTCGGGCTGATCGCGCTCGAGCGTGGTGACGGTGGACGCGCCCTCGACCTGATCGGACGGGCGCTCCGCGCGCGCCCGGCCGACGCGATCCTCAACAACAACCTCGCCAACGCGCGCCGCCGCCTCGGCCACCGGCAGGCGGCGCGCACGAGCTACCGCCGCTCGCTGGCGGCCGAACCGGGCCTCGCGGACGGCTGGGGCAATCTCGGCGCCCTGCTCGGCGAGCTCGGCGAGGCGGGCCTGTCGGTCGGGGCTCACCGCCGGGCGCTCGCGCTCGACCTCAACATCCCCGAGCTGCATTTCGCTTTCGCGCTCGCTCTCGGGCCGCAGGCGGCGGGTGCTCTCCGCCGGACCCTTGCCCTCGACCCGGGCTTTGCCCAGGCCTGGGTCGTCGCCGGCGGATTCCGCCGCGCGCTGGCGGTCCGTCCCGATCTGCCGGAGGCGCTGGTCGCCGACGGCGCGGCCAGGCTCGCCGCAGGCCGCCCGCGCGAGGCGCTGGCGCTGCTCGATCGCGCCGCCCGCCATCCGGCGGCATCCTTCCATCGCGGCAACGCGCTGTTTCAACTCGGCCGTCTCGACGAGGCGGCCCAGGCTTTCGCCGCCGTAGCCGAGCGGATCCCCGAAGCCCGGATCAACCTTGCCGGTGTCCGCCGAGATCAGGGCCGGACCGAGGAGGCACGAGACCTCTACGGCCGGCTGATCGCCGAGGGAGCGCCGGACTGGATCCGGGTGAAACAGGCGCTTCTGCTGCCGATCATCCCGGACTCGGTCGCGGCGATCGACGCCGCACGCGACGGCGTGGCCGCTGCGCTTGCCGCCTGCACGGGCGTGCGCCTCGGCGACCCGGTCGCCGAGATCGGCCACGGCAACTTCTATCTGGCTTATCACGGTCGCGACGACCGGCCGCTGCAGGAGGAGATCGCCCGCTTCTATCGCGCGGCCTGCCCGTCGCTTTCCGAAGACCTCGCCCGCCGCCCCCTGCGTCCCGACGGCCGCATCGCCGTCGGCTTCGTCTCGACGCTGCTCCGCACCCACACCATCGGCCGGCTCAACCGCGGCCTGATCGAGGGCCTCGACCGCCGGCGCTTCCATGTGACGCTGATAGGCCCCGACCATGGCGATGACGCGCTCGCCGTCTCGCTCGCGCGTTCGGCCGACCGGGTCCTTCGCCTGCCGCCACGCCTCGCCGATGCGCGCCGCGCCATCGCCGACCTCCGGCTCGACCTTCTATACTTCCCGGACATCGGCATGGAGCCGATGACGTATTTTCTCGCCTTCGCGCGCCTGGCGCCGGTCCAGGTCATGACCTGGGGACATCCGGATACGACCGGCCTCGGGACGGTCGACTGGATGCTGTCGGCGGCTTGCATGGAGCCGGAAGGTGCAGAGGCCCACTACGTCGAGCGGCTCGCGCGTCTTCCCGGGCCGACCGTGCGGCTCGCTAGGCCCAACCCGCCGGCGGTACCGAAGGCGCGGTCGGCGCTCGGTCTTCCCGAAGGACGCCTCTATGTCTGCCCGCAGAGCCTGTTCAAGCTGCATCCGGCCGGCGATCAGGCGTTCGCCCGCATCCTCGCCGCCGATCCCCGCGGCCGGCTGGTCCTGATCCACGGCCGTCACCCGAACTGGGCCCAGCAGCTTACGACCCGACTCGCAACCGCGGGCGCCGATCCCGAGCGCATCGTGGTGCTCCCGCATCTCGGCGGTCAGGACTACCTGTCGCTTCTTGCCGCCGCCGACGTCGTCCTCGACCCGATCCACTACAGCGGCGGCCACTCGAGCCTGGAGGCCTTCGCCATGGGAGCACCGATCGTCACTTGGCCCGGGCGCTTCATGCGGGCCCGCCATACGGCCGGATTCTACGGGCTGATGGGCATCGGCGGGCCGGTGGCGCGCGACCTCGACCACTATGTCGACCTTGCGCTCCGTATCGCCGGCGATGCCGACGAGCGAGGCCGGCTTTCAGCCGCGATCGCCGGGGAGTCGTCGGTGCTTTTCGACAGCGCGTCGTCGGTCGCGGCGATCGAGGATTTCCTCGAAAGCGCCGTCGCGACCGCGTAGCGTCCTCTGCCATGCGCGTCGTGCTCCTTGACCCCGGCCTCCAGACGGCGATCGGGCACCACTACAACCTCGACCTCGGTCTGGTCGGTGAGCTGCGTCGTCTGGGGGTTCCCTATCGGCTCTTCGTCAACCAGCGGGTCACC
The DNA here is from genome assembly GCA_009694025.1 of Alphaproteobacteria bacterium. Lineage (GTDB taxonomy): Bacteria > Pseudomonadota > Alphaproteobacteria > SHVZ01 > SHVZ01 > SHVZ01. The sequence continues at coordinate 22,730 of SHVZ01000028.1, read as the reverse complement.
CCGGAACTGGCCGTGCGGCTGGGCGCCGAGCCGAGCTTCATCTTTCATCCCTACGCCCGGAGCTCCGAAGACCGCCTGATCCGCGACTTCGAAGACTATCTCGACCTCAACGAGCAGGCGTTCGCCGATCTCAAGACGCTGTCAGGCGCCGTCGACCTCTCCGATTCGCTGGTGATCGTCCACACCACGACCAACCGGATGCTCCTGGGGCTCGCCCGCTGGCTGGCTTCCGGGCTCTTTCCGGCGTCGTCACGGCTGGCTCTGGTGCTTCCGCACGTCTCCGGCTTGAGCGAAGGGGAGCCCTTGTCCTGGGATGCCGCTTTCTATCGCCATGCCTTCAATCGGCTGCGACCTCACCTCGGCCAGGTGCTGCTGCTGACCCTTTCCGACCTGCAGGCTCACGAATTCGGAGCGCTCTCGGAAGCGCCGGTCGAGGTCATGCCCTATCCCAACCCGGCCTCGGGCTGGCTCCGCGACCGGGTCCAGACCAAGCGTCCGCCGCGCTCCAAGCACCGCATCCTCTTCTGCGGCGAGGCGACGCTGAGGAAAGGCTTCCATCTGCTCGCCGACATCATCCGTGCTGTCGGCGGCGCGCGGGGCGACGTCGAGTTCGCCGTCCAGCTCAACGGCTGGCGATCGGACGCCGAGCGGGTCGCCGAGTTTCAGAAGTTCGCCCGCGCTCGCTACGACACGAAGACGATCGCGGGATTCATCGGCGAGGACGATTACTATCGCGTGATCGAGGACGCGGACGCGGTCCTCCTGCCTTATCAGTCGATGGTCTACCGATCAGGCACCTCGGCGGTATTCGAGGAGGCGGTGTATCTCGGAAGGCCGGTGATCGTGCCCCCCGAGACCATGATGGCAGCACAGCTCGCGCCGCACCCCTATGCCGGCATTGTCGCTGGTGGCCATGATGCGGCCGCCTTCGCCCGATCGATCCTGGCGCTCGCCGGCGACTACCCGCGCATTGCCGAAGGCGCCCGGCGGGCCGGGGAGGTTTGGCGGGCTCGCGACGGCATGGATCGTTTCGTCAGCTTCCTCCTCGCACGCGCGAGTCCGCAATGATCGATCCGGCCGCGCGTTTCGCCGAGGCGGCCGCCGACCATCGGGCGGGGCGGCTGGCCGCGGCCGAGGAAGGCTACCGGCAGATCCTCGAGATCCGGCCCGGTCAGGCCGACGCACGGCGCATGCTCGGACTCCTCGCCGCTCAGCAAGGCCGCCCAGCCGACGCGCTTGCTGGAACCGCGGCGGCGGTCGACCGGCCCGGAGATCCGGAACTCCACATCGCCGTTGCCGGCGCGCTCAAGACCGGCGGGTGGCTGCTCGCCGCATTGGCGGCGCTCCGGCGTGCCCTGGTTCTCAGGCCGGACTTCGCGGAGGCCGCCTACAACCTCGGCAACACCGAGGCCGCGCGTGGTCGTTCCGACCGCGCCGTCCGGGCCTACGCCCGCTCCCTGGCGCTGAGACCGGGCTATTCCGACGCGCTCAACAATGCCGGCCCGGCGCTGCTCGCCGAGGGCCGGATCGGCGATGCACGGCGCTCGCTCATGGGCGCGCTGGCACTCGTCCCCGGTCACGCCGGCGCCTGGTCGAACCTGGCGGTCCTGCATCAGGCGGGGGGCGATGCCGGTGCTGCCATCATTCGCTACCGTCGTGGCCTCGCGGTCGATCCCGGACAGTCGGCGATCCACTCCAACCTGCTGTTCACGCTGAGCTACGCCGAGGCTGTCGACGATGAGACGATCTACCGGGGATTTCGCGACTGGGAGGCCCGCCACGCCCGCCCCCTCTACGCCGAGGCGCGAGCGCACGCGAATGATCGCGACCCGGAGCGCCGGATGCGAATCGGCTATGTCTCGGCCGACTTCCGCGATCATCCGGTTGGCCACAACCTGATCGCTTCGCTCGAGTGCCACGACCGTACCGAGGTCGAGATCACCCTCTACGCGTTGCCGCGGGCGGGCGATGCCATGACCGAACGCTTCCGGCGGATCGCTGATCGTTGGCGATGGGTCGGGGGCGAGGACGAGCGTCTGATCGCCGATCGGATCCGCGATGACGAAATCGACGTGCTGGTCATGGTCGCTCCGCACACGGCGGACAACCGGCCCCTGGTCGCTGCACTGAAGCCGGCACCGGTCCAAGTCGCCCTCTACGACCTCACCACCACCGGCATGACGGCGGTCGACGCCTGGTTCACCGATTCCCAGATCCATCCCCCAGGAGCGACGGCCGAACGCTTCGCCGAGTCGCTCGTGCGACTCCCCTGTCTTGTCAACCATGCGGCGCCTTCGCCGTCGCCGCCGCTGGTCCGGCCGCCGTCGGCGGCGACCGGACGAATCACCTTTGGCTCGTTCAATAATCCCGCCAAGATGACCCCCGAAGTGATCGGCCTTTGGTCCCGGGTACTGGAGACCGTGCCGGGCTCGCGCCTGCTGATGAAATTTCTCAACCGCTTCGCCGGCCCTGAGCTGGGCCAGCTTCTCCGAGCTCGCTTCGCCGCCCACGGCATCGCTCCCGATCGTATCGAGCTGCGCGCCGGGCGGCTGCCGCGCATGGCCCAGCTCGCCCTTCTCAACGAGGTCGACGTTGCCCTCGACCCGTTTCCGTTCAACGGTTGTACCACCACTTTCGAGGCGCTGTGGATGGGCGTCCCCGTCGTCACCCTCGAGGGCAGCCGATTCCTCGGCCGGATGAGCGCGAGCTTCCTTCGCCATCTCGACCTCGGCGACCTGGTGGCTGCCGACAAGGCGGCCTATGTCGGCCTGGCGAGTGCCGTCGCGGCCGACCTTGACCGCCGGATCGGCCTTCGCCGGGACCTCAGAGACCACCTTCTGGCATCGCCGCTCTGCGACGCCTCCGGCCATGCCCGGTCGCTCGTCGATGCCTACCGGCGGCTCTGGCGCGGCTGGTGTTTGGCTTCGCGAAATCAATCTGTTATAGAGGCGCACCGCTAAACCTGAGGGCTGGCGCGGGGTGCCTTGTTGGCCGCCGGCCGGGGTGCCCTAGAAGGGGGAGCGCGTGATGGCATCAGGACGAGCATCGTGCCTGCGGTCGACTTAGCCGAGGTCCACCCGGAGGGGTATACCCGCCTGGCTCGGACACGCGACGGGGTCATTCTCTACAATCGTTTCGACCAGTTCATCGGCCGTTCGATCGAGCTCTACGGCGAATATTGCGGCGAGCGCCTCGACCTCTTCCGCAAGATCGTCCGACCCGGCGACATCGCCATCGACGCCGGCGCCAATATCGGCAGCGGCACGGTCGCGTTGGCGCAAGCGGTGGGCGCGACCGGCGCGGTGATCGCGATTGAAGCGCAACGCCTGCTTCATCAGATACTCTGCGCCAACGTGGCCATCAACAGCCTGACCAACGTCTACGCGCCGCTGATGGCGGCCGGCGAGGAGGCGGGGCAGCTCGTGGTCCCGATCCTGAGCCCCCGGGTCGAGAACAACTTCGCCGCCCTCGGCCTAAAGGACCAGGAGTGGGAAGGCGGCGACGCGGTTCCCCTCAACACCATCGATTCGTTCGAGCTTCGTCATTGCCGCCTCCTGGCGATCGACGTCGAGGGTATGGAGGTCGATGCCCTCCGCGGGGCCGAGGCGACGCTCGCCACCTGCGCACCGGTCGTCCACGTGGCGAACCATCGCCGCGACAAGTCGGCGGCGCTGATCTCCCACCTTCAAGATCGGGGATACCAGCTCTACTGGGACATCGCGCCGGTTTGGCGGCCGGGAAATTTCGCCGGCAACGACAAGAACCATTTCGCCGAGACGGTGTCGGTCGGCATGCTCGGATTGCCGCCTGGTGACGCCACGCGGATCGAGGGACGGAAGGTCGAGGGGCCCAACGACGTGTGGAGCGGCATCTCCCCGGTCCGGACCTTCGTCCCGGAGCCGACCCAGAGCTAGCCGGCCCATCGTGCCGGTTGTTCGCGCGCCCCGCCCGGTATAAGCCGGAGGCGTGAGCCGGATCGGAACAAGCGTCGTGGGACGTCAGTCGGAGGTTGGGGCGGCGCGTCTGGCCGAGGGCATGGCTGCTCATGGCCGAGGGCAGCTCGACGAGGCGTTCCGCCTCTACCAAGCGGCGCTCGCCGCTGACCCCTTCAACGCCGATGCGCTCAACCTCGCCGGCCTCGCCCTGGTTCACGCCGGCGCCTTTGCCCGCGCCGCGCCGTTCCTGGTCCGCGCGCTGGTGCTTGATCCGAGCTTTGCCGAGGCGATCAACCATTTCGCTCTCGTGCTTCTGCGCACCGGCCAGCAGATCTCCGCGCTCCGGGTGCTGCTTCGGGCCCTCGCCGTCCGCGCGGATTTCGTCGAGGCGCACGCGAACTGCGGCGGTGCGCTCTTCGATCTCGCGGAATGGAAGCAGGCAGTCGGCTGCTTCGACCGCGCCCTGGCGTTCCGACCGGACTATGCCGACGCCCATGCCAACCGCGCCAACGCGCTCCAGCTTCTCGGCGCGTTGGACGAGGCGCGCCCTGGCTACCGGCGGAGCCTCGTCCTCAGGCCCGACCTTGTCGAAGCGCACAGCAACCTCGCCAGCCTCGATCAGGCGGAAGGCGATCTCGTCGCCGCGATACGCCGGTTCCGCCGGGCGCTTGGGCTCAGGCCCGTGCCATGGCTTCATTCCAATCTGCTGTTCTGCCTCTCCTACGACGGCCGGGTTTCCGAGGAGGCCTTCTTTGCCGAGTTCCGGCGCTGGGAGGCTGCCTATGCCCGGCCGATCTATTCCTCGGCCCCTCCGGCCACCGTCGATCCGAGTCCGGAGCGGCGCCTGAGGATCGGCTGGATCTCAGCCGACTTCCGCGAGCACCCGGTCGCGCGCAACATCATCGGCGTCCTCGAACACCGGGACCGGTCGCGCTTCGAGTCGGTCCTTTACGCGAGCCTCCGCTCCGTCGATCCGGTGACCGAGCGCTTCCGGGCGGTGGCCGATGCCTGGCGGGATGTCCTCGGCGTACCGGACGCCGACGTCGCGCGTCAGATCCGGTCAGACCGAATCGACATCCTGATCGTGCTCGCGGGCCACACCGGACACAATCGGCTAGGAGTTGCCGCCCATCGTCCGGCGCCCGTCCAGGCGAGCTTCCACGACCTCGCGACCTCCGGTCTCACGGTCATGGACGCATGGATCACCGATCCCGTGCTTCATCCGGAGACGACCCGCGAGCGCTTCACCGAGAAGCTGGTGCGGCTGCCTTGCTTCTACCTGCATGAGCCGCCAGCCGATGTGCCGGAGCCGGGGCCGCCGCCGGTGCTCCACACCGGCCACATCACCTTCGGCTCCTGCAACAACACGTCCAAGCATACACCCGAGGTCTTCACTCTCTGGGCCGAAGTGATGGCGGCGGTGCCGGGATCGAAGCTGCTGCTCAAGTATCTCAACCGATACTCCTCCGCCGGGCTGCGCCGACGTGTCGGCCAAGCATTCGCCGACCGCGGTATCGACCCGTCCCGATTGATATTCGTTGCCGGGGAACTTGGCCGTCGCGAGCAGCTGGCCCTGCTCGGCCGGGTCGACATCGCGCTCGATCCGTTCCCGTTCAACGGCTCGACCACGACCTTCGAAGCCCTGTGGATGGGCGTGCCGGTGGTATCGCTCGCCGGCGAGCGCTTCCTAGGTCGCGTCGGGGCCAGCGTGCTTCATCAAGTCGGGCTCGACGAGCTGGTGACCGCCGATGCGGCTGGCTACGTCGCCTGCGCCGCGGCGCTCGCCAGCGATCACGTCCGCCTGGCTCGGCTTCGGGCGGACCTCAGGGCGCGCGTCGCGGCATCGCCGCTCTGCGATGCGCCGGGCTACACGCGGTCCTTCGAGGCGGCGCTTCGCCGTCTCTGGATCGACCGGTGCCGTCCGCGATGAGCACCGAGCTCGTTCGTGCGGCGCTGGCGCGGCGGCAGGCGGGCAAGCTCGACGAGGCGGCGGCGTTGCTGGAAAGGGCGGCGGCGGCCGATCGCTCATTGCTTCCGGCGCTCGGCGCGATCCAGTTCGAGCGCGGCAATGCGAGGCTGGGCGAAGGCGACATCGACGCGGCCGCCGTGGCTTTTGGGCAGGCGACGGCGTTCCTCGTCGACGATCCGGCCTCGGCCTTCAACCTCGGCGTTGCCGAGGAGCGGCGGGGGCGGCGGGCCGAGGCCGAGGCTGCCTACCGCGTGGCGCTCAGCCGAGATCCTCTTCTGGCGTCCGCATGGAACAACCTTCTGCTGCTGGCGAAGGCGGCCGGCCGCATCCCCGATGCCGTCCGCGCCGGGCGCGCCGCGCTCAGGGCCGCTCCCGCCTTCTACGAGGCGTTGGTGAACCTCGGCGAGCTGCAGGCCGTCCTCGGCCAGACGGGTGAGGCGCGACACCTTCTTGGTCGAGCCTCCGCCACCGTATCCATGCCGTGGGCGGCGTTGAGCGGGCTCGGTCTTGCCGAGGCGTTGGCCGGACGGATCGAAGCCGCGCTGGCGGCGCTGCACAAGTCCCTGGCGCTCAATCCGTCCGGTCGGGGAACCTGGAACAACCTTGCGACGGCCGTCCCCGAACTCGCCGACGTGATGGAGGCGTTGGGCCGGACCCTGGCGCTGGCGCCGGACGATGCGGCGGCCCACAGCAACCTGATCTTCGCTCTTGCTTACGTGCCTGAGGCCGACGGCGGTCGGCGCCTCGGCGAGGCCATGAGCTGGGGCGCGCGCCACGCCTCGCCACGGCCACCGCCGACCTTCGCCAATCCTCGCGATTCCGACCGCCGGCTTCGCGTCGGATACCTCTCTGGCGATCTCCGTCAGCACCCGATCGCCTACAATGTCGAGGACCTGCTCAGGTGCCACGACCGTCGCCAAGTCGAGGTCGTCGCCTACAGCTCAACGACGACCGCCGACGCAGCGACCCGCCGCATCGCCGGCGCCGTCGATCTGTGGCGCGACGTTGCCGGCCGGACCGAAGCGGAGACCGCCGCGGCTATCCGGGCCGACGGCGTCGACGTCCTGGTGGTGCTGGCCGGGCATGCCGGCAGCAATCCGCTGGCCGTCGCGGGTTTCCGCCCGGCGCCGGTTCAGGTGAGCTTTCACGACGTTTCGACCTCCGGTGTGGACGCCATCGATGCCTGGCTGACCGATCCGATCCTGCATCCCGCCGACACGCCCGAGTTGTTCGTCGAGACGCTGGTGCGCCTGCCGAGCTTCTACCTGCACCGACCGCCGGGCGAGGCGCCGGTCCCGGAACCGCGCGGCGTAGGGCCGATCATCTTCGGCTCCTTCAACAACCCGCTCAAGCTCGGGCCCGCCGTGCTCGACGCCTGGGCCCGTATCCTCGACGCCGTCCCCGGCACACGGTTGCTGGTGAAGTATAAGAACCGCTTCGCGAGTCCGCTGGTGCAGGCTCCGGTAAGGCACGCCCTTGGCGATCGCGTCGATTTCCTTGTACGCGACGTCAGCCGGGCCGAGCAGCTTGGCCTCTGGAACCTGGTCGACATCGCCCTCGATCCGTTCCCGTTCAACGGCTCGGCCACGAGCTTCGAAGCCTTGTGGATGGGGGTGCCGGTGGTGACGCTGGCGGGCGACCGCTTCGTCGGGCGGGTCGGCGCCAGCCTGCTTGCCCAGGTTGGCCTCGGTCGGCTGGTGGCGAGCGATACCGCGGGGTATGTCGACCGAGCGGTAGCCCTGGCTTCGGATCGACCCGCGCTCGCCGGCCTGCGCGCCGGCCTGCGCGACCGGATCGCGGCGTCGCCGCTCTGCGATGCCGAGGCCTATGCCCGGAACGTCGAAGCGGCCTACCGCGACCTGTGGAGGGCGTGGTGCGACCGACGGTGAGCGTCGACCCTCTGGCGGAGGCGCTGGCGCTCCATCGTGCCGGGCGACCCGGGGAGGCTCTCGCCGCGGGCCGTGCCGTGCTTCGCCGCCGCCCCGGCGACGCCCGCGCGCATCACTTCGTCGGCACCGTGTTGGTCGGTCTCGGCCGGGCGAGCGAGGCGATTTCGCATCTGGAGACGGCAGCTCGCTTGCAGCCGGCGATCGTGCAGCCACGGCTCCAGGCCGCGTTGGCGCTGCATCAGCTCGGCCGGCTGGTCGAGGCGGGATCGTCCTATCGTTGCGTCCTGGCTTCGGTGCCCGATGCCCGCGACGCCCATTGCAACCTCGGCTTGATCGAAGGCTCGGCGTCGCGCATGGCGCGCGCGGTGGCGCTGCGCCCCGACGACCCGGCGCTAATCAGCAACTTCGGTGCTCTGGCCGCCTCGCTGCGCTTCCTCAGGCGCGCGGTGGCGCTCGCCCCTGGCGACGCTGGGCTCTACCTGAACCTCGGCAACGAGCGTCGGTTCCGGGGCGATCTCGACGCGGCGGGTGACGCCTATCGCCGAGCCCGGGATTGCGGGCGGCTGGCCGACGGGCTTGCGAACCTGGCGCTGGCCGCCCACGACGCCGGGCGGCTGCTTGATGCCGTCCGCTGGGTCCGCCGGTCGATCGCCGCCGAACCAGCCGGACCGTTCATGCTCTCGAACGCCTCGGTTGTCGCCAAGCGGATCGGATGGATCGGCTTTGCCATCCGCATGGCGCGGCGGTCGCTCGCCTGCGCGGCGAGCGCCGAAGCCTGGAACAATCTCGGCGATGCTCTGCTGGGATTGGGCGATCTCGACGCGGCGGCGGCGGCCTACCGGCGATGCGGCGAGATCGGCAGCGCGTCGAGCTGGGCCAGCAACCTTCTCTTCTGTCTCTGCTATGACCGGGACACGACGGCGAAGGCCCTGCACCGCATCGCCACCGAATGGGCCCGACGCTATGCGCCGCGTGGCCGGCCGAAGCCGTCGCGGGGCGCCGTGTCGGGGCGGGCGCGTGTGGGTGTGCTGTCGAGCGATCTGCGCGACCATCCGGTCGGCCGGAACGTGCTTGGGCTGTTCGAGCACCACCGGGAGGTCGAGCTGCACGCCTATGCCGAGGTGGGGCGGGGCGACGAGGTGACGGATCGGTTCCGGGCGCATGCCGACGGCTGGACCTCGACGGTGGGGTTGAGCGACGAGGAGGTGGCGGAGCGGATGCGTCGTGAGGGGCTCGACCTGCTGGTCGTGCTGGCCGGGCACACGGCGCGGAACCGTCCGTTGGTGGCGGCGTGGGGGGCGGCGCCGGTGCAGGCGAGCTTCCACGACCTGACGACGTCGGGGCTTGGGTTGATGGACTGGTGGGTGACGGACGCGGTGCTGCACCCGGAGGGGACGAGGGAGCGGTTCACGGAGAAGCTGTGGCGGCTTCCGCATTTCTATCTGCACCGTCCGCCGGAGGAGGCGCCGGAGGTAGGGGAGGTGCCGAGCGGGGTGCGGGGCCATGTGAGCTTCGTCTCGTGCAACAACCCGGCGAAGCTGACGGCGGAGGTGGTGCGGCTGTGGTCGCGTGTGCTCGATGCCGTCCCCGGATCCAGGCTCTTGCTGAAGTACAAAGACTGGTTCATCGACGAGGTCGTGCAGGCACGGTTCCGAACGATGTTCGAGCGTGCCGGCGTCGGACCCGAGCGTCTGGACTTCCGCGGCGGCGACCTTCGCCGCCACGACCAGCTGGCGTTGCTGAACGAGGCGGACGTGGCGCTGGACCCGTTCCCGTTCAACGGCTCGACGACGAGCTTCGAGGCCTTGTGGATGGGGGTGCCGGTGGTGACGCTGGCGGGAGAGCGGTTCGTCGGGCGGGTGGGGGCGAGCGTTCTCTCGGCGCTGGGCCTTGAGGAGCTGGTCGCGAGCGACGAGGAGGGCTATGTCGCCCGCGCCGTGGCGCTGGCCGAGGACCGCCGGCGGCTCGCCGATCTCCGCCGCTCGCTCCGGCCCAGGCTCGCCGCTTCGCCGCTCTGCGATGCACCGGGCTACACCCGGACCTTCGAGGCCGCGCTGCTCGGAATGCTCGGCGGACGCCTCAGGTCAGAAGGCTGAGGATGTAGGAGTTCCCGGTCCCGGCGCCAATCAATGCATTGGACGCCTCGGTGTCCTTCTTCAAGAGATAGCGCTGGATGAATTTCTCGACGAAGTCGTTCTCCGGGGTGACCTTCTTGGACTGCGCGGCCTCGGCGTCCTGCCTCGCCTGGTTGATCTGGCCCTTCTGATTGTTGATGACCGTCGTATCGGTCTTGATGTTGCTCTGGAAGCGGCGGGCGAAGAAAGCGGCGTCGTCGAGGGCCCGGCGGGCGCCGGTGAAGTCGGTGAGGAGGATGCCGGCGCCGCCGGCAAGCCCCGACTCGACGAAGGTGCGGAACGAGCTCTGCGCGTGCGCGGTCACCGCGGCCCCGGTGATCGACGAGCGCACGGTGACGTCCGAGGCGTAGGACTCCAGCAGGTTCACCTTGTCCGCCGCCGCGGCCTTGATGATCCCATCCAGGTCTTCGACGACCTGGCGGTAGTCGGCGTCGATCTTGCCGCGCGGATCGAACACCTCGGCTTCAAGGTTGTAGACGCTGCTGTAGGTGCCGAGCGCACGGAAGGTGCGCTGGATCTCCGGACTGATCTGCGTGTCGATGCCGTCGACCACGGACTGGGCGCTGACCGTCGAGGTGAGATCGAGGTTGTAGAGGCTCTCAGGCGGCGGCGCCGTGTCGTCGGCGAAGCGCTGGATGTTGTTGCCGCCGATCTTGAGCACGTTGTTGCTGCCATCGATGACGACTTCGTTGGCGCCGGCGGCGCCGCCGATGCTGACCGTCGAGCCGTCCAGCAGGCTGTTGCCGGAATAGGCGCCGCCGGCGATCGCGTCGCGAAACTGGTCGCGGACGATGATGTACTGGTCGTTGAGCGCCGTGCGCTCTGCCGGCGTCAAGGTTCCCACGGTCGCCTGCGAGGCGAGGCTGCGGATCTCGTTGATGTAGCCCTGGGCGGTGCCGGTGGCGTTCTGCGCGGTTACCAATGTCTGCTGGGCGGCATAGAGGTTCGCGGTGTCGAGGGTCGGGACCCAGCGCGGTACCGACGTGACGCCGGTCGTGAAGATCTGAGCGTCCTGATTCACTTGCAGGCGGACGTCCGATAGGGCGGTGCTCGACGCCTGCTGAGAGGTCAGCGCGCCGCTGAAATTGTCGGCCTGGAAGGCGGCATTGGCGGCCGCCAGGTTGTCGAGGACGCCAGTGTTCAAGTCGTGGGTCCGCATCGTGACCCCCTGCCCGTTCGATTGGGTGGTGACCGTGATGTCGCTCGCGACCGAGCCGTCGAGAAGGCTTTCCGAGCCGTAGTCGGCGTCGGCGACCAGCTGGTTCGAGTCGTTGACGGCGCTCTGGAACAGCGTCTTCAGCTCGGCGATGCGGGCAGGCGTGGTCGCGGGATCGAGTGCTTCGGTGATATAGGCGTTGAGGGTCGACTGGATGCCGGCGAGCACCGACGTCGCCTGGCCCGCGGCGGCGATCAGGCCCTGCTGGCGGCCGAGGCCGACGGCCGCCGCCTGCTGGGTCGGGATCTCCGCCGCATAGGGGCCTGTCGGGCTCACCTCGTTCGCAAGCCGGTCATAGGCATCGCGGAGCGCCTGCAGCCGGTCGACGACGGCCGTCACCTGCTCCTGGGCGGCGGCGAGCGCCTTGGACAGCGGGTCGAGCTTCTTCAGGTCGTTGTCGGCGTCGGTGATCTTCTGCGAAGCGGCGGTGGCGGCGGTGTTCTGGAATTTTTTGATGTCGAGCTTCTGCTCGATCAGCTGCTTCTGCTTCTCGACCGACTGCACGGCGATCTGCGGCGGCAGGCCGAGCGTGTACGTCACGACCGCGCGCAGCACGGAGTCGCCGAGGATGTCGTAGCCGTTCTGGACCCCACCGATCTTCCGCTCGAAGTAGAGCGCATCGCGGAGCGCCGGGTTGGTCTTGCCCTGTGCTTTTTCGAAGGCGGCGGTCGTGTAGCGGTCGATCAGATCGGTCTGGGTGAGGTTCAGCTTGATCTTGGTGAGCTGGACGTTGCCGAAGCCGAAGAACTTCGCCATCTCCTTGTAGCGCGGGTCGATCAGCTTGTTGGCGAGCGCCTTCTCGTCGGTCAGGCTCTCCTTCAGGACCTTCTTCAGACGCGCCGGGTACTTGATATCGCCTTCCAGGCCGAAGGCGGTCGCGGCGAAGGCGAGAAGCTTGGGGTCCTTGAGGAAGTCGTCGACGGTCTTGACCTCGCCGACCTTCTTCTGGAAGTACTCGATCTCCTTCTTGACCTGGTTCGAGGTCTTGAACCGGCTCAGATAGAGGTCGCGGTTCTTGTCCAGCGCCAAATAGGAGCTGAGCGCGTTGACTTGGCCGATGGAACCGGTCACGGGTGCGCCTCCTTTCTAGAGGGCGGCTTCGAAGCGAAACTAGTCGCCATTCGCAGCCTGATTGCTTGGTTCAAATGTAGCCTACCTCCGGCGGTTCGTCTACGTCCGGCACCATTGGCGCCAGAGGTCGCGATAGACCCGCTCCATCTCCATAGCAAAAATCCTGCCATTTGAAAGGGATGCCTGGGCAAGGCGGTGGCGCATGCCGCCACGAAGGGCGGCCAGACGCGGCAGATCGCCGGCCAGGCCGGCCGCGATCCGGACGTAGTCGTCAGGGGATTTGGCAATGAGATCAGACAGTCCGGCCCGGGCCAGCATGGAGGCGCCGAGGCGTCCGACCAGGCTCGGCCCGGCCAGCGACACCAGTGGCACCCCCATCCACAGCGCGTCGGCCGAGGAGAGGCCGCCGCAGAATGGCGTCGGGTCTAGGGCGATGTCTGCCCGGGCGAGGGCGGCAAGATTTGCCGGGTCGCCATAAACCCGGCCCTGAAGGTCAAGGTGGCCGAGGTCGAGTCCGGCCCGCCGCGCCCGGGCCAGGAAGCGCTGGCGCGGCTCCTCGTCGGAGAGGGCCATCGCCTTGATGCGCAGGCGGCTTCCGGGCACCGCGTCGAGCACCCGGCAGAACAGGTCGAGCGTGCGATCCGTCATCTTGGCCAGATTGTTGAAGCAGCCGAAGGTGATGTGGCCCATGGACAGCGCCGGCAACGCCGACACCGGTGGCGCTTCGGCCGGCGACTGGAACACGGCGAACCCGGAGGCAAGCCGGACGAGCCGCTCCGGCCCCCGATCGCCGAACTCCGGCGGGTCGAGCCAGCGATCGGTGATGCGGGCATCGAAGGCGTCGAGGCCGGGGCTCGACACCTGGTTGATGGCCGCCACCTGAACCGGGGCCCTTCTCGGCACGAAGCGGCGGCGATAGGTGGCGAGGTACCCCGTGACACACACCAGCACATCGACGCCATCCGAGCGGATCTGCCGGTCGAGTGCGGTATCGTCCAGGCTGTGGATGTCGCGCCAGGTCTCGAACAGCGGTTTCAGCCGCTCTGTCTCGGCATCGGGCCGGGACACATCGGCATAGGCGATCAGCCTGATCTTCCCGCGATCGTGGTGCTCCAGCAGCGGGCGGAGCTGCATCAGGAACTGATGCTTGCGGAAATCGGGCGAAAGATAGCCGACGACGAGCCGACGCTCGCCGTCGCGGTCGTTGTCGAAAAAGGCCGCTGGCGCGGCTGTGGCCTCGATACGCCTTCCCCACGTGCGGTTGGCGGCGGCGATCGCCGCATCGTCGGCGACGAAGGAGAGCGCGAAGAGCAGGTTGGAGGTGGCGCCGTCGTTGTCCGGCTCAAGGGCGACGGCGCGGCGGTAGTGGACGACGGCCGCCTCGACCTCGCCGAGGTCGCGAAGCGCGTTGGCGCGGTTGAACCAGGCAGCCGCACGCGCCGGATCGAGGGCGAGGCTGCGGGCGAGCGCGCCGACAGCGGTTCCGAGCCGGCTCTCGGCCGCCGTGCCCAAGGCGAGCACGAACCAGCCGTCGGGATCGCCGGGCGCGAGTCGGACGGCACGCCGGGCCCAGCGACTCGCCTCGCCTCCGTCGAGGCCGCCCGCCAGGTTGGCGATCAGCTCGGGCACGGAGGGGGCCAGCGCCACCGCCCGCCGGTAGGAGAGGCGCGCCGCCGCGGCGTCGCCGAGCGCCTTCGCCGCGTTGGCGAGGTTGTTATGGATGATCGCATCGTCCCGCTTCCGCCTTGCCGCTTCGGCCAGCAGCGGGTGCGCCACCTCGGGCCGGCCGCTAGTGAGGGCGGCGACGCCGAGGCCGGCCAAAGCGTCGGCGTTCCCGGGGGATCGTGCGAGAATCGCTTGATAGATCCTGACGGCCTCGGCGAGCCGTCCCGCGGCGTGATGGGCCATCGCCTCGGCCAGGCTCGGCTCGGTCATGCGAAGGCTGGCCGCCTCCGGCCTGCCGGGCTAAACATCGCCTCGGCGCCTAAGGAGAACCAGATGTCGATCTTTCGCGGCAAGAACATCCTTGTCACCGGCGGCACCGGCCTGATCGGCCGGCCGCTCGTCGAGATGCTGCTGGGCGCGGGCGCCCGGGTCCGCGTCGCCTCGCTTGACGATCCATCGCGCGCTCCCGCCGGCACCGAATTCAAGCGGACCGACCTGACCCTCCTCGAGAACTGCCTCGAGGCCTGTCGCGACATGGACCAGGTATTCCATTTGGCCGGCATCAAAGGCTCGCCCGCGATGACCCATACGCGCCCGGCGAGCTTCTTCTTCCCGACCGTCGCGTTCAACACCAACATGATGGAAGCCGCCCGGCGACGGAAGGTCGATCGCTACTTGTTCACCTCGACGGTCGGGGTCTACGCCCCCGCCGAGGTCATGCACGAGGACGACGTCTGGCGCACCTTCCCCTCGCCGAACGACCGCTTCGCCGGCTGGGCCAAGCGCCTCGGCGAGCTCCAGGCCGAGGCCTATGCGCTGGAGTACGGCTGGGACCGCATCGGCATCGTCCGCCCGCCCAACGTCTATGGCCCGTACGACAACTTCGATCCGGAAGGCGGCATGGTGGTCCCCTCCCTGATCCGCCGCGCCGTCGAGGGCGAACGGCCGCTGACGGTCTGGGGCGATGGCAGCCCGGTCCGCGACTTCATCCACGCCCGCGACGTCGCCCGGGGCATGCTGCTGGTGATGGAGAAGGGGCTCGGCAAGCCGGTCAACCTGGGATCGGGCACCGGCGTCTCGATCCGACGCCTGGTCGAGGTCGTCGTCGCCGCGCTCGGCGAGCCATGCGCGGTCGCCTGGGACACCTCGAAGCCCGCCGGCGACAAGATGCGCGTTCTCGATACGGCACGTGCCAGGGCCATCGGCTTCGCGCCGGAGGTGTCGCTCGAGGACGGCATCGCCGAGACCATGGCCTGGTACAAGGCCAACCGCGCAAAGCTGCCGCCGCGCTACGACGTGTTCAAGGACACGACCTTCCGGCCGTCGGCGGCGACATGATCAAGGCGCGGCTTCGCTTGCGGCTGATGGCCGGCGATGAAATCGCCATCGGCCCGGGCAAGGCCGACCTTCTGGCTGCAATCGCCGAGACCGGCTCGATCGCCGCGGCTGGGCGAAGGCTCGACATGAGCTATCGGCGGGCCTGGCTCCTGGTCGAGACCATGAACCGCTGCTTCCGCTCGCCCGTGGTCGAGGCAGCGAAAGGCGGGGCGAAGGGCGGCGGCGCCTGCCTGACGGTGCTCGGCGCCGACGTGCTGGATCGCTACCGGCGCATGGAGGAGAAGGCCGGGCGGGCGATCGCCGGCGAGGTTGTCGGGCTTCGCCGGCGGATGGTCCGGCGCTGATGGAATGGACCGACGACGCCTTCGTGCTGGCGGCGCGGCCGCATGGCGAGAACGCCCTCATCGTCTCGCTGCTGGCGCGGACCCATGGCCGGCACGCCGGACTGGTCCAGGGCGGGCTATCGCGTGGCAAGCGGCCTATGTTCGAGGCCGGCAACCGGGTGACGGCGACCTGGCGGGCGCGGCTTTCCGAACATCTCGGGACCTGGCAGTGCGAGCTCGCGGACACGCCGTCGGCACGCATCATCGACGATCCCGAGCGCCTCGCCGCGTTGGCGGCGGCGGCGGCGGTGGCCGATCAGGCGTTGCCCGAGCGCGAGCCGCACCCGCGCGCCTATGACGGCCTCCTCGCCTTCATCGGCGTGCTCGACTCCGACGTTTTCGCTGCCGCCTATGTCGGCTGGGAGCTGGGGTTGCTGGCGGAGCTGGGATACGGCCTTGACCTCTCCCAATGCGCCGCGACGGGCACCAACGACGACCTCGCCTATGTCTCGCCCAGGACCGGCAAGGCGGTGTCTCTGTCGGCCGGAGAACCCTATCGCGAGCGGTTGCTTCCCTTGCCAGCCTTTCTGATCGGCCGCGGCGAGGCGGGACCCGAGCAGGTGCTGGCGGGGCTGGCGCTCACCGGCCATTTCCTCGAACGCCACGCCTTTGCCCCCCACAACCGCCCGATCCCGGCCTCAAGAACGCGATTTGTTGACCGATTGCAGCGGTCAGCTACTATATCTAGTACCGCTTCCACCTGAGGCCTAGAGATGACCGCGGCACCCGATGGCGACATTCGCCCGACGCCGCTCGCCGATGCGTTGAGCGAGCGCTACCTGTCCTATGCGTTGTCGACGATCACGGCGCGGTCGCTGCCGGACATCCGCGACGGCTTGAAGCCCGTCCATCGGCGGCTCCTGTTCGCCATGCGCGAACTCGGCCTGGCGTCGACCGGGGGGCCTAAGAAGTCCGCTCGTGTCGTCGGCGATGTGATTGGCAAGTACCATCCGCATGGCGACGTCGCCGTCTACGAAGCACTTGTCCGCCTCGCCCAGGACTTCGCCCAGCGCTATCCACTGGTCGACGGGCAGGGGAACTTCGGCAACATCGACGGCGATAACGCGGCGGCGATGCGCTACACCGAAGCCAAGCTCACCCAGGTCGCCGAGCTTCTGCTCGACGGCATCGACGAGGACGCGGTCGACTTCCGCTCGACCTATGACGGCGACGGCAGCGAGCCGGTGGTCCTTCCGGCGGCGTTCCCGAATCTGCTGGCCAACGGCGCCCAGGGCATCGCCGTCGGCATGGCGACCTCGATCCCGCCGCACAACGCGGCCGAGATCTGCGATGCGCTGGTCCACCTGATCCGCCACCCGAACGCCAGCATAGAAACGCTGGTGCAGAAGGTGAAGGGACCCGACTTCCCGACCGGCGGCGTCCTGGTCGAGCCGCCGGAAAGTGTGATCGAAGCTTACAAGACCGGCCGCGGCAGCTTCCGGCTCCGGGCACGCTGGAAGGTGGAGAAGCTGAGCCACGGCCAGTACCAGGTGGTCGTGACCGAGATTCCCTACCAGGTGCAGAAGTCGCGTCTGATCGAGAAAATGGCCGAGCTCCTGGCCGAGAAGAAGTTGGCGCTGCTCGCCGACGTTCGCGACGAATCCACCGAGGAGGTGCGGCTCGTGCTGGAGCCGAAGAGCCGGACGGTCGAGCCCGAGATGCTGATGGAAGCGCTCTTTCGGCAGACCGATCTCGAGGTGCGTGTCCCCCTCAACCTCAACGTCCTGGATGCCGACGGCACGCCGCGCGTCCTCGATCTCCGGACGACGCTCCGCGCCTTCCTCGACCATCGTCACGTCGTGCTCACCCGGCGGACCCGGAACCGCCTGGACAAGATCGAACGGCGGCTGGAGATACTTGCGGGTTACCTCATCGCCTACAAGAACCTGGACGAGGTGATCCGCATCATCCGCGAGGAGGATGAGCCGAAGCCGGTGCTGATGAGGCGGTTCAAGCTCACCGACGTCCAGGCCGAGGCGATCCTCAACATGCGGCTCCGCGCGCTCCGCAAGCTCGAAGAGCTGACGATCCGAAAAGAGCACAAGGAGCTGTCGGCAGAGAAAGCCGATCTCGTCGATCTTCTGGCCAAGGAGCCGAGGCGCTGGCAGCGGATCGCCGAGGAGATAGGCGAGGTGAAGAAACGCTTCGCCCTCAATACGCCGATCGGCCGGCGCCGCACTGACATCGCGGAGGCCCCGGCGATCACCGACGTGCCGTTAGAGGCGATGCTCGAGCGCGAGCCGGTCACCGTGATCTGCTCCGACAAGGGCTGGATCCGTGCGGTCAAGGGCCACATCGAGGACGACAGCGAGATCAAGTACAAGGACGGCGACCATGGCCGCTTCCGCCTGAAGTGCGAGACCACGGACAAGATCCTGGTCTTCGCCACGAACGGCCGCTTCTATTCGCTCGCCGTCGACAAGCTGCCGCGCGGCCGGGGCTTCGGCGAGCCCCTGCGGCTGATGATCGACGTTCCGAACGAGCACGACATCGGCCGGTTGCTGGTCCATCGCCCCAACGGCGGACGCCTCTTCGTTGCCTCGGACGACGGCCGAGGCTTCGTTGCGGAGGAGGCCGACGTGGTGGCCCAGACCCGGGCCGGCAAGCAGGTGATGTCTCTCGCCGAGAATGCGCGCGCGGTGGTGGCCGTGCCGGTCATGGGCGATGCCGTCGCCGCCGTCGGCGACAACCGGAAGCTGCTGGTCTTCATGTTGGACGAGGTGCCGGTGATGGCGCGTGGCCGCGGCGTCACGCTCCAGCGCTACAAGGACGGCGGTCTCGCCGATGCGGTCACCTTCGTGCTGAAGCAGGGGCTGTCGTGGCGCCAGGCCGGAGGCCGCACACGGACCGAGACCGATCTCAGCCCCTGGATCGGAAAGCGCGGTCAGGCCGGCCGCCTCCCGCCCCAGGGCTTTCCCCGGAACAACCGGTTCGACGCGGCCTGACTGCGACGAGGCGGCTAGGGATAGAAGATCTTGAGGTCGCGGGCGGCCGCGAAGCCTTGCTCGGCGGTCCTGAACCAGGCGACCAGGTCCCGGCGCTGGGCGAGATAGACCTGCGCGACCTTGCGAACCTGTGGATCGGCGTCGTCCGCCAGCTCGCGCATGAGCTGACCGGAGGCGTTGCCGAGCGCGGTCAGCACCTCCCGCGGCATCTGGCGGAGCTGCGCGCCGTTGCGGGAGGTCAGCACCTGCAGGGCCGGACCGGAGCGAAACGCGAGCTCGGCCGGCATCTCTGAACTCTCTGTTGCCGCGGCGGCATCCAGAATGGCCCGGAGATCGCCCGGCAACGCATCGAATTTGGCCTTCGACACCAGGAGCTCGACCGCCGTCGAGGGCTCAAGGACGCCCGGCCAATAGAAGAATCGTGCCGCCTTGTGCAGCTCGAGGCCGAGGTCGGCTGCCGGCCCGAAGCCGTCGGCGGCGTCGATCGTCTTCGCCTGGAGAGCGCCTGCGATCTCCGAGGCGGCCAAGCGGACGGGCTTTGCGCCGAGACGTGCCAGGGCCTGGGCGCCCAACCCGTCGATGCTGATCTTGAGCCCGTTCAGGTCGTCGGGTTTGCGGATCTCCTTCCGAAACCATCCGGCCATGCGCGCGCCGGTCGCCCCGCACAGGATCGGTTTGACTCCGAACGGTTCGGCAAGCTCGTCCCACAGGCGCTGGCCGCCGCCGTGGCGGAGCCAGGCGAGGTGCTCGTCGGCGGTCAGGCCGAACGGAACGGAGGTGAAGAAAGCGAAGGCCTTGGACTTTTCGGCGTGGTGATAGGCGGCGCCATGCGACATCTCGGCGGTACCGTTGGCGACCGCGTCGAACCCCTGCAGGGGAGCCACGAGATCGCCGGCGGGATGGACGCGGACTACCAGACGGCCACCCGACATCTCGCCGACCCGGCGGGCGAAGCGGTCGGCGCCGGTGCCGAGACCGGGCAGGTCCTTCGGCCAGGCTGTCACCATCCGCCATTCCACGCGGCCTTGGGCCACGGCCGGACTCGCCAGGGCCGCGACAGCAGCGCCGGCTCCCGCCGCTCCGAGAAAGGCCCGACGCTTCATCCTTCGGCTTCCCCGTAAGCGAAGGTGAACGGTTGCCACGATCCTGCGATCATCACCTCAGCCGGTCTGAAGCGGTTCTTGTAAGCCATCTTGGGGCTGTCGGCGATCCAGTAGCCGAGATAGACGTGGGGCAAGCCCTCGGCCTCGGCCCGCCTGATCATGTCCAGGACCACGTGGGTCCCGAGGCTGCGCCGCGGCTGCGAGGCATCGAAGAAGCTGTAGACGGCCGAGAGGCCATCGACCAGGCGGTCGGCGAGGACGACCGCGGCGAGCCGACCGGCCGCATCGCGGTGCTCGAAGATCCGTGTTCCGTCGACGGCATCCTCGATCATGGCGCGAAAGTCGCCGAAGGTCATCTGCGCCATGTCACCGTCGCCGTGACGGTCGGTGACGTAGGTCTTGAACAGCTCGAATTGTTGGCGGCTCGCGACGGCGGGTCTCTCTTCGCAAACGAGGTCCGCGTTGCGCCTGATGATGCGGCGCTGGCTTCGGGCGGGATCGAAGCTCGCGGTCGGAACGCGGATCGGGACACAGGCGCTGCAGCCGGGGCACGCCGGCCGATAGGCGAAGGCATGGCTCCGGCGAAAGCCGGTACGGCTCAAACGGTCGAAGGTCCCTGGTGGTGTCGCCTCGAGGGCGACCACAACCCGCTGCTCGATGCGGCCCTTGAGGTACGGACAAGGCGCCGGGAGCGTTCTGTGAAGGACGAGAGGCGGCGCGACGGCCCGCACGTTGGATGCTGGCGCCGGCTAGGGCCGCGCCGTCGGCTGGGCGCCCGGCGTCTGCGCCTGGCTCTGCTGGCGAGGCGTGCCGCCGGCCCCCGGCACCGGCTCGCGCAGCACGACGACCGAGATCCTCCGGTTCTGCGAGGCCGCGGGTTCGTTGGGCAGCAACGGGTCCTTGTCGGCCTTGCCGACGACGAGCTGGAGGCGGGAGTCGGCAACGCCGTTGGCAACCAGCACGCGCCGGCTGGCGTTGGCGCGGTCCGCCGACAGCTCCCAGTTCGAATAGCCGCCGACACCGCCCTTGAACGGGGTCGAGTCGGTGTGGCCAGCGATGGTGATCTTGTTCGGTAGCGTGGAGATGATCTTCGCCACTGCCTCCATGAGGTGGCGCGCTGAATCCTGCATGTTGGCGCTGCCGAGCGGGAACATCGACTTCTGGTCCTGGTCGATGAGCTGGATGCGAAGCCCCTCCGGCACGATCTCCAGCCTGACGTGTTCCGCCACCGCCTTGAGGTCCATGCGTTCCTGGATCGCCTGCTTCACTTGCTCCGCCGCCTCCCTCAGCCGCTCTTCCTCGCGCTCGGCCAGCATTTTGTCGAGCTGCGCCTGGGTGAGCTGGCCCAGGTTGCCCTGTTGGCCCGACTGCTGGCCGACCTGGCCCTGTTGGTTGGCCTGCTGCCCCACCTGGCCTTGATCCTGGCCCGAGGTGCCGGCGCGGCCGAGTCCCGCCTGGTCGCCGGGTGATCCGGGCTCGCCGGGCTGGCCCGCCTGGCCCGCCGGGCGGCGCATCTCGGTGCCACGTTGGATGAACTGCTTGGCATCGGAGCCGCGCTCACCGGCCTTGGCGTCGCCTGTGCCGCGCTGAGCCTCCTCGCCTTCGGGATTGGTGTCCTTGCTCGGGTCGTTCGCCGGCCGGGCGACCAAGGGCGAGGAGATCATCGGCGGCGAGGTCGCGCTCTTGAGCGCGCCGGGCACGGTGATGGACGTGCCGCCGAGCACGCCGCCGGAGCCGGAGCGCGCCGAGCGGGAGATCGCGGTCGGATCGAAGTAGTTGGAGATGCCCATTTTCTGCTCTTCGGTGGTGGCGTTCAGCAGCCACAGGAGCAGGAAGAAGGCCATCATGGCGGTGACGAAATCGGCGTAGGCGACCTTCCAGGCGCCGCCATGGGGTGCGCCGTGCCCGCCTTTCTTGATCCTCTTGATGATGGTCGGCTGGTTGTCCATCCCGCCCTCACACCGGCGGCAACGCGGCGACTGCCTCTTCGACCTCGTAGAAGGTCGGCCGGACGCCGCCAAGGAGTGTCTTCCGGGCGAACTCGACGGACACCGCCGGGGCGTAGCCCTGCATGTGGGCGAGGAGGCCGCTCTTCATGCACTGATAGTATTTGCCGTCGGCGGCGGAGGTCAGATCGATCGTGTTGGCGAGCGGCGAGACGAAGCCGTAGGAGCACATGACGCCGGCGAACGTGCCGACCAGCGCCGCGCCGATCAGCTTGCCCAGCACTTCCGGCGGCTCGGTGATCGATCCCATGGTGTGGATGACGCCGAGAACGGCGGCGACGATGCCGAGGGCCGGCATGCCGTCGCCCATGGTCCTGACCGCGGTCGCGACAGCGGCTTGCTCGGAGTGATGGGTCTCGATCTCGGCGTCGAGCAGGGTTTCCATCTCGTTCGGGTTGTCGGTGCCGAGCGTCATCATGCGGAGGTAGTCGCAGAGGAACTCGACCGCATGGTGGTCAGCGGCGAATTTGGGGAACTGCTGGAAGAGCGAGCTCTCCTCCGGCCGCTCGACATGGCTCTCGATCGCGAGCATGCCCTTGGTCTTCGCCAGCTTGAAGATGGCGTACATCAGGCTCAAGAGCTCAAGATAGTGCTCCTTGGAGTAGGCCGGGCCCTTGAGCGCCGAGGCGATGCCCTTGCCGGCGTTGGCGAGCACGTGCTTGGGGTTGGCGACGATGAAGGCGCCGACCGAAGAGCCGAGGATGATCAGGTATTCGAAGGGCTGCCAGAGCACGGCGAAATGGCCGCCGCCGCCGGCATAGCCGCCGGCAACGGAAATCACGACCACGATCCAACCGATAACCGGAAACATGCGGACCCTCGCTCGCCCGAGCGCGTACGGCTCCACCCCATACCGATATTGGGGATTTTCCGACCGACCAACAAGGGTTTAGTGGAACGTTCCGCGAATACTGGCGGTTTTGCGGCTCTAGCCCGAATTATTCATCGGGGCGCTGATATTGGGCTGGCGGATGTAGCGTAATCCGTTGATTTCGTGTAAGATTTTGGTGTCTAGACAAAGTCTTCCACGCCTCGCCGGAGTGCCACACCCGCCATGCAGGACGATAGCCTTCTG
>SHVZ01000027.1 GCA_009694025.1 Alphaproteobacteria bacterium | reverse complement strand
GCAACCGGTGCTCCGTCTTCGTCGAGCGCGCCAACCCTTCGAGCCGGGCACGCTCATCTTCCTTCAGTATGATCGGGGTCGCTTCAGGGATGCCTCTCGCCATGCCCCCTTGAATCACGACTCACGCTTCAGGCATAGCGGGTACTAGATCGTTGATGCGGACGGCCCTCCCAGACCGGAAGAGGGTCATGCAGAAGCCGCCGCCCCCTCCCTCCGGGAGGGGGCTTTCTGTATAACCGTCGGGCGCGCATGACCTCCTTCGCCCTCCGCCGGCTCCTGACCTTCATCGCCACGCTGATCGCCACCACGCTGGTGGTGTTCCTGGTGCTGGAAGTGCTGCCGGGGGACCCGGCGCTCCTGATGCTGGGGATCGACGCCCAGCCTGATTCGGTGGCGGCGCTGCGGGCGAAGCTCGGCCTCGACCGGCCGCCGGTCGAGCGCTACCTCGTCTGGATGGCGGGCCTGGTCCAAGGCGACCTCGGCATCAGCCACACCTATGGCACGGCGGTCTCCGAGCTGATCGGCGAGCGGCTGGTGGTGACGCTGCCGCTTGCCCTCATCGCGATGGCGCTCACCACCCTGATCGCGCTCACCCTCGGCGTCTACGCCGCCTCCAAGCACAACACCATCGGCGACTACGGCGTGATGACCGCGACCCAGCTCGGCATCGCCGTGCCGAACTTCTGGTTCGCCATCCTCCTGGTGTTGCTGTTCGCCGTCGCGCTCGGCTGGTTCCCGGCCGGCGGCTTTCCGGGATGGAGCGAGGGACCGATCGCGCTCAAGTCGCTGGTGCTGCCGGCCTTCGCGCTCGCGCTGGTGCAGGCCGCCATCCTCGCCCGCGTCACCCGCTCGGCGGTGCTCGAGGTGCTGCGCGAGGACTTCGTCCGGACGGCGCGGGCGAAGGGGCTCACCCGCACCCAAACCCTTTGGCGCCATGTGCTTCGGAACGCGATGATCCCGGTCGTCACCATCATGGGGCTCCAGTTCTCGAACCTCTTGGCCGGGACCATCATCATCGAGAACGTCTTCTACCTGCCGGGGCTCGGCCGGCTGATCTTCCAGTCGATCAGCCAGCGCGACCTGATCGTGGTCAAGGACGTGGTCGTGCTGCTGGCAGCCAAGGTCGTGGTCATCAACTTCGTCGTCGACCTCCTCTACGCGGTGATCGACCCGCGCTTGAGGACCGCCCGATGAAGCGGGACGGCCTGGTCATGCGCTGCCTCCGCCAGCGCAACTTCGTCATCGGCCTGGTGCTGACCGGCCTCGTGGTCACGGCCGCCCTTCTGTCCTACGTCTGGACGCCGCACTCGCCGACCCGGATTAACGTGCCCGGCCGCCTGGCGCCGGCCTCGGCGCTCCACTGGTTCGGCACCGACCACTTCGGCCGCGACGTCTTCTCGATGATCCTGGTCGGATCGCGAAATTCCATCGCCGTCGGCATCGTCGCCGTCACGATCGGCGTCTCCCTCGGCGTCGGCTTGGGGCTCCTGGCGTCGGCCAGGCGCGGCTGGGTCGAGGACCTGGTGATGCGGATGGCCGACTTCACCTTCGCCTTTCCGGCGATCCTCTCGGCGATCCTGATCACCGCCATCCTCGGTCCCGGCACCATCAACTCGATCCTCGCCATCGGCATCTTCAACATCCCGGTGTTCGCCCGCATCAGCCGGGGCGCCGCCAACGCCATCCTCGCCCGCGACTTCATTCTGGCGGCGCGGGCCGCCGGCAAAGGCCGAGTCCGCATCATCGTCGAGCACGTGCTGCCCAACATCTCGAACGTGCTGATCGTCCAGGCGACCATCAATTTCGCCCTCGCCATCCTGGCCGAGGCCGGATTGTCCTACCTCGGCCTCGGAACCCAGCCCCCGGACCCGAGCTGGGGGCGCATGTTGAACGAGTCCCAGACCTTCCTCTTCCGCGCGCCGATGCTGGCGATCTATCCGGGCGCGTCGATCATGATCGCCGTCCTCGGCCTCAACCTGCTCGGCGACGGCCTCCGGGATGCCCTCGATCCCCGGCTCTCGAGGTCGCGCTGATGGCCCTCCTCGCCGTCGACCGGCTCGCCGTTCACATGCCCACATCGCGCGGGGCGGTGCCGCTGGTGCGCGAGGTCAGCTTCGCGGTCGAGCGCGGCGAGACGCTGGGCATCGTCGGCGAGTCAGGCTGCGGCAAGACGATGACGGCGCTCGCCCTGATGGGGCTGCTGCCGGATGGCGCCCTTCCCTCCGGCGAGGTCCGGTTCGAGGGCGAGAATCTGCTCGCCTTGCCGGAGGAGAAGCTCTGCAAGCTTCGTGGCAATCGGCTTGCCATGATCTTCCAGGAGCCGATGAGCGCGCTCAACCCGGTGCATCCGATCGGCAAGCAGATCGCCGAGAGCCTGATCCTGCACCGCGGCCTCTACCCGACCGATGCCGAGGCCGAGGCGGTGCGGCTCCTCGACCTCGTCCGCATGCCCGAGCCCAAGGCGCGGCTCGCCCAGTATCCGCATCAGCTTTCCGGCGGACAGCGCCAGCGGGTGATGATCGCGATCGCGCTCGCCTGCCAGCCCGACATCCTGATCGCCGACGAGCCGACCACCGCTCTCGACGTCACGGTGCAGGCGCAGATCCTCGACCTGATCCACGACCTGGTCGACGAGTTTGGCATGGCGCTGGTCCTCATCAGCCACGATCTCGGCATCGTCGGCGACGTCACCGACCGGGTCCTGGTGATGTACGCCGGGCGCGTCGTCGAGTCAGGACCGACGGTCGACCTCTTCCGCCGCCGTGCGCACCCGTACACGCGTGGGCTGTTCGGCGCGCTGCCGAACCCGCTCCGGGCCCGGGGCAGCCGGCTCTTCACCATCCCCGGCACCGTACCCGACGCCTGGGCGGTGGCGACCGGCTGCGCCTTCGCCGATCGCTGCCAGTTGGCCGAGCCGGAATGCCGTGTGGCGCTCCCGCCCGACGTCGAGGTCGGGCCGGACCATCGGGCGCTCTGCCGGCGGACGGAGGTGGCGACGTGACGGAGCCGCTCGTCCGCGCCGAGAACCTGGTCCGCCATTTCCGGCTGCCGCGGCCATCGCCCTTCGCACCCCGAAAGTGGATCAAGGCGGTCGACGGCGTCAGCTTCGCCGTCGATGCCGGCAAGAGCTTCGGCGTCGTCGGCGAGTCAGGCTCCGGCAAATCGACGCTCGCCCGTCTGGTCATGGCCCTCGATCGGCCGGACAAGGGCCGCATCGAGGTGATTGGCCAGGATCCCTTCGCGCTTGCCGACGGCGACCTCCGCCGGCACCGACGGAATTTCCAGATGGTGTTCCAGGATCCCTTCGGCTCGCTCGACCCTCGCCACACGGTCGGGCGGATCGTCGCCGAGCCGCTGGATGGCCTCGCCATCCGGCTCCCGTCTCCGGAGAGGATCGAACGGGTCGCCGAGGCGCTGGACGAGGTCGGCTTGCCGAGCGACGCGGCGAGCCGCTATCCGCACGAGTTCTCGGGCGGGCAGCGCCAGCGCATCGCCATCGCCCGCGCCCTGATCACGCGGCCGAAGCTGATCGTCGCCGACGAGCCGGTCTCGGCCCTCGACGTCTCCGTCCAGGCCCAGGTTCTCAACCTGATGCAGGACCTGCAGCGCCGCCACGGCGTCACTTATTTCTTCATCAGCCACAACCTCGCGGTGGTCGAGCATCTCTGCGACGACGTCGCGGTCATGTACCAGGGGCGCATCGTCGAGCAGGCGCCGGCCGAGGCGCTGTTCGCCGATCCCCGGCACCCCTATACCCAGGCCCTGATGGCGGCGATCCCCGGGCTCTCGACTGGGGCCCGCCGGCGCGACCGGCGCGGGGTCCGGCTCGCCGGGACCTCGACCGAGGCGATCCCGCCGCCGCCCCGCGGCTGCGCCTATGCGCCCCGCTGCCCCAAGGCCCGGGACCGCTGCCAGATCGAGGACCCGGCGTTGCGGGCGCTCGAGCCCAGCCACCGGGTGGCCTGCCATTTCGCCTGAGCCCGGGCCGCCGCCTCCCTCAACCCCATTGCCCTCGGCCGGTCCCTCCCTTCAGGATGGGCCCAGCAACCTTGGGGGATGGCAATGACCGGCCCGGCCTTGTCGATCGCCAGTGGCGGCCGCGACTACACGCCCCACTACCCACCCAACATCGATTGGCACGAGCCGATCGATCCAAAGCCCCTCTACGAGCTGCTGGACGAGCCGGTTCGCCGCGTTCCCGGCCAGAACGCCATCGACTTCCTCGACAAGAAGACGACCTACGCCGAACTCTCCGCCCAGGTCGACCGGTTCGCCAAAGGCCTGCAGGATCTCGGCGTCAAGCCGGGAGACCGTGTCGGCCTGTTCCTGCCGAACTGCCCGTACTTCGTCATCGCCTATTTCGGCATCCTCAAGGCCGGCGGCATCGTCGTCAATTTCAACCCGCTCTATGTCGCCAAGGAGATCGAGTCCCAGATCAAGGACTCCGGTACCGAGGTGATGATCACCCTCGACCTGCAGGCTCTCTATTCCAAGCTTGCGCCGATGATCGAGACAACGCCGCTCAAGACCATCGTCGTCGCCTCGATGGCCGACGCCCTGCCCCTGATCAAGCGGCTGCTTTTCCCCTGGGTCAGGCGGAAGGACCTGGCGACGCCGCCCCGGAACAAGGCGAATCCGCGCTTCGCAGAGTTGGTCGCCAATGACGGCCGCTACCGGGCGGTGCCGGTCGACCCGGTCAAGACCGTCGCGGTGCTGCAGTACACCGGCGGCACCACCGGCGTGCCTAAGGGCGCGATGCTCACCCACGCCAACCTCCACGCCAATGCGGTGCAGTGCCGGCGCTGGTTTCATAAGTTCGAGTTCGGCAAGGAACGCGTGCTCGGCGTGCTGCCGTTCTTCCACGTCTTCGCCATGACCGTCATTCAGAACATGATGCTATCGGCCGGCGCCGAGATCGTCATGCTGCCGCGCTTCGAGGTCGACGCCGCGCTGAAGACGATCGAGACCAAGCGGCCGACCTTCATGGCCGGCGTGCCGACCATGTACACCGCCTTCAACAGCGCCGTCGCAAAGCAGCCACGCGACATCTCGTCGATCCGGAACTGCATCTCCGGCGGCGCACCGCTGCCGCTCGAGGTCAAGCAGCGCTTCGAGCAGATCACCGGCTGCCTGTTGATCGAAGGCTACGGCCTGACCGAGAGCTCGCCGGTGACCCACTGCAACCCGCTCGGCGGCCTCAACAAGGCGGGTTCGATCGGCCTGCCGCTGCCGCAGACCCGGATCGAGCTCCGCGACATCGCCGACCCCACGAAAGTCGTTCCGCGTGGCGAACGAGGCGAAATCTGCATCAAGGGTCCCCAGGTCATGGCCGGATATTGGAACCGGGCCGAGGCGACACAGCAGCAGATGATCGACGGCCTGCTGCGCACCGGCGACATCGCGCTCATGGACGAGGATGGCTACTTCTTCATCGTCGACCGGATCAAGGACCTGATCATCTGCAGCGGCTTCAACGTCTATCCGCGTGTCGTCGAGGAGGCGATCTACCAGCACCCGGCGGTCGAGGAATGCACGGTCATCGGCATCGCCGACAGCTATCGCGGCCAGAGCCCGAAAGCCTTCGTCAAGCTCCAGGCCGGAAAGACGCTGACGGCCGAAGAGTTGACCGACTTCCTCAAGGACAAGCTCAATCCGATCGAGATGCCGCGCCAGATCGAGTTCCGCCCGGCGTTGCCGAAGACGCTGATCGGCAAGCTGTCCAAGAAGGAGCTGGTCGCCGAAGAGGCGGCCAAGGCTTAGGCGAAGGTCAGCAACCGCCGCGGATTGTCGACCAGGATCGCCTGGATCTCGGCCTCGCTGAAGCCTCGCCGGCGCATCATCGGCACGACGTTGCGGAAGATGTGGCCGTAGCCGTGGCCGCCGAAGTTCACCAGGCGCGTACGAAAGCAGATGTCGTGGCTGATGACGATGCGGGCGAGATGGCCGGCGTCGATCAGTGTGCGCAGATGCTCGAGCCGGACGGCGTCGTTCGGCATGTCGATGGCCGTGTTGAGCTTGTAGTAGGCGAATTCGACGCCGAACAGGTCGAACTCGACGGTGACGCCGGTATCGGCGAGCCTGAGCAGGCGCTCGGAATCGGAGATCGTCCGGTCGATGTGGCTGATCACCGTGCGCGCCGGATCGCCGCCGTTGGCGACGACGAATTCGGCGATCTCCTGGGGCAGGTCCTCGTGGCGGCCGGGATGGATGTTGAGGCAGGCGCCGGTCTCCTGCTGGGCCAGGATAGCCCCCCTCAACACCGTGCGCTCGAGGGCACCCCACGGAGTCGTCGTACCGATCTCGCCGATGATACCGGAGCGGACGTTGGTGCCCCAGGCGCCTTCCAGGACCTGGGCCGCGATCTCGCGCGCGAAGTCGTCGGCGCTCCGCCCCCGGTTGCGGGGATCCTGGTACTCCTCGACGTAGTAGCCGCAGCCCATGACGATGTTGACGCTGGTCCCCTCGGAGACCTGGGCCAGGCCCTTGGGATCGGGGCGGATGCCGCCGCAGGTCAGCTCGACCACGGTCTGGCCGCCGACGTCGCGCATCATCTGCAGCTCGTCGATGGCGATGGCGACGTCGTCGAACAGCATGTTGCGGGGCGAGTAGGTCTCGCCATAGGCCATCTGGAAGATGTTCCGCATCGACAGCTCGGGCCCGAGATCGTTCTTGGCCCGGATCTCCGGGGTCCGCAGATCCCAGAGCACGTGCTCGTGCATCAGGGTCTGGCCGAGTTCCGCCGGATCGAGGAAGCCGCGGACGGTCTGGACCTTGCCGGTGAGATCGCTGCGCGAGAGCCGTGTGCGGGCCATCGCTCCCCTCCTATTGCCGCGAACCGAGGAAACGCCTAGCGAACCACCAGTCGCGTGACCTTGCCGTCGAGCGGCGTCAACGGCTTGAACATCGACTCGATCGCGGCGACCGTGCCCTTGGTGGCCTTGAGCTTCTCGGCCTCGGTTATCGCGTCGGTGCGGATCGATCTCCGCCGGTCGCCCGGCAGCTTGTCGAACTCGGTGCGGGCGGAATCCAACGCCTGGCGCGAGCCCACGCTCACCACCCGGGTGAGCTTGAGGTAGACGATCGATCCGGTGCCGACGGTGCGGGCCGTCGAGTCAGCCAGGATCTCGACCGCTCTCACGGTGATCCTATCGAGCAGCATGGTGAGCCATCATGGCGCCTGGAAAGGGGATCCGCAACCGTGACTTACGGCTCAAAGTTCCGGAAATGTCTTAGTAACCGTCCAAGCGCCTGATCCAGAACCTCGTCCTTCTTGCAGAAACAGAAACGGGCGAAGGCCCGGGGTGGCTCCTCGGGCGTGAAGAAGGCGCTGACCGGGACAGCGGTGACCTTGGCCTCGACGGTGATGTGCCGGCAGAACTCTTCGTCGGTACCGTTGAAACCGAGCGGCCGGAAGTCGGCGGTGATGAAATAGGTCCCCTGGCTCGGCAGCACGCCGAAGCCGATCTCGGCTAGGCCCCGGCCGAAGCGGTCGCGCTTGGCCTGCGTCTCGCCGGCGAGGTCGCGGTAGTAGCCGTCGCCGAGGTCGAGGCCGGCCGCCACCGCCCGCTGCAGGTTGGGCGGCGTGGTGAAGACCAGGAACTGATGGGTCTTGGTCACGGCACGGAGGAGCTCGGGCGCCGCCGTCACGTATCCGACCTTCCAGCCGGTCAGCGAGAAGGTCTTGCCGGCCGACCCGATGCGGAGACAGCGCGTGCGCATCCCCGGGAGCGAGATCAGCGGAATGAAGTCGGGGGCGTCGGTGAAAACGATGTGCTCGTAGACCTCGTCGCAGACGGCGACCGCGTCGTGCGCGAGGATGAGGTCGGCGATGAGCTGGAGCTCGGCCCGGGTGAAGACCTTCGCCGCCGGGTTCAGCGGATTGTTGAGAAGAACGAGCTTGGTGCGGTCGGTGAACGCTGCCCGAAGCGCGGTCTCGTCGAGCCGCCATTCCGGCGGCGAGAGCCGCACCAGCTTCGGGATGCCGCCCGCGCGCCTGACAATCGGCAGATAGGAGTCGTAGAGCGGCTCGAACAGCACGACTTCGTCGCCGGGCTCGATCAGCCCGAAGAGGCAGGCCGCCAACGCCTCGGTCGCCCCGGATGTGACGATCACCTCGGACTGCCAGTCGACATCGAGGCCGTGGAAGCGCTTGTCGTGGCGGGCGACCGCCTGACGGAGCTCGGGCACGCCCATCATCGGCGGGTACTGGTTCGGCCGGTCGGCGAGCGCCGCCTGCGCCGCCGCCACCACCTCAGGCGGGCCGTTGCCGTCCGGGAAACCCTGCCCGAGGTTGATCGAGCCATGCTCGATCGCCAGGCGCGACATCACCTCGAAGACGGTCGTCCCGTAGCCGGACATGATGGAGTTGGCAGGCTTCACGGCATCGCTCGGCGCGGTTTCAGGGCGAAGGTGTCTAGCACGCGGCCGGACGCGATTGAACTGCCAACCCCACCCTTACCAAGGCCGTGGCGAAAGCCTTCAAACAGCGGCTCGCGGCATGATTGCGGCCGATTTCACTGTTTTTTACCGGCGACAGCACCGCGCCTCGCGCTCACCGGCGCTGATCGGCAACGCCAAGCTCCTCCCACATCCAGGCGAGCTCGTACCCGGCCATAGGGCTGTCGGCGGCATGCTTCCCCGATTCATTCTCAAGGTATTTGAGCCAGGCAATCAGCTTCTCGCGACCCTTCTTCGTGCGCGCCGCGCGTCGAGGCGTGACGTCTCCCAGGGCCGGGACGGGCTCGTCGAGCAGCCTGCGATAGTGCTCGTCGAGGCTCGCGCGGATGACGGCCTTCTCCTCGTCCGGCGAGAGACCCGAGGGGGGGAGTGGTGTTTCGCGTGCAGGTTTCGACGCCAACAGTTGTTCGACGGTCTGCATTTCCGCCAGGGGCTCGAGCGTCAGGCCGGCGAGCGCGTCGGCGAGCACGGCCCGCCCCCGCTCCGCGCGCTTCTGGGAATTGACGGACAGGGTGATCTTATCGGCTGCAAGCTCCACCGTTCCCAGGCAAAGCGCCCCGTCGTCGAGGGCCGTGATGAAAGTGCGACTCGCCGGTGCGCGGGTTGAAGTCGGTTTGATCGGGCGATTGCTTTCGACCCAGTTCCAGAAAGTGGGGCTCTCTTCCCGAAGCGCGGGGACTCCGCGTAGCGCCGCCCGCACGTCGTCGCCCGTCACCCCCGGTCCCAGGGGATAGTGCAAGGTCGTGAACTGCAGCGTATCGCCGTCGGTGTTCACCATGTCCGGCCGCTTCGGATCGAGAACCCGCGAAAGGTAGGAGCCGAGCCATACGGTCGTGAAGAGCGGCGCCAGGCCTCGAAGCAGGGCTGACTCGGACGACATCCCCTCCGCAAGCGCATCGGCGGCTTCGTCGGGAAGACCGCTGGTCAGCTTCGCGATCTCCTTGCGCTCCCCTTTGCGGAATTTCTCGATCGACGCCATCAGCGCGTCGGCGTCGCCGAGGTCGAACCGTAGAAGTCCGCCCGTCAACATGGTCGTCCCGCTCACCTTGACGACCCGCGCGCTGATCTTGTCCCATTGGCGGAGCGAACGGCTGCCGGACTTCTCGCTGACGCGGACCGGGTCGCCGCCACGCACCAGATCGCGGGCAAGAAAGGAGCTGCCGGGAACGATGTCGCTGACTTCGTAGAGGCTCATGACCGACGATCGCAGCGCGGCCATATAGGCTTTGTCTTGAACCTTCTCCTTCCAGCCACGTCTCTTCAGGTAGTCGTCAACGATATTGCGGCCGTCTTCAAGATCATGGGCGAGGAAATCCTCGAAGGAGCACCCCCATAGGACCATGAAGTCGTCCATGCCGGTCACGGATATCAGGTGGTCGAGGTCCTCAATATTCTCCTTCGCGCAGGCAGGCCCGAGATGGCGGGCCAGAAGATCATCGAATGCGTCGGCCCACTCCTCGCGCCGCAGCCACTTCATGAGCCCGTCGAGGGAATAGGGGCCGGCCATACGATGTGCAATCCTGTTGCGAGATCATTCGGACGTTCGGCAATCCTGACGCGCAGAACGTCGATTCCGGTGGGTTATTCCGCCGCCGGCGTAAAGATGATGTTGCCGCACTCGCCGGCTTTCCCGTGCGGTCTCGCCATGATTTCAACGTCCCGGTCGAACGCGGTCAAGAGCCCGGAGGCGGACCGCCCTTACCCGGGGGACGAGCGCTACTCCACCCAGTCGAGGCCCATGCCCTTGAAGCGGTCCGGATCATCGATCCAGGTGTCGCGGACCTTGACGAAGAGGAAGAGGTGGACCCGTCGGCCGAGCTGGGCCTCCAGCTCGCGTCGCGCCTGGGCGCCGATCGCCTTCGCGGTCTGGCCCCCCTTCCCCAGCACGATCGCCTTCTGGCTGGCGCGGCGGACATAGACGACCTGCTGGATCTTGACCGAGCCGTCCCGGAACTCCTTCCAGCTCTCGGTCTCGACCATCAGGTCGTAGGGCAGCTCGTCATGCAGGTTGAGGAAAATCTGCTCGCGGGTGACCTCGGCGGCGAGCAGCCGCTCGGGCAAGTCGGAGAGATCGTCGTCGGCGAAGAGCCAGGGTCCCTCAGGCATCAGGCCGGCCAAATACTTTCGGAGGTCGGCGACGCCGTCGCCGGTTTCGGCCGAGATCATGAAGGTCTTGTCGAAGTCGAAGGCCTGGTTGAGCTGGGCGGCGCGCGGCAGCAGCTCCGGGCGCTTGATCAGGTCGACCTTGTTGAGGGCGAGGATCGCTGGGCGCTTCGCCTCCCGGAGGCCGTCGAGGATCCGGCGCGTGTCGTCGCCGATGCCCTTCTTGGTGCCGTCGACCACGACCACCACGCGATCGGCATCGGCGGCACCGGCCCAGGCCGAGGCGACCATGGCGCGTTCGAGGCGCCGCTTGGTCTTGGTGAAGATGCCCGGCGTGTCGACGAAGACGAGCTGGGTCGTGCCCTCGATGGCGATGCCGGTGATGCGCGTCCGCGTCGTCTGCACCTTGGGCGTGACGATCGATATCTTGGCGCCGACCAGCTTGTTCAGCAGCGTCGACTTGCCGGCATTGGGCGCGCCGACCAGCGCCACCAGGCCGCAGCGCCGGGGCCCGGTCTCAGCCATCGGCGGCGACCACGGCGAGCAGCGCCGCCGCCGCCGCCTGCTCGGCCTCGCGCTTCGAGCGGCCGCTGCCGGAGGCCGGCGCGTGTCCGTCGACCTTGGCCTCGATCGTCCGCTGCGGCGCGTGGGCGGGGCCGCTCGCCGCGGTCTCGGTATAGGTGGGAAGCCCGAGCCCGCGGGCCTGGGCCCATTCCTGGAGGCGCGTCTTGGCATCCCTCGGCGGGGCCGCGTCGGCCTCGATCAGCTCCTTCCAGCGCGCCGTGATGAAGGTGCGGGCGGCGTCGAGGCCGCCGTCGAGGTAGAGCGCGGCGATCACCGCCTCCATCGCGTCGGCCAGCACCGCCTCGCTGGCGCGGGCTCCGGCCTCGTCCTCACCCTTGGAGACCCGGATCGCGGCGCCGAGATCGATCGCGCGGGCCACGTGGACGAGGGCCGGGCGGCTGACCAGACGCGCATGGCGCTTGGCGATGTCACCCTCGCACTCCTTTGGGAATGTCGCGAGCAGGATGTCTGCGAGGATCAGGCCGAGGACGCGGTCACCGAGAAACTCGAGCCGCTCGTAGCCGCGCCCGCGGCGTTTGACGGCACTGGCGTGGGTCAGCGCTTCGTCGAGCAGGTCGGGCCGGGCGAAGACGTGGCTGAGAGCGGCGGCGAGGCGCCTCAGACGATGCCTCGGAACATCCGGGCGAGGCGGATCGCGAAGGGCCACTTCCACACTTCCCAAATCCGCGCCTCGCCATTGGTCGAGAAGAAGGTGAACTCGGCGCGGCCGACCAGGTTGGCGGCGGGAATGAAGCCGACGCCGGAGAGGACGCGGCTGTCGAGGGAGTTGTCGCGGTTGTCGCCCATAGCGAAGTAGTGCCCGGCGGGGACGATATAGACCGGCGTGTTGTCGAGCGGGCCGTCATCGGACACCTCGATGATCCGGTGCTGACGGCCGCTAGGGAGCGTCTCGACGTATTGGGCGTAGTGCTGAGCCGCGCGCCCGGTGCCTTCGAGGAAGTCCTCGACCCGGTCGCGCTTCACCGGCAACCCGTTGATGGTGAGCACGCCGCCGACCATCTGGAGGCGGTCGCCGGGGAGCCCCATGATGCGCTTGATGTAGTCGGTCGAGTTGTCGCGCGGCAGCTTGAAGACCGCGACGTCGCCGCGGTCGGGCTCGCGGTAGAGAACGCGGCCGGGGATCAGCGGCAAGCCGAACGGCAGCGAGTAGCGGCTGTAGCCGTAGGAGAACTTGCTGACGAACAGATAGTCGCCGACCAGGAGCGTCGGGATCATCGAGCCCGAGGGGATGTTGAAGGGCTCGACCGCGGCGGTGCGGATCGCCAATGCGATCCCGACAGCGTAGAGCACCGTCTTGATGGTGTCCCAGACCGTGCTGGCCTTCTTCGACGATGTGGTCAGGCTCATTGTTCGCCGCGCTGGGGGAGGATCGAGGGCGAGGTATGCCAGACCCGCCCCTCCCCGGCAAGCTAGGCCTGGAGCCGCTGCAACCCGGGCACCGGAGAAACTACAAGCGGAACAAGGCAAAGCGCGAGTCCGAGCCCGGCCAGGGCGATACCGGCATGGAGGCCCAGAACCTCCCCGGCGAGCCCGCCGAGGACCGCCCCCAGGGGCCGGAAGCCCCAGGTGAGCCAGCGGAGGCTGGCATTGACCCGCCCGAGCAGCCGGGTCGGCGTGACGCTCTGGCGCAGGCTGGTCTGAGTCACGCTGAAGACCATCGGCCCAAAGCCGAACAGGAAGCGTCCGGCCGCCAGCAGCGGGAGCGCGCTCGCCGGGGTCGCCGCCAGCACCGGCAGCACGCCGAGGGCGCAAAGGGTCGGTCCGAGGACGATGGCCCGGCCAAGGCCGATCCGGCGCTCGATCGCCGGCGCGAAGAGCGCGCCCAGAACCATGCCGATCCCATCGACGGCAAAGACAAGTCCGATCTCGAGGGCCGACAGGCCGAGGTTGCGGGCGGCATGCAGCACCAGGACCGTTCCCAGGGCGAACCAGGAGACGTTCCAGGTAAGTGCGCACAGCGCCAGGGCCCGCAGCCTCGGCTCCCTGAGGAGGAATTCCACTCCCTCCTTGAGCTCAATGGCGAAGGCGCGTCGGGCAACGGCCGGCGCTGGGGCATCGCGAGCGACGATGCGCCAGGTGAAGGCTACCGCGACGAGGGCGGCGAGGGCGCTCGCTAGAACCGAAAGACCCGGCCCGATCAGCCCAGAGAGCAAACCCGCGAGCCCGGGCCCGCCCGACGCGGCGGCGGCACGGCCGACTTCGAAGCGGCTGTTGGCGTGGATCAGCCGATCGCGCCCGACGAGCGACGGTACGTAGGACTGGCTCGCGACATCGACAAAGACGGTGCCGGTACCGGCGAGGGAGGCCGCGGCCAAGAGCAGTGGCATGCTGAGAGTGTCGAGCAGCGTCGCGGCCGGCACCGCGAGCAGCGCGAGCGCCCGCGAGAGGTCGGCGACCATCATGACCGAGCGCCGCGGCAGCCGGTCGATCCAGACGCCTGCCGGCAGCCCGAAGACGAAGAACGGTGCCGTCGCGGCCGCGGCGAGCCAGCCCATCTCGGCCGGGCCGACCCCGAGGACCAAGGCGGCCACCAGCGGCAACGCCAGGAGGGTGATCTGGTCGCCGAGCTGGGTCGCCGCATAGGCGGCCAGGAGTTTTGAGAAATCGGTCATGGACCGAGGTCATGCCATGGGGGCATGGCGGCGGCTATCCGGCGCATGCGCTCGAACCGAACGACGGAGGGCTGGCGGCCGACTCTGCGCCTCTCAAGAGCCGTCGATGCATCTGGCGACGTTTGAGCTCGTCTCCCGCCCCCAGGCTCATACGTTCGGTGGATATGACAGCGCCACGGCTGCCGGCAATATGGCTACAGATGGAACATTGGGGCCATCTGCCATGGGCGATCTAGTTAGAGACACCTCGACCGAGTCTACGGGTGGTATTGAGCACGTCGGCACGAGGCCTGAGAGGCCTCTCCCGACCGCTCCGCCTGTTGTCGCATGGCTGAATGGCCGGCCGGCCGAACGGGAGCCGCCAAAGGCCGCCGAGGCAATGATGCCGGATTGGTCGCAGGCGCTCAGTGTTCACATGGACGCCGTGCTGCACGATCAGGCCGAGCTTCTCGACGAGACCCAAAAAATGATGGCGGCGTGGACGAAGCGCCGCCATGAGGCGATGGAGGCGGGATTTCGCGCCCTGCAGAAGCTCTCCGCCCCCCAAGATGCCGGCGAGATGGCCGCGGCCTACGGCGAATGGCTGAGCAGCAGCATGGACCGGATCATGGCGGACATGGCGGCCGCGCGTGACGGGACGTTGCGTCTGGTCGGCCTTGGGTCGGCGCGTGCTATGGGGCATCGGCCAACGGCACCCAGCGCTTCGGGGGCCGGGCGTGAGGCGCACCCCAGAAAACCGGCCACCAAGCCACTATCGTCATCCTAGTCGCCCTCCCGGGCGGCCTCGAACTTCCCCCGTAGAGCTAGCCCGCCCTCGGCACCACGGTGATGATCACCGTCGCCTGGGCGATCGGCGGCTCATCGGTCAATGAGACGTCGATGCGGACTTCCATGCCGTCGGGGGTGATCTCGGCCAGGCGCCTGGCCGCTCCGCCGGTCAGCTTCATCGTCGGCCGGCCCGATGGATCGTTGACCACGCCCATGTCGCGCCAGAAGACGCCGCGCCGGAAACCGGTCCCGAGCGCCTTCGAGCAGGCTTCCTTGGCGGCGTAGCGGCGGGCATAGCTCGCCGCCCGGTTCGCCCGCCGATCGGATTTCGCCTGCTCGAGTGGCGTGAAGATGCGGTTGAGGAACCGCTCGCCGAAGCGCTCGATCGTCGCCTCGATCCGTTCGATGTCGATCAGATCGGTGCCGAGGCCGATGATCATGCGGTCTCGGCGCCGGTGGCGCTGGCCCGCACCTTGTCCATCAGCGAGCGCATGCGCCTGATCGATGAATCGAGGCCAGAGAAGATCGCGTCGCCGAGCTTCTGGGCGTAGGGCCGCAGGCGATCGAACAGCCGGGCTGCATCGAGGCCATCCTCCGTCGTCACCTCGATGCGCCTCTCCGGCACCAGGCAGACGGCATGGGGCCTATGGCGGAGCGCGATCGCCAGCATCTCGTCGGTCGCCGCCATCTCCAGGTTGAGCGGCCGGTCGATGTCGCGGACCAGGCGCGCGATGTCGTCGTCGGAGATGTGACGCCGGTCCTCGCGGAGATGGGCGGTGATGCCATCGGCGCCGGCCTTGACCGCGAGCCTGGCGGCCCGGACCGGGTCGGGATGTCGGCCGCCGCGGGCGTTCCGGATGGTGGCGACGTGGTCGATGTTGACGCCGAGGCGGAGTGGACGGGGCATGGGAGGGCCTACTCCGGGGTTGGGGGCTCCCATTTTAGCGTCAACCGCGGGCCCGCTCGACCGAGTTGATCACCGGCGCGGCCCTGAGCGCGGCCACGATGTTGGTCAGGTGGCGGACGCTCTCCACCTCGATGTCGATCAGCATGTCGAAGAAGTCGGGCGAGCGGTTGGTGAACTTGAGGTTGGTGATGTTGCCCTGGTTCTTGCCGATGATCGTCGTCAGGCTGCCGAGGCTGCCGGGCTCGTTGGTCAAAGTGACACTGAGCCGGCCGATGTGGCGCTCGGGATCGGCGTCGCCGACATCCCAACCGACGTCGAGCCAGCGCTCGGGCGTGTCGTTGAACTGCTCCAGGGTCTCGCAGTCGATGGTGTGGATGGTGACGCCCTTGCCGGTGGTGACGATGCCGACGATGCGGTCACCCGGCAGCGGGTGGCAGCAGTGGGCGAAGTGGACGGCCATGCCGGCGATCAGGCCGCGGATCGGGACCCGGAGCTCGTTCTTGCGGTCCTTGGCGGCGCGCGAGCGCGCGATCGGGACGACCTTGCCCGGATCCTGGGTCTTCTGCTTGAGGCCCGGGAAGATCGCGTGCAGGACCTCGCGCTCGGAGCGGATGCCCTCGCCGACGGCAGCGTAGATGTCCTCGGCTGTTTCCGCATCAAATGTCTGAAGAACACCGTTGAACGCCTTGTCAGAGAATGTATATCCCTCTTGACGAAAGGCCTTCTGCAGGATCGCCTTGCCGAGCTCGGAGAACTCGGCCCGCTTCTTCAGACGGACGAAGCGGCGGATCCGCGCCTTGGCCTTGCCGGTGACGACGAACTGCTCCCAGGTCGGCGACGGCGTCTGTGTCTTGGAGGTCGCGATCTCCACCTGGTCGCCGTTGTTGAGACGGGTCCGCAGCGGCACCAGGCGGCCGTTGATCTTGGCACCGACGCAGGTATCGCCGATCTGGCTGTGGACCGCATAGGCGAAGTCGACGGGCGTGGCGCCGCGGGGGAGCGCGAACAGGTCGCCCTTGGGCGTAAAGCAGAACACCTGATCCTGGAACATCTCGAGCTTGGTGTGCTCGAGGAACTCCTCGGGTCCGGCGGCGTGCTCCAGGATGTCCAGGAGCTCGCGCAGCCAGCGGTACTGGCGGCCGTCCTTGGCCTCGGCCGAGTCCTGCTTGTAGACCCAGTGGGCGGCGACGCCGAGCTCGGCCACGTCGTGCATGTCGCGGGTGCGGATTTGCATTTCGATGCGCTGGCGTTCAGGTCCGATGACGCTGGTGTGGACCGAGCTGTAGCCGTTGGGCTTGGGCGTCGAAATGTAGTCCTTGAAGCGGCCGGGCACGACCGAGTAGGCGGCATGCAGGATGCCGAGCGCCTGGTAACAGTCCTCGACTTTGTCGACGACGACGCGGAAGGCCATGATGTCGGAGAGCTGCTCGAAGCCGACGTTCTTCCGCTGCATCTTCCGCCAGATCGAGTACGGCGTCTTCTCGCGGCCCGACACCCAGGCCTCGACCCCACCCTCCTTCAGCTTCTGCTTCAGCTGCACGATGATGCCGTGGACGAGGTCGGCACCCTTGTCGCGGAGGAAGGACAGCCGCGCCGTCACGCTGTCCCGGGCATCCTTGTTGATCTCGGCGAAGGCGAGGTCGTCGAGCTCGTCCTTCATGCGGTGGATCCCGATGCGTTCGGCCAGCGGCGCATAGATCTCCATCGTCTCCATCGCGATCCGCCGGCGCTTGGCCGGATCCTCGACGAAATGGAGCGTCCGCATGTTGTGGAGGCGGTCGGCGAGCTTGACCAGGAGGACCCGGATGTCCTCGCTCATGGCCAACACCAGCTTGCGGAAGTTCTCGGCCTGCTTTTCCTGGTCCGACTGAAGCTCGATACGGTTGAGCTTGGTCACGCCGTCCACGAGACGGGCGACCTCCTTGCCGAACTTGGCCTCGATATCCTCGATCGTCGCGTCGGTGTCCTCGACGGTGTCGTGGAGGAGCGCGGTCACGATCGAAGCCGTGTCCAGCTTCATCCCGGTGAGGATGCCGGCAACCTCGAGCGGGTGGGCGAAGTAAGGATCGCCGGAGGCTCGGGTCTGCGAGCCGTGCGCCTTCATGGCGTAGACATAGGCGCGATCGAGGAGATCCTCGTCCGCGTGCGGGTCGTAGGCTTTGACCCGCTCGACGAGTTCGTACTGGCGGATCATGGCTATCCGCCTTCACAGCGCCGGAACGGTTTTCGTCCGACGCCGTCCACAGGCCTAGGCTCGGTCGTCGCCGGCGTCTTCGGGTACATCGGCGTCGGAGATCTCGACCTCGTCCTCCGTGGCCTCGGCCGCCTGGGCGGCGCCGGCCATCATCGCTTGGGCAAGCGCCTGCTCGTCCGCCATGACCTCGAGGATCTCCTCCTCCGGCTCGTCGACCTCGACCTGCCGTTGAAGTCCCCTCACCAGCGACTCCATCAGACCCGGCAGGTTGACGGTCTCCTCGGCGATCTCGCGTAGCGCCACCACCGGGTTCTTGTCGTTGTCGCGATCGATGGTGATCGAGGCG
Source organism: Alphaproteobacteria bacterium (assembly GCA_009694025.1). Classification (GTDB taxonomy): domain Bacteria; phylum Pseudomonadota; class Alphaproteobacteria; order SHVZ01; family SHVZ01; genus SHVZ01. The sequence goes on along the minus strand of SHVZ01000027.1, from coordinate 20,288 downwards.
CCCGAGGCGATCTCGCGCGCCCGCTGGGCGGCGGTCATCACCAAGTCGAAGCGGTTGGGAATCTTGACGACGCAGTCTTCGACGGTTACCCGGGCCATTTGGACGAACTCCAAAGAACGAAGTTGAACTTGGAACTATGACATTTCCGGGCCTTTTCCGCAACCTCCGGCAGGGGGACGGGATGTCGCAGGCGGGCCTTTTCCTCGAGGGAGGCCCTCGGGCATAGTGCCGGCCCCTTCCGGAGGTCGCCTATGGTGGACGTCGCCGAACGCATGCAGGTCTTAGGGACCGAGACCGCTTTCGAGGTGCTGGCCCGTGCGCAGGCCCTGGCGGCCAAGGGCAAATCCATCGTCAACCTCGGCATCGGCCAGCCCGACTTCAAGACGCCCGGGCACATCGTCGAGGCCGCGATCAAGGCGATGCGGGACGGCCACCACGGCTACACCCCGGCCAACGGCATCCCCGCGCTCCGCGAAGCGGTCGCCGCCGACATCAAGCGCCGCCAGGACATCGAGATCGACCCCGACCTCGTCATGATCATGCCCGGCGGCAAGGTCACGATGTACTTCGCCATCATGATCCTCGGCGAGAAGGGCACGGAGATCCTCTACCCCAACCCCGGATTCCCCATCTACGAGTCGGTGATCAAGCATTCGGGCGCGACCCCGGTGCCGATCCCGCTTCTGGAGAAGAACGGTTTCGCCTTCTCGGCCGAGGACGTGCTGTCCCGGATCACCAGGAAGACCCGCCTGATCATCCTCAACAGCCCGGCCAATCCCACCGGCGGCGCCGTGCCCCGGGCCGAGTTCGACAGGCTGGTCGCCGGCCTCGAGCGCCACCCGGACGTCACCGTCATGTCGGACGAGATCTACGGCCAGATGCTCTACGACGGCCGCGAGCACGTCCCCCTCTTGTCATATCCCTCGATGAAGGATCGGACGATCCTGCTCGACGGCTGGAGCAAGACCTATGCGATGACCGGCTGGCGCCTGGGATACTCGGTCTGGCCGAAGGCCCTTTTTCGCCACGCCGAGAAGCTCGCCATCAACTGCCATTCCTGCGTCAACGCGCCAACCCAGTTCGCCGGCATCGCCGCGCTCACCGGCCCGCAGGACGCGGTCGGGGTGATGATGAAGGCCTTCGACGAGCGCCGGCGCGTCATCGTCGGTGAGCTGAATCAGCTTCCGGGCTTCCGCTGCGTCGAGCCGGGCGGCGCCTTCTACGTCTTTCCCAACATCGAAGGCACCGGGTTGAGCGCCAAGGAGCTGCAGACCAAGATGCTGGAGGAGGCCGGCGTCGCCACCATCGCCGGCACCAGCTTCGGCGCCCATGGCGAAGGCTTCATCCGCTTCTCCTACGCCAACTCGACCGAGAACATCCGCGAGGCGATCAAGCGCATCCGCGTCTGCCTCGCCAAATAGGGCGATCGAGGCTCCGAACGCCTCCGGCGTCTCTGCCTAAAAATTAGGCTCTCGCCTATTGGTTAGGCTCTCGCCAACCGGCCACCCGGGCTGGCCGGCGGATTTCCGCGCCTTAGACCCTGGCATGGACTCTGCACTTCGGGGACGAAACCCCGCGGCCGCGCGGGGGAACCCGTTCCCGCGGCCGATCCAGAGCGAAGCGAGCCCAGGTCCGAGATGAAGAAGATCGAGGCGATCATCAAGCCGTTCAAGTTGGACGAGGTCAAAGAGGCGCTGCACGAGGTCGGCATCCAGGGCATCACGGTCACCGAAGCCAAGGGCTTCGGCCGCCAGAAAGGCCACACCGAGCTCTACCGCGGCGCCGAGTATGTCGTCGATTTCCTGCCCAAGGTGAAGGTCGAGGTCGTGCTCGACGACGCGCTGGTGGAACGCGCGATCGAGGCGATCCAGAAGGCCGCCCACACCGGACGCATCGGCGACGGCAAGATCTTCGTCTCCTCGATCGAGGAGGCGATCCGCATCCGCACGGGCGAGCGCGGCACCGACGCCGTCTGACGCCGGCGCGGCCGGCGCGGCCGCCTGTTTGCGCTTCCCGTCGTTCCTTCCCGCCTAGTGCCCAAAGCCCTCTCCCGAACAGCAACGAGGACGACATGACGACGCCTAAGAAGATCATGGAACTGATCAAGCAGCACGACGTGAAGTACGTGGATCTGCGCTTCACCGATCCGCGCGGCAAGTGGCAGCACTTGAGCCAGTCCGTGCGCACGGTCGACGAAGAAACGCTGGTCGAAGGCTTCATGATGGACGGCTCGTCGATCGCCGGGTGGAAGGCGATCAACGAGAGCGACATGACGCTGATGCCCGATCTCTCGACCGCGGTGATGGATCCATTCACCGCTCAGCCGACCCTGATCATCGCCTGCGATACGCTGGAGCCGTCCACCGGCCAGGCCTATTCGCGCTGCCCGCGCTCGGTCGCCAAGCGCGCCGAGGCCCACATCTCCGGCACCGGCATCGGCGACACCGGCTATTTCGGCCCGGAGGCCGAGTTCTTCGTGTTCGACGACGTCCGCTTCAAGGTGTCGATGAACGAGGTCTCCTACGTGGTCGACTCCCAGGAGGGCCCGTACAACACCAACCGGAAGTACGAAGAAGGCAACATGGGCCACCGGCCGCCGATCAAGGGCGGCTATTTCCCGGTGCCGCCGGTCGACTCCGAGCAGGATCTCCGCTCCGAGATGCTGACGATGATGGAGGAGATGGGCCTCGACATCGAGAAGCACCACCACGAGGTGGCGCCGGCCCAGCACGAGCTCGGATTCAAGTACGACACCCTGGTCAAGTGCGCCGACCGGATGCAGATCTACAAGTACTGCGTCCACATGGTCGCCCACTCCTACGGCAAGACCGCGACCTTCATGGCGAAGCCGATCAAGGGCGACAACGGCTCGGGCATGCACGTGCATCAGTCGGTGTGGAAGAAGGGGAAGAACCTCTTCGCCGGCAACGGCTATGCCGACCTCTCGGACACGGCGCTCTACTACATCGGCGGCATCATCAAGCACGCCCGCGCCGTCAACGCCTTCTCCAACTCGACCACCAACAGCTACAAGCGGCTGATCCCGGGCTTCGAGGCGCCGGTGCTGCTGGCCTACTCGGCCCGCAACCGCTCGGCCTCCTGCCGCATCCCGTTCGTCGCCAGCCCGAAGGGCAAGCGCGTCGAGGTCCGGTTCCCCGACCCGATGGGCAACCCCTACCTCACCTACGCCGCGCTCCTGATGGCCGGCCTCGACGGCATCCAGAACAAGATCCATCCCGGCGATCCCATGGACAAGAACCTCTACGACCTGCCGCCGGAGGAGCTGAAGAACGTGCCGCAAGTGTGCGGATCGTTGCGCGAGGCCTTGGGCGAGCTCGACAAGAGCCGCGACTTCCTGAAGAAGGGCGGCGTCTTCTCCGACGACCTCATCGACGGCTACATCGAGCTCAAGATGAACGAGGTGTGGGACCTCGAGCACACCCCGCACCCGATCGAGTACCTGAACTACTACTCGTGCTGAGCTGACGGCACGAGTTCCCTTTCGTCCCTGACCCCGCCGTCCGAAAGACGGCGGGGTTCTCGTTTGGCGCGCGCCGTCGGCCATAATGACCGACACGCCCCGGCTCCGGTAAGCTAGGCGCTCGACAATGACCTCCGGCTCCCCTTCCCCGTTCTCGCTCTCAGGCCGCGTCGTCCTGGTGACCGGCGCCGGTCGCGGGCTCGGCTTCGAGATCGCCCGCGCGGTGGCGGCCGCCGGCGCCCATGTCGTCCTCAACGGCCGCGACGAGGCGCGAACGCGGGCCGCAGCCGTGCGCATCGCAGAATTGGGCGGCAAGGCCTCCACTGCCGTCTTCGACGTCGCCGACGACGACGCGGTCGCAAGGGAGGTCGCCGCGGTCGGCGTGCGGCACGGCCGCCTCGACGGCCTTGTCAACAATGTCGGCGCCCGCAACCGGAAGCCCCTCTTCGATTTTACGCTCGCCGAAGTGCGCCAGCTCATCGACACCGACCTGATCGCCGGATTCACCCTGGCGCGCGAGTCGGCGCGGCTGATGATCCCACGGAAGACCGGCCGCATCGTCCAGGTGACGTCCATCGCCGGGCAGCTCGGGCGGCCGAACGACGCCGCCTACATCGCCGCCAAGGGTGGCCTCACCGCGCTGGTCCGCGCGCTTGCCGTCGACCTCGGGCCGCACGCAATCACCGTCAACGCAATCGCCCCAGGATTTTTCGCGACCGAGACCAACCAGCCGATGATCGCCGACAAGGCGGTCCATGACCGCTACGCGCAGCGGACGGCGCTCGGCCGCTGGGGCCGGCCGGAGGAGATCGCCGGCGCCGCCGTCTTCCTCCTCTCCGACGCCGCCTCCTTCGTCACCGGCCACGTGCTGACCGTCGACGGCGGCACCACGGCGATGTTCTAGGAGCCGCCGATGCCCGACCTCCCCAACCAGCCCTACGAGGTCGTGGTCGAGGCGGACGTCCTGGTGCGGCTCCGCGACGGTATCCGCCTGGCGACCGACGTCCATCGCCCGGCCCGGGACGGCAGGCCGACCGCCGGCCGCTTCCCGGTGATCCTCGAACGCACCCCCTACGGCAAGTCCGAGACCTCGCGCTCGGAGATCGACCTTGGCGCCGGCCAGCCGGCCACCCGCGCCGAGGCTGCCGCCGCCTTCGTCCGCCACGGCTACGTCGTCGTCTACCAGGACTGCCGCGGCCGCCACGGCTCCGAAGGCGCGTTCGTGAAGTACCTCTCCGACGCCGAGGACGGCGCCGACACGCTCGCCTGGATCCTGGCGCAGCCCTGGTGCGACGGCCGCATCGGCACCATGGGCCTCTCCTATGCGGCGCACACGCAGATGGCGCTGGCCTCGATGGGGCCGAGGGGGCTCGCCGCCATGGTCGTCGACTCCGGCGGCTTCTCCAACGCCTACATGAGCGCTGTCCGCAACGGCGGCGCCTTCGAGATGAGGCAGGCGACCTGGGCCTACAACCAGGCCAGGGAGAGCCCGGCCGCCAAGGCCGACCCGGCGGTCCGCGCCGCGCTCGAAGCCGAGGATATCAAGGCGTGGTTCACGGCCTTCCCGTGGAAGCCCGGGCACTCGCCGCTGCGCCACGTGCCGGAATACGAAGCCTATCTATTCGAGCAGTGGACCCATGGTCGCTTCGACGACTACTGGAAGAAGCCTGGGATCTACGCCGAGGGCTACCACGACCGGGTGCCGGACATCCCGGCCGTGCACATGTCGAGCTGGTACGACTGCTATGTGCGGACGGCGACCGAGAACTTCCTCGGCCTCAGAACCCGGAAGAAGGGCCCGATCCGTCTGATCCTGGGTCCGTGGCTCCATGGCGACCGCACCTCGACCCATTCGGGCGACGTCGACTTCGGCCGCGAGGCCCCCATAGACGGCAACATCGCCGCGAACTGGACCGAATTCCGCCGGCGCTGGTTCGACCGCTGGCTGAAGCGCCTCGAGAACGGCGTCGACGAGGAGCCGGCGGTCCGCCTGTTCCTGATGGGCGGCGGCTCGGGGCGACGCCTCGAGTCCGGCCGGCTCGATCACGGCGGCCGATGGATCGCCGCCTCCGACTGGCCGCTGCCAGAGACCCGCTTCGAGCCCTACCACCTGCATGGCGACGGCCGGCTGGCCCCGGCGAAGCCGGCCAAGGGCACCGCTCCCCTTGCCTACGACTACGATCCGGCGAAGCCCTGCCCGACCATCGGCGGCGGCATCAGCTCCGGCCAGCCGGTGTTCGTCGGCGGCGCCTTCGACCAGCGGGAGGATCCACGCTTCTTCGGCATCCAGAATCCGGGGCTGCCGCTCGCCGCCCGCCCCGACGTGCTGGTGTTCGAGACCGCGCCGCTGGCCCAGGACGTCGCCGTCGTCGGACCGATCACCGTCAAGCTGTGGATCTCGTCGACCTGCATCGACACCGACTTCACCGCCAAGCTGATCGACGTGCATCCGCCGACCGCCGACGACCCGCGCGGCTTCGCCATGAATCTGACCGACGGCATCTTCCGCTGCCGTTACCGGGAGTCCTGGGAGTCGCCGTCGATGATGACGCCCGGCGAGGTCTACCGGATCGCCATCCAGCCCTTCGCCACCGGCAACCTGTTCAAGGCCGGGCACCGCATCCGGCTGGACATCTCCTCCAGCAACTTTCCGCGCTTCGACGTCAATCCCAACACCGGCGAGCCCGAGGGCATGGCGCGGCTGAAGCGCATCGCCACCAACACCGTTCATGTCGACCGCGACAGGCCGTCGCATGTGGTGCTGCCGATCGTCCCCGTCGCCACCCTCAAGCCGCTGTCGTGACGGTGCGGACGTAGCGCATCGTCTGGAAGCCGCGCCGGAAGTCGGTCACGTCGGCGCGGACCTGCTCGGGTGCCTCGTTGCCCTTGAGCACGCGGGCGATCAGGCGGGCGATTTGAGGCATGTCCGCTGGCGTCATGCCCCAGCGGGTGATCTCCTGGGTGCCGATCCGGATGCCGTTGAGGTCGCCCGCGACCGCCGGCAGCGGCAGGCCGATGCCGCAGAGCAGCAGGTTGGCCTTCGCCAGATGCTTCGACGCGGTCTGACCGCCGCCGAAGGGCGCGGCGTGAACGGCGAGATGGTGGCTCTCGGTAGGACCGCGGCCGGCGACGGCATGGACCGGGAGCCCTTCCGCCGCCATCGCGTGCCCAAGCGCCTCGGCGTTGGCGATGCACATCGCGGCGTAGGCCGGGCCATGGGCCAGGAGGTCGAGCACGGATATCGCCAGCGCCGCGGTCTTGCCGAGATCGAAATTGGCGGTGAGGCCGGGATAGGCGATCTTGTCGATCCGCTCGGCGAGGTCGGCTTCGGTGGTCAGCACCAGGCCGGAAGGCGGCCCGCCGAAGGCCTTGTAGGTCGAGCAGGTCATCAGGTGCGCGCCTTCGGCGAGCGGCGCCTGGAAGCGCCCGCCGGCGATCAGCCCGGCCATGTGCGCCGCGTCGTAGAGCACATAGGCGCCGACCTCGTCGGCGATCCCGCGCACCGAGCGGACATCGTAGGGGAAGAGGCAGAGCGATCCGGCGACGGTGATGACCTTCGGCTTCAAACGCCTGGCGGCGGCGCGGAGCCGGTCGAGGTCGATCGCCATGCGCGCCGCGTCATAGGGGACCGGATGGACCTCGACGCCGTAGAGCCCGGCCGCCCCCGCCTGGTGATGGGTGACGTGCCCGCCCAGCTCCGGCGGGAAGGCCAGGATGCGGTCGCCCGGCCGGCAGGTCGCCATGAAGACGTAGAGATTGGCGAGCGCACCGGAGCCGACACGGATCTCGGCGAAGGGCGCCGAGAAGAGGCGGCGCACCAGGGCGTCGGCGACCACCTCGATCCGCTCGGCGAACTCCATCCCCATCTCGTACTTGTCGCCGGGGTATCCCAGCGACGGGCGGTTGCCGAGCGAGCGGCCGAGCATGGCCGCCGCCCGCGGGTTCATCACGTTGGTGCCGGCGTTGAGGCCGAGGCTCTCGACGTCCATGTGCCGCTCATGGGCGTCGACCAGGTCGTGGAGCGCGCCGTCGATGCGGTCGAGATCATCCGACAGGAACTCGGCCTCGGCCGCGGCGACCACCGCGCGGCAGTCCGCCGGAAGCCACGGCTTCGAACGGTCCTGTGTCGTGTCCATGGTCGTCATCCGCGGTCTCAGGCTCCTCCGAGGACTATACACCGCCGCCGAGCGGCACGATCCGCCACGGCTGCCGCGCTTTGAAGGGCGGCTCGCAGAGCACCGGCTCGGCATCGCCGCCGCCGAAGCCCGGCGAATGTCCCATCGCTTCGCGGAGGACGCGGTAGACGCCGCCATGGGAGACGAGGATCGTCCTGCCGGCCCCGGCCTCGCCGGGCACGATCGCATCGGCGAGGGCGGCGAGGACACGACTGCGAAACTCAAAGAAGGTCTCGGCCCCGGCCGGCCCCTCGCCGCGCTGCCAGGCGTCGATCCAGCCGAAGTCGCCGGCGGTGGGGATGCGGCCCTCCATGGCGCCCCACTGACATTCGGCGAGGCCGGGAACGACCGTCATCGGCGCACCGATCCCTGCGGCAATGATGGCCGCAGTATCGCGGGCCCGTAAGAGCGGGCTGTGAACGACCCGGGAGATGCGCTCCACGGCAAGCTTCTTCGCTGCCGCTTCTGCCTGCGCGCGACCCTCGGCATTCAACGGAATGTCGGTATGTCCGGCGATCCGCCCGTCGCGGTTCCAGTCGGTCTCGCCATGGCGGAGAAAGAAGAAAGGATGCTTCGGCAGGTCGGCGGCGATCATGCCGCCGATCTTGCCACCATCCCTGTCGTGCCGCCCACCGGCGTTTGTCCGGCGACCTCGACCCGGTTGCGGCCATTCGCTTTGGCCCGGTAGAGCGCCTCGTCGGCCCGCGCGACGATGGTCGTGAGGTCGGCGTCGCTGGGCAGGTATTGGGCGATGCCGATGGAAATCGCGACCGGAACGCTCTCGCCGGTATCGAGCACCACCGCTTGGTCGACTACCGTCTTCCTCAGGCGTTCGCCGAGCGCCCGCCCACCGTCCACGGCGGTTTCCGGCGTCATCACCAGGAACTCCTCGCCGCCCCAGCGACCGATCAGATCGGACGCCCGGATCAGCGCCTTGCAGCGCCGCGCGACCTCGCGCAGCACGTGGTCGCCGATGGCGTGGCCGTGGGTGTCGTTGACCTTCTTGAAACGGTCGATGTCGATCAGCAGCACCGACAGCGGCCGGCCGTAGCGGGAGGCGCGAAACAGCTCGACGTCGGCCAGCTGCTCGACATGGGCGCGGGTAGCGACGCGCGTCAGCGGATCGCGATTGGCGCTGTCGCGGAGCAGCTTCTCCTGCGCTTTTCGCTCGGTGGTGTCGCGAATCACCAGGGTGAAGGCGGGATCTCCCGGCTGCACGACGCGCCCGCTCGTCACCTCGATCGGTACGAAGACGCCGCCGGGCTGTCGGCCGGCCAGCTCGATCGTCGCGCCGAGCGTCGCCGCGTCGCGCGGCAGCAGTTCTCCCCGGAGATAATCGAGGAAGCCATGGCTCTTCCGGTCCGCCATCAGGTTCAGAAAATCGGTGCCGATCAGGCAGACGGCGGGAGTCTGGAAAAGCTGCTCGGCCGATCGATTGGCGCAGGCGACGATTCCTCGATGGTCGACGAGCAGGACCGCGTCGCGGAACGAGTCGAGGACGGCGCCCAGGCCGGCATCGGCGACGGCGGCCATCTTCCGCAGGTCGGCGATCCGATCGATCGGGGTCGGTTTCATGGCGACAATCCTTCTGACGCCCGCGATTCTGCACTGCAGTGATTAACAATCCGTCAGCACCCCCGAGTCTGTGATGGCCGCCACATTGTGCGGGACGCCGGCCCCGGCCTATCATCCGGCCATGACCGCTGCCCCCAAGCCTCCCGGCGCTTTCCGCCCGGCCCCGGCCGGCGAGATCCCAGCCGCCGCGCCCGCCGCCCCGTCCTTTCCGGCCACCCGGATGCGCCGGGTCCGGATGCAGGGCTGGACCCGCCGGCTGGTGGCCGAGAACCGCCTCTCGGTCGATGACCTGGTCTGGCCGGTCTTCGTCCAGGAGGGAAGCGGGACCGCGACCGACGTCGCCGCCATGCCGGGCGTGCAGCGCCACGCCGTCGACCGGCTGGTCGACGCGGTCGGGCGTGCGGGCGAGCTGGGCGTTCCCGCCGTCGCCCTCTTTCCCTACACCGATCCCGCGCGCAAGGACGCCGACGGCACCTACGCGACCGACCCGGGCAACCTGATGTGCCGGGCGGTTCGCGCGCTCAAGAAGGCGCATCCGTCGATCGGCGTGATCTGCGACGTCGCCCTCGATCCCTACACCAGCCACGGCCATGACGGCCTCCTGCGCGACGGCCGGATCGTCAACGACCTTACCGTCGAGATCCTGGTCCGCCAGGCGCTCGCGCTGGCGGACGCCGGCTGCGACGTCATCGCCCCCTCCGATATGATGGATGGCCGGGTCGGCGCCATCCGCCAGGCTCTCGATATCCGCGGCCTCACCGACGTGATGATCATGGCCTACGCGGCGAAGTACGCCTCGGGCTTCTACGGTCCCTTCCGCGACGCCATCGGGTCTTCCGGCAACCTCGGCGGCGCCAGCAAGTCGACCTACCAGATGGATCCCGCCAACGGCGACGAGGCGATCCGCGAGGTCGGCCTCGATCTCGCCGAGGGCGCCGACATGGTCATGGTGAAGCCGGGCCTGCCCTACCTCGACATCGTCCGGCGGGTGAAGGACACGTACCACGTGCCGACCTTCGCCTATCAGGTCTCCGGCGAGTTCAGCATGATCCGCGCCGCCGCCGAGCGCGGCTGGATCGACGGCCCGAGGGTGATGATGGAGTCGCTGCTGGCCTTCAAGCGCGCCGGCGCCGATGGCGTGCTGACCTATTTCGCCGTCGAGGCGGCGGAGAAGCTCAAAGCCGGCCGATAAAAAATCGGACGATCGCCCGGTCGTGCCAGGCGACCGGCGAGCCGGCACCGTGGAAGCCGACATGCCCGCCGGCGGCGAACAGCGGCGTCAACGCCGTGGCGCCCTGCCAGTCGATCCGCCCGTAGGGCGTCATCGGTATCCAAGGATCGTTGGTCGCATGAATGACCAGGGTCGGAACGGCGATACGCGCCAGGAACGGCGCGGCCGACGAGCGGGCGTAGTAGTCGGCGGCCGAGGCGAAACCGTTGCGCGGCGCGACATAGCCGTCGTCGAATGCGATTACGGACTTGGCCGAGACGACTGCCCGCCTCTCTTGGTCGGAGATCGAGCCGGCCAGCGCCTCGCTCCGCATTTTTGCCAGCAGCCAGGTCTGATAGAGCCGGTTTCGCGGCTCGGCCAGTGCCGACGCTGCCTCCGCCAGGTCGATCGGCGCCGAGACCGATGCCGCCGCCCGTACCGCGGGCGCGGCGCCTTCGCCAAGGAACTTGAGCAGCACATTGCCGCCGAGCGAATAGCCGACCAGAGCGACGCCGTTGACGGCGAGGTCCGCGGGCAAGGCGGCGAATGCCAGACGCAGATCCTCCGAGCGTCCGGCGTGATACTGGCGACGGCAGCGCTCCGCTGACGGGCCGGCGCCGCGGAGATTCAGGCGGAGAACGGGAAAGCCCGATGTCAGCAGATGCGATGCCGTTGCCTGCACATAGAGCGAGTCTTCGGTTCCGGCGAGACCGTGGACCAGGACCACCAGCGGCCGCTGCGACTCCACGCGATGCAGCGTAGCGGCAAGCGCATCGCCGTCGCCGAGGTCGAGCCACAGCCGCTCACCCTCCGGCAGGGCATGGCGCGGGCGGACGATCTGGTTGCGGATGGTCTGCAGGTGCCCGCCGAGCCAGGGCGGGCGCGGCCGGAACGCCTCGATCATGCGCGCTTCGGCGCCCGATCTTCTCCGGTGTCGCTGTCGTCGTCATCGCCCTCGGTCAGATAGTCGCGGACGATCGCGATCTGGTCCGCGCTCATCAGCGCCGGCGCATGGCCGACCCCCTTGATCTCCACCACCTCGGCCCGGGGCCCGGTCTTCGCCATCCGCTCGGCGGTCGCCGCCGACAAGAGCCGGCTCTTCTCGCCACGGAGCAGCAGCACCGGGCACTCGATCCGCTCCCACAGATCCCAGCTTGGCGGCGGCGCCTTGGTGACCGCCTTGAACGACAGCCCGATACCGGGATCGTAGTGGAGCCCGTAGCCGCCCTCGGGATGGCGGATGACGCTGTGGGTCGTCATCTCGCTCCACTGGGCGTCGGTCAGCGCACCGAAGTCCGCATGCACCGTCCTCAGATACTCGGCGACCTCGCCGAGACGGTTGAATCGCGGGTCCTGGCCGACATAGCCGGCAATCGCCCGGACACCCTCGAACTCGACCTGCGGGCCGATGTCGTTGAGCACCAGCCGGCCAATCAGCTCCGGGTGTTCGGCGGCGAGGCGGATGCCGATCGCCCCGCCCAAGGAGGTGCCGACCCAATCGATTCCCTCGAACCCGAGATGGTCGAGCAGGCCGGACATGTGGGCGGCATAGGTGTCGAGCGAGTAGAGCTTCTTCTCGATGAGCCAGCCTGACCGCCCGCGGCCGACCAGATCCGGGCAGACGATGCGCCGGACCTTCGACAGGCCCTTTGCCAGCTCGTCGAAATCGCGACCTTGGCGGGTGAGGCCGTGAACGCAGACCACCCGTTTCGGGTGCATCCGCGGTCCCCAGTCGTAGTAGTTGAGACGAACCGTTTCGCCCGGTCCGAAGGCGGCCCAGCTTCCGTCGATCATGGGAACGGAGGCTACAGGGAGCGGACGGATGCCGTCCACTCCATGTCCAAACGGAAACCGCGATTCCCTTGAGGACCCCGGCCCCATCGGGTAGTGTCCGGGCGCCTGCGCAAGCGGGCGCCGGCATTTTCTTGAACCATTCTTCTACACGGACATTGCAGATGCAGTTTTACCCCCAGGAGCGCATCGCGCTCTTCATCGACGGCGCGAATCTCTACTCCGCCGCCCGCGGCCTCGGCTTCGACATCGACTACAGGAAGCTCCTGGACCTGTTCGCCAACAAGGGGCGGCTGATCCGCGCCTTCTACTATACGGCGCTGCTCGAGGATCAGGAGTACTCGCCGCTCCGCCCGCTGGTCGACTGGCTCGACTACAACGGCTACACCGTGGTGACCAAGCCGGCCAAGGAGTTCACCGACGCCCAGGGGCGCCGGCGCGTCAAGGGCAACATGGACATCGAGCTCGCCATCGACATGCTGGAGCTCGCCGCCTCGGTCGACCACATCGTGCTGTTCTCCGGCGACGGCGACTTCCGCCGCCTGGTCGAGGCGACCCAGCGCCGCGGCGTCCGCGTCACCGTCGTCTCGACCATCCGCTCGCAGCCGCCGATGGTCGCCGACGAGCTCCGCCGTCAGGCCGACAACTTCGTCGACCTCGTCGACCTCGCCCCCTCGATCCAGCGCATGCACCAGAACCGCGACCCGAACGGAGGGCCGCGCGAGCCGCGGCCCGTCCGACCCCAGGATGCCCTGCCGCCGACCGACGAGGAGTCTTCGGGCTTCGGCGGACGCGCGCCCGGCTTCCTGAATGCCGAGCGCTGAGGCGCCGGGGCGCGATTGCGCGCTCTGCCCGCGCCTCAAATCCTTCCGCGGCGACAACCGCGCAAGATATCCAGCCTTCCACAACGCGCCGGTGCCGTCCTTCGGCGATCTCGACGCGTGGCTGCTGATCGTCGGGCTGGCGCCCGGCCTCAAGGGCGCCAACCAGACCGGACGCCCGTTCACCGGCGACTTCGCCGGCGATCTCCTCTACGCGACTCTGGCCCGGCACGGCCTCAGCCGCGGCGTCTACGCCGCCGGGCCGGACGATGGCCTCGCGCTTTCAGGCTGCCGGATCACCAATGCCGTCCGCTGCGTACCTCCGGAGAACAAGCCGACGCCGGCAGAGGCCACCGCCTGCCGGCCGTTCCTCAAGGGCGAGATCGCCTCGCTGCCGAGGCTCACGACGATCCTGGCGCTCGGGCGGATCGCCCACGACCAAGTGCTCTCGGCGCTCGGCCTCAAGCGCTCGGCCTACCCGTTCAAACACGGCGCGATCCACGCTTTTCCGAGTGGCCTCGGACTCGCCGACAGCTATCACTGTTCGCGCTACAATACGAATACCGGCGTGCTGACTGAGGCGATGTTCGACGAGGTCGTCGGGCGGATCGCGAGCGGGATCACCCCTTCTCGCGCATGAGGCGGCCCTTCTCGCGCTCCCAGTCGCGCTTCTTCTCGGTCTCGCGTTTGTCGCCCTTCTTCTTGCCCTTGGCGAGGCCGAGCTCGACCTTGGCGATGCCGCGCTCGTTGAAGTAGATCGACAGCGGAACCAGCGTCACGCCGTCACGGCGGACCGCGCCGAGGAGCTTGTCCAGCTCGCGCCGTCGCACCAGCAGCTTCCGCGGCCGTTTCGGCTCGTGGTTGAAGCGGTTGGCGGCCTTGTATTCGGGCACATAGGCGTTCAGCAGGAAGAGCTCGCCGTCCTTCTCGGCGGCATAGGCCTCGGCGATCGAGGCCGAGCCCTGGCGCAAGGACTTGACCTCGGTGCCGGAGAGCATCACCCCCGCCTCCAGCGTTTCCAGAATGAAGTATTCGTGGCGGGCGCGGCGGTTCGTGGCCGCGACCCCCTCGGGCGCCGGACGCGCCATGGGAAGACTTTCTAGTTGATGAGGCCGGCGCCGCGCATGGCCGTCGTCACCCGCTCCTTGGTCGTGTCCATGACCGGGGCGAGCGGAAGCCGGCAGTCGGGCCGGGCCTTGGCCAGCAGCGAGGCCGCGAATTTGACCGGCGCCGGGCTGGTCTCGACGAAGAGCGCCTCGTGCAGCGGCATCAGCCGCTCGTTGATCGCCTGCGCCTTCTTGACGTCGCCCCTGGCCCACGCCTCGTGCATGTCGGCGAGCTGGCGCGGCGCCACGTTGGCGGTCACCGAGATACAGCCGTGGCCGCCCTGGGCGAGGAAGGCCAGCGCCGTCCCATCCTCGCCGGAGAGCTGCGCGAACTTGTCGCCGCAGGCGCGCCGGGTCTTGAACGGGCGGCCGAGATCGTTGGTCGAGTCCTTGACGCCGACGATGTTCGGCAGCTTCGCCAGCCGCCCCATGGTCTCCGGCGTCATGTCGACCGAGGTGCGGCCGGGAACGGTGTAGATGACGATCGGCAGCTCGACCGCGTCGTGGATCGCCTTGTAGTGCAGGTAGAGCCCCTCCTGGGTCGGCCGGTTGTAGTACGGCGTTACCACGAGGGCGGCATCGGCGCCGGCCTTCTTGGCATGGCGCGTCAGCTCGATCGCCTCCTGGGTCGAGTTCGAGCCGGTGCCGGCGATCACCGGACGCTTGCCCCTTGCCACCTCGATGCACAGCTCCACGACTCGGTTGTGCTCGTCGTGGGAAAGGGTCGGCGATTCGCCGGTGGTGCCGCACGGGATGAGCCCGTGCGTGCCTTGCTCGATCTGCCAGGCGACGAACGCCTGGTAGGCCTTCTCGTCGACCTTGCCCGCGGCCGTGAATGGCGTGAGCAGCGCGACGAGCGAACCCTTGAACATGACAAACTCCTTGAGACTCGCCCGGGAGGGGCGTTTATTTGATATTATTTATGACGATAGTTGCCGAAGACGCCGCCGGCAAGGTTGTTGGCCGGGGTGACTATCACTAGAATGTCTCCGACGGGGTGTCTCTCGGGGACCGAGAACCGAATGACGTCAATACGGAATCCGGTGGGGGCCGGTAGTGTGATCGCTTGCGCGGTCGCGTTGGCTATTGCCGTTGGGTCACCGGCAGGCGCCGCCGGCCTCGGAGGCGACGAGCTCCGCCAGGCCAAGGTGGCGCTGCAGACCGCCGACGCCGGGGACTACAACCGGGCCCAGGCGCTCGCCGCCCGCGATCCCGCCCTGGTCAAGCTGATCCGCTGGATGGAGCTGCGCCGGGCCGGCTCGCGCACAAGCTTCGCCGACATCGCCCAGTTCCTGGCGACGAACCCGGACTGGCCGGGCAGGAGCGCGCTTCGGCTCAGGGCCGAGGAGGCGATGCCGGCCGACTTGCCGGACGCCGAGGTCATCGCCTGGTTTCGGAGGTACCCGCCGCTCGGTCCCGGGCGCCTCCGGCTGGCCGAAGCCTATGCCCGCACCGGTCAAAAGGCCAAGGCCGCCGACATGATTCGCGAGTCGTGGGCCGGCGGCGACTTCGACGCCGCCCAGGAAAAGTCCTTCCTGGCGCGCCACCGGGACACTATTCGCGCCGAGGACCATTGGGCGCGCCTCGACCGGATGCTGTGGGACGGCAAGGCCGGATCCCCCTACCAGCGCATCCTCGCCCGGGTCGAGCCCGGCCAGAAGGCCCTGGCCGAGGCGCGGATGCGGCTGAAGTCCGGCGCCGGCGGTGTCGAGGGGGCGATCCGAAACATCCCCCCCCATCTCCAGTCGGACGCCGGTTTCCTCTACGAGCGGGCGAAGTGGCGGCGGGTTCGCGGCCAGAACGACGGCGCTCGCGAGATCCTGCTGAAACCGCCGGCTAACCTGGTGCGCCCCGATCTGTGGTGGCGCGAGGTCGAATACCAGGCGCGTCAGGCCCTCCGCGACGGTGACGTCTCGCTCGCCTACAAGCTCGCCGCGGCGCACAAGCCGGGGGGCGACAAGGTCCAGGCCGATGCCGAGTTTTTCGCCGGGTTCGTGGCCCTTCGCTTCCTCGACGACCGCGCCGGCGCCTTCGCCCATTTCCGCCGCCTGCATGACGGCGTGACCTCACCGATCAGCCGGTCCCGCGGTGCCTATTGGGCCGGGCGTTCCGCCGAGGCGTCCGGCGACGCCGCTGGCGCCAAGGCCTGGTACGCCAAGGCAGCCGAGCACCTGACGACCTTCTATGGCCAGGTCGCCGCCGGCAAGCTGTCGGATGCGGCGCCGGCCCTGCCGGCCGATCCGAAGCCGACGCCGGACGAGGTCCAGGCCTTCCACCGGAACGAGATCGCGCGCATCGTCGAAATCCTGAACGCGCACGGCCCCAACGAGCTGTTCGTCGCCTTCTCGGTCGCGCTGGTCGAGCGCGCCAAGTCGCCGGGCGAGAAGGCGCTCGCGCTCGCCCTCGTGAGTCGCCTCGGACGGACGGATACCGCCGTCGCCGTATCGCGGCGGATCGCCCGCGACGGGTCTATCCTGATCGAGGACGCCTATCCGCTGATCCAGCTGCCGAAGGGCGCCGGCCCTGAGTCGGCCCTGGTCCACGCCGTCATCCGCCAGGAGAGCGGCTTCGACCAGCGGGCGGTGAGCCGCGCCAAGGCCCAGGGCCTGATGCAGCTGATGCCGGCGACGGCCAGGATCGTCACCAAGGAGCTCGGCCTTCGCTACGAGCTCGCCGAGCTGACCCAGAACCCGTCCTACAACATCACCCTCGGCAGCTCGTACCTGCACGGCCTGATCGACGACTTCGACGGGTCCTACATCGCCGCGATCGCCGGCTATAACGCCGGCCCCGGCCGCATCAAGCGCTGGCTTCGCGACAATGGCGACGTGCGCAAGGGCGAGGTCGACGTCATCGACTGGATCGAGCAGATCCCGATCGCCGAGACTCGGAACTATGTCCAGCGGGTGCTCGAGGCCCTCTATATCTATCGCTCGCGTATGCCCAAGGCGACGCCGGCGATCGGCCAGGCGCAGGCGCTCAATCGATGGTGCCTGTATGGTTGCGGCGCGGTGATCGAGACCAATGTCGCCAAGGCCCGCATCGGCAAGGCCGGAGCGGATGACCGCTGCGATCCCGAGGTCGACAGGATCTGCACCGGCGATGCGGACGTCGTCGCACGCGACCAGACACCGGCGCCGGAACCCATCCCGGTGGTCGACGCGGCCCCAGTCGCCGCTCCAGCGTCGCCGCCGACTCCTCGTCCCGCCGCGACTCGGAGCGGCAGGGCGCTCCCGGGCAGGGAGTGATGACCGCCCGTCCGACATTGGCGAGCCCAGTGGCCTGCGTGTTCGATGCCTATGGCACGCTGTTCGACGTGAGCCGCATGGTCGAGCCTTACCGCGACAGGCTGGGCGAGAAGACGGCGCTCCTGGCCAAGCTCTGGCGCGAGAAGCAGCTCCAATATACGTGGCTTCGCAGCCTGATGGGCGCGTATGTCGACTTCTGGCACGTGACCGGGGAGGCGCTCGACTATGCGCTTGGCGTACTCGGGCTCGACGACCCGCGGCTGCGCGCGCTGCTGATGCAGCTCTACCTGGCCCCGCCCTTGTTCGACGACGTGAACGCAACCTTGACGACGCTCAAGGCCAAGGGCCTCAGGACGGCCATCCTGTCCAACGGCTCGACCACCATGCTGACGGGCGCGGTCAACGGCCACAACCTTCGCGGCGTTCTCGACCTCGTCATCTCGGTCGACGAGGCCCAGATCTTCAAGCCGCATCCGTCCGTCTACAAGCTCGCGACCGACAAGCTGGGTGTCCCGGCGGAGAAGATCCTGTTCGTCAGCTCCAACGGCTGGGATGCCCATGCCGCCCGCCACATCGGATTCCATGTCGCCTGGGTCAACCGCAGCGACCAGCTCCGCGAGACCATTCCCGATCCGCCGGACTTCGAGATCCGCAGCCTGTCCGACCTGCCTCGCCTGCTCGGCTTCTGAGCCGGCCTCACCCGCCTCGGAGTTTCCATGCCGGACTCGCTTCCGACCCATGACGACGTGCGCCATGCCGCCGAGCGCATCAGGCCGGTGGCAACGGTCACGCCGCTGATCGAATCCGCGCTCCTCAACGAGGAGCTCGGCGGACGCCTCCTGGTCAAATGCGAGATGCTGCAGAAGACCGGGTCGTTCAAGTTCCGCGGCGCCTACAACCGCATCGCCATGATCCCGGAAGCCAGTCGCAAGGACGGCGTCGTCGCCTTCTCCTCCGGCAATCACGCCCAGGGCGTGGCCGCGGCGGCCAGGCTGCTCGGCGTCGACGCCTGCATCATCATGCCGAAGGACGCGCCGCAGACGAAGATCGACAACACCCGCGCCTACGGCGCCGAGGTTGTTCTCTACGACCGCTTCGGCGAGTCCCGCGAGGAGATCGGCGCCCGGCTCGCGCGCGAGCGGGGCTCGACCCTGGTCAAGCCCTACGACGATCCGGGCATCATCGCCGGCCAGGGGACGATCGGCCTCGAGATCGCAGCGCAGTCGAAAGCGATGGGCGTGACGCCCGATGCCGTGCTCACCGCCTGTTCGGGCGGCGGGCTGGTGACCGGCGTCGCCCTCGGGCTTGCCGGCGAGATGCCAAAGGTCGACGTCTACTCGGTCGAACCGGTCGGCCTCGACGACATGGCGCGTTCGCTCGCCAGCGGCAAGCTCGAGAGGAACGCCGCCGATGCCCGCTCGATCTGCGATGCGCTGATGGCACCGACGCCCGGCGACATCACCTTCGCCATCGCGCGCCAGCGGGTCAGGGGCGGCCTCGCCGTCTCCGACGCCGAAGTGAGGAAGGCGATGGCGCTCGCCTTCCGCCATCTGAAGATCGTCTGCGAGCCCGGCGGCGCCGTCGGCGTCGCCGCGGTGATGACCGGAAAGATGCCGATCAAGGGCCGGACCGTCGTGGTCGTCGCCTCCGGCGGCAATGTCGACCCCGCCCTCTTCCGGGAAGCGCTCGCCGCTTAGAGGTTCGCCAGCAGGTGGATCAGGCTGGAGGTGTCCCAGCGATTGCCGCCGCGCTTCTGCACATGGGAGTAGAACTGGTCGACCAGCGCCGTCATCGGCAGGAGCGCGCCGTTGCGCTTGGACTCGGCGAGACAGATGCCGAGGTCCTTCCGCATCCAGTCGACGGCGAAGCCGAACTCGAACTTGCCGTCGACCATGGTGTTGCCGCGGTTCTCCATCTGCCAGCTCTGGGCAGCGCCCTTGGAGATGACCTCGACCACCTTCTTGGCGTCGAGCCCGGCGCGCATGGCGAAGTTGAGTCCTTCCGCCAGGCCCTGGACCACGCCGGCGATGCAGATCTGGTTCACCATCTTGGTGAGCTGGCCGGCGCCGGAGGGGCCGAGAAGCGTGACGGCGCGGGCGTATGTGGCCATCGTCTCCTCGGCCTTCTTGTAGGTCGAGGGCTTGCCGCCGACCATGACCGTCAGCTTGCCGTTGACCGCGCCGGCCTGGCCGCCGGACACCGGCGCATCGAGCACGCCGATCCCGAGCTTGGCGCCGGCCACTTCGATTTCGCGGGCGACCTCGGCTGAGGCGGTGGTGTGGTCGACGAAGATCGCCCCCTTGGCCATGCCGGCGAGGGCGCCCTTGTCGCCGTAGACGACGCTGCGGAGGTCGTCATCGTTGCCGACGCAGCAGAAGACGATCTCGGCCCCCTTGGCGGCGGCGGCCGGTGTCGTCGCCGACTTGCCGCCGTGCTCGGCCGCCCAGGCCTTCGCCTTGGCCGCGGTGCGGTTGTAGACCGTGACCTTGTGCCCGGCCTTCGCCAGATGTCCGGCCATCGGGTAGCCCATGACCCCGAGGCCGAGGAAGGCGAGTGTGCGAGGCTTCTGGGCGGGCTTGGCGGCGGCGGTCATGCGGTGAACCCCATTCGGTGAATTCGGAAATCGGAGCGCCATCATTAGCGACGCTCCGCTGCGCCAGCAACCCGCGCGCGACGACGCAAAAAGTTGTTATTTATCCTTATTAGACAACTATCAAGGAACAAGCTAGCCAGAATTATTCATCGGGGCGCTGATATTGGGCTGGCGGATGTAGCGTAATCCGTTGATTTCGTGTAAGATTTTGGTGTCTAGACAAAGTCTTCCACGCCTCGCCGGAGTGCCACACCCGCCATGCAGGACGATAGCCTTCTGCCGTTCGAT
>SHVZ01000026.1 GCA_009694025.1 Alphaproteobacteria bacterium | reverse complement strand
AGAAGGCTATCGTCCTGCATGGCGGGTGTGGCACTCCGGCGAGGCGTGGAAGACTTTGTCTAGACACCAAAATCTTACACGAAATCAACGGATTACGCTACATCCGCCAGCCCAATATCAGCGCCCCGATGAATAATTCGGGCTAGACCTCGGGGCCGCCCTTGCCGGCGTCCTGAAGACGGGCGAACCCGTCCCGCGCGGCGCGGGTGGTGATCTGCATGAGCTTGCCCGCCTCCTCGAAATAGGCGCGGCCCGCGGTCGCGAGCCAGTCCTGCTGGATCTTGGCCGCATCGGAGAGGTTCTCGCATTCGGCGAGGCACTTCTGCGCTTCCACGTCGCTCTTGAGGCGCGCGCCGACGAAGCCCAGCCATTCCTCCTGCCATTCGAGCCACGTCTTGGTGCATGCTTCTCCGACCGCGACCGCGTTGGTCATCGACCCGCCGAAGGCCTTCGTCAGAGGTGTCGCCATCAGGTCGCCGGCTTCGCCGTACGTTGCGTGCTTCGCCATGAAAGTCCTCCTCGCGTCATCGGGTTGGGGTATCCACCCGTCCGATCGCCCGATCGACGGGGAAGTTTCGCTATTCCTACAACCCCGGCGGCCTTCCGACCTTGATCTGGATCAACTTCCGGAGCGAATTCGCGAGCCGCTTCCTGACGGGCTCAGTGCGACAGGAGGACGGGAAGCTTGGAATCCGACAGCACTTCCTCGGTCGCGCCGCCAAGGACCCATTCGCGGAAGCGCGAATGGCCGTAGGCGCCCATGACCAGAAGATCGGCCCCGCCGGTCCTTGCCTCTTCGAGCAACAGGCCGCCGACGCCAGCGCCACGCGAAACCATCTCGCGAACCTCGGTCTTGATGCCGTGGGCCGCCAGAAAGCGCGCGATGTCCTGCCCGATCGGCTTGCCGGGGGGCGGATCGATCACGACCACCGTCGCCGATCCGGCCGCCGCCAGCAGGTCGGCTGCGTCCCTGAGCGCGCGCGCGGCCTCGCGGCCGCCGTTCCAGGCGACGAGGACGCGCTTGGGCGGGTTCGCCTTGACGCCGTCGGGGACCGCCAGGACCGGCCCGCCCGCCGCGAAGACCAGGTCGCGCGCCAAATCCGGCGTGGCGACCACGAGGTCGGCATAGCGCGCATGGATCGCGGCGACCGCCACCTCGTCGCCCTCCTCGCAGCGCCACTCGATCGCCGTCTTCGATCGCGCCGCATAGGCCTTGACCGCGGCTTCCGCTTCCTTCGCAGCCGCCTCCAGGTCGCGCTCCTGCGCCTCGATCAGGGCGGGCGACATCTCGAAGCCCATGCCGCCGGAGTAAATGACCGCCGTCGGCTTGACGTAAAGAGCCGCCACGCTCGCCCCGTGCTTGCCGGCCAGGGCGACTGCCGTGTCGAGACGGGTCTCTTCGCCGTCGGCACCGGAAACGACGACGAGCAGGTTCTTGATCGGCATGACGCGCTCTCCGCAATGGGGACCCGGCACGGGTTCCGATAAGCGACAGGATCGCCTTGCCGGCGCGCCATCACATTGATGCAGGTCAAACGCCGATCGAGATCACAGCGGCCGCCTGGAGGCCGCGACCGACGACCGCGCGCGCGCCGCCGTCGTTCAAAGGCTGAGGTCGGCGCTCGACGACGCACGCCGGCCCTCTTGATGCAGATCAAGGCCGCCGGCGAGCCGGCGTGACACTTTGCACATATCGACAGGGCATGCCGTCGACTGTTCGGCGGGATGCAGCCGATGCGGCAAAGGAGAGGCCGGATGAAACGTATCCTGGTCGGCGTCGACGGCTCCGAATGCGCGTTGAGGGCCGTCGACTACGCAGCGGAACTCGCCGGCGAGACCAAGGCCGAGCTGGCGCTGCTCATGGTGTCGAGCCTGCCCTTCATCCTCGATGACGAGTTGAAGGCCTATGCCCGGGCCGAGCACCTGTACAAGGACGAGCTCCCCAGCCTCCTGGTGGACCCGCGACCGCCGGCGCTCGACATCGCCCGGGCCAGGGCATCGGCAAAGGGCGTCTCGAAGATCGAGACCGTCGCCATGGGTGGCGATCCGGCGACGGAGATCGTCGCGGCCGCCGAGAGGAACCGCAGCGACCTCATCGTCGTCGGCAAGCGCGGGGCAGGACGCCTGGCGGGGCTGGTCTTCGGTAGCGTGTCGCAGAAGGTCGTGCAGATGGCCACCCGTCCGGTGGTCGTGGTACCCTGAGTGTCGATGGTGCCTCCAATCGGGAATCGATCCATGAGCGCGACAGCGGCGACCTGGTTCGTGATGGCGGATGGCGCCAGGCTCAGAATCGTCCGTCGGGACAGTGCCAACGGCGCCTTCCGCACCATCGAGGAGGCGCACTCGAAATCGGCCCGGCTTCGCTCCTCGGACCTGGGCGCGGATCGGCCCGGCCGGGTGATCGAGAGCGCGTCGTCCGCCCGACATGCCGCCGGCGAGCGGCAAGACCTCCATCGCCGGGAGAAGCGCGGCTTCGCCGAAGCAATTGCCGATAAACTCAACGATGCGGGCCGGCGCGGAGACTTCGACTCGCTGGTTCTGGTGGCCCCGGACCGCGTTCTCGGCGACATCCGTCGGCACTTGGCCGCGGACGTCGCGAGCAAGGTTGGCTACGACATCGCCAAGGATCTGACGCGCGTTCCCGACGGCGACCTCGCGTCCCACCTCTCCTCGGTGGATGCGGGCCCGACGCGCGGCAGGGCGGCTGCGCCTTCGGATGGGGGCGATCGTGTCGTCCCGGAGCCGACGGACTTGGGAAGCCGCTTGCAGATCACCTACCGCAACATGGACTCGTCGCCCGCCTTAGGGGAACGGATCCGCAAGGAGGCCGAGAAGCTCTCGCGCTACTTCGACCGGATCACGAGTTGCCACGTCACCGTCGAATCGCCGCATCGCCACAAGGCCAAGGGTCGGATCTTCAACGTCCGCATCGACTTGCGCCTGCCGCGGAAGGGCATGCTCGTCGCGGACGCGGGCACCCGCGATCACTCCCACGAAGACGTCTATGTCGCCCTCCGCGATGCCTTCGACGCGACGGCGAGGCGCCCGGAGGATCATGCCCGGCGCCTGCGCGGCGACATCAAGGCGAGCCACGGCAGCAGGTCAGCGGCACAGACAACGGGCTCCGATCGTCGTTCGTCGCTGCAGGGGCGGCGACGGAACCGTCCTGGCGATGCACCGGAATCCGGGCACACAGGTCGCGGAGCGGCTCGGGCAGCATCTTTTCGATCTTCGCGGTCCCGCCGGGATCGAGCTTGGCGGCGAGCACGCTGAGGACGCCGCGCGCCGCGACCTTCGCATCGATCGTCACGCCGCTCGGTAGCCGGCGCGGAGGCGTGCGAGGAACTCCTCCTTGCGGCGACCCGCGGGCCGAGGCGTTGGCGTGACCAGCCGCTCTACGGGAAGGTCGGATTGCCGTAGGGATAGAACTTCTTCAGGTCGGCGTGCCGGTAGGGCAAGGCCTCCAGGCGCACGGTGCCGAGGAAGGGCTGGGTCGGCTCGACCAGCAGGATGGTCTTGGCCCAGCCGTTGTCGTCGAATCCCCGGCGGAAATGCGCCCGCGACTTGATCGCGATCACGTCGAAGAGGTCGGGTTCGAGCCCGGCGTCCCTCAGCGTGTCGACCTCCATGATCTGCACCAGGTAGGGGCTGAGCACGACGACATTGCCGCGCTCGATCTCGACCGCGACCCAGCGCTGCCCGGGGCCGTTGCGGCGGCCCTGGGTGTCGACCACGTATTTGACCTTGCCCTTGATCGGCACGGCCGCGCCGGCGGATTCATCCAGCCGGCCGCCGACCGCCATGTCGACGGGATCGCCGACCTTGACGCTCGCCAGCTTTGCGCACGCCTCCTCGTCGGCGAGGGTGGCGATCAGGGTCTTGGAAAGGCCCTGGGCGATCACCTGCTCCAACAGCCAGGTGCCGGCGCCGGAGCGGTCGCTGTGGTCGGCCAGCACCACCGGCGTCCGGCCGGCCGCGCACGCCTTTTTAGCCAGCGCCACGCCCTCGGGCATCAGGTGGATCTTCGCCGCCTTCACCAGATCTTCGCGTTTGCGCCAGGCGAAGTCCGCCATGTCGTCGGCGATCGCCTTGGCGAGATCGGGCTTGCCGTTGGTCATCGCCTGGATCGCGAGGCCGACATCGGGCACGTCGGACCAGGGGAAGCTGAAGAAGACGTTGACGTAGGCGTCGGGCTCGCGCGCTTCCCAGGTCAGCGCCCGCTGCACCAGATCCATCCACGGCGAGGCCCCGGTCCACTGCATCACCGTCGGCGTGATGATCGGCACCTTGAGGGTGACCGTCGCCGGCTTGTAGTCGCCGCGGACGGCGCGGACGAGCGTGCGGGCGGCACGTTCGCCCTGGAGATAGTCGTCGTAGTGCGGGAAGTACTTCACCGTGAACGCCATGTCGGCCGCGGCGAGGAACTCCTCGTCCTCGTTGCCATGGGGATCGAAGGTGCCGACCAGGATCGCCTTCCTGCCGACTGCCGCGCGCACACGGCGCGCGATCTCCGCCTCCGGCTTCGGCACGCCCCGGACACCCATCGCGCCATGAAGGGAGAGGTAGACGCCGTCGAATGGCCCCTGGGCCTTCAGCTCGGAGATCATCTTGCCGAGGAAGCGCTCGAAGGCCTCGGTGGTGATCCAGCCGGATGCGGTGCCGCGCTTGGGGAACAGCGGCGACTCGATGCCGATGAGCTCGACGCCGTCGAATTCGCGGGCGACCTTGACGAAGCCGCCGATATAGGAGCGCGGCTGCGATCCGAGCAGAGCTTCGCCGCGCGCCGGCGAGCCCTGGTAGATGAAGTCGTCGACCGTCGTGTCGGACTGAAGGAAGGTCACGGTCTCGTGCGAGAACTGCAGGACGGCGATGCGCATGGGAATTGCCTCAAATCGAGGTTGGAGCAAACGCCTCACCCTTCGACAGGCTCAGGATGAGGCGGACTGAAGGATCGAGTCGAACAGCTCAAGCGTATCAGTCGCCCTCATCCTGAGCCTGTCGAAGGGTGGGGGCGTGGCTCGATGTTCACGCGTATTTCTGTCGCGCAAGCCGCGCGCCGGCGCCGAGCGCTTCGAGCTTCCTCATCGCGATCTCGCGATCCATCGGCGCCAGGCCGCAATTGGTGCAGGGATAGAGGCGTTCTTTCGGTACGAACTCGAGTGCGGCCCCGATGGTCGCCGCTACCTCCTCCGGCGTCTCCACCTGATCGGAGGCGACGTCGATGACGCCGACCAGCACGTCCTTGCCGCCGAGCAGCGCCATCAGGTCGGGTGGAACGCGCGAATGCGTGCATTCGAGCGAGACCTGGTGGATGCGGCTCTTCGCCAGCGCCGGGAAGAACGCCTGGTATTGCCGCCACTCCTGCCCAAGCGACTTCTTCCAGTCGATGTTCTGCTTGATACCGTAACCGTAGCAGATGTGGACGCAGGTGGTGCAGGCGAGGCCGTCGATCGCCCGGTGCAGACAGTCGATGCCCCAGCTCGCGGCCTCCTCGGTGAAGGCGTTGAACGCCGGCTCGTCGAACTGGATGACGTCGACGCCGTCGGCCTCGAGCGCGCGGGCCTCCTGGTTCAGGAGCCCGGCGAAGGCCATCGCCGCCTTCGCGCGGTCGCCGTAGTGGCGGTCGGCGACGGTGTCGACGATGGTCATCGGCCCGGGCAGGGTGAACTTGAGCTTCTTTTTCGTGTGCGCTCGGGCGAGCCGGGCTTCGGCGGCGTGCGCGCGGCCCTTCATCGCGAGCTTGCCCACCACCTGCGGCACCATCGCCGCGTAGCGGTTGTTGCGGATGCCCATCTCGACCTTGTTCACCCGGTCGATGCCGTCGACGAACTCGAGGAAGCCGTGGACGAAGTGCTGGCGCGACTGCTCGCCGTCGCTGACGATGTCGAGGCCGGCGTCCTCCTGGGCCTTAAGCCAGAGCAGCGTCGCATCGCGCTTGGCGATCTCGAGGTCGCGACCCTCGGACTTCCATTGCGGCCACAGCTTGTTGGTCTCGGCCAGCCAGAACGGCTTCGGCAGGCTTCCCGCCAGCGTCGCATCGAACATCGTCATCTCCCGGCCGTCGGTTGTCGCCGACGGTTATAGCCGGCAGGCCCGGGGGCGGCTACACGCCGAACGTGCCCGCGGCCGTCGACAGCGCGACCTCCTGCGGCGAGCCCATGCCGAAAGTGCGGCGGACGAAGCGCTCGAACTCGCGGAACGTCGCGGCGTTCGAGCCGATGTACTGGTCGACCACCGCGTTCAGGCCGACGGCAGGGCTGCGGGCATAGTTGACGAAGATGGTCGCGCAGACGGCGCCGGCGACGTCCGGGCCGCGGTTGGTGACGCCGGCGACGTAGGCCGGCGCCACCGTCGCGAAGTAGGCGGCCTGGCGCTGAGCGAGGGTCCTGCCGGGAGTGCGGTGGAACACGTTCGCGAACTCGTCGAAGGCCTCGATGAAGGCCGAGACCTGGGTGTCCGCCTGGTTGGTGTCCCAGTCGACGGTGCCATCCTCGACGCCGTCGATGCCGAGCGCCGCCAGGTAGCGGATGCGGATCGCTGCCCGCACCGCCTCGGGGAGCGCCTGGAAGTGCAGCGCATGGGCCAGCTCCGAGACCAGGTGCCCGGTCAGCTCCGGTATGTTCAGCGCTCCCCCCGCCAGATTGGCGACCGCACTCGCTTCCAGATGGATCACCGGAGACCGCGACGGCAGGCCGTGCGGATCGGTGAACGAGGTGGTCGACGGGCTCTGGTCCGGGAACTTGATGCGGATCATCCGTGCCGGATCGGGATCCACGGAGCCTATCGGGGATTCTCCGGGGAAGCGGGTGAATAGCCGGAAGGTGCCGTTGTAGATCGTCCGCGCCAGCTCGGCGATGACGAAGAAGCGGCGGTCGGGGACTACGGCGATGACCTCAGTCCCGTTGTTGGTCACGCCGGTAATCCTCGACCGGACCTCGGTGTTGAGCCGGCCCGTCACCACCTCGACGACGGGATTGGCGGCAAACACGTCGACCCTGATGCCGGCCGCCGTGCTGTCGCGATCGATGACCGCCCGGCCGGCCACATCCGTCAAGAGCACGACCTGCTCCGGGTTGGCGCTGCCGCGGTTATGGGCGATGCGGGTGCGGGCGAGCGGTATAACCCCGTCGAGCGTGAAGCGTGCACGGATGGTCACCGGCGTCTCTCCCCCCTTTTTCGGCGCGGGAAATCCGCGACGGTCCCCCAGGACGAAACCCGAATGCGGGCGCCTAGTTTGAGTTCTCCGACCCTAGATCGTAGGGGTGCCGCCGGCAATCTCTGTCCTTGCCCGCCTCCGGCGACGACGGTCCTGGCTCAACGGGGGTGGCCGCAACCGAGGGCTCTTACCGCGCTCCAGTTTGCCACGGGGAGACCGCATGGATAGGCTTCAATGGGAGTCATCAAGGAGGATCTGCCCATGCACGCCGTGAGGCTCGCGACCGGCCTGATGGCCGCCTTGTTCCTGTCGGCGTCCGTCCCGGTTTCGCCGGCGTTGGCCCAGGATGCGAAGAAAACCATCAAGATCATCCCGCTGAATTCGCTCCGGACCATCGATCCGCATGCGAATTCCAACGGCACCATCCGCATGCACGCGCTCGCCGTCTACGACACCCTGTTCGCCTGGGATTCGAAGCTCGCCGTCAAGCCGCAGATGGTCGAGGCCTACACCGTCTCCGACGACAAGCTCACCTATCGCTTCACCTTGCGGCCCGGCCTCAAGTTCCATGATGGCCAGGCCGTCACCACGCGCGACGTGATTCCCTCGCTCCGCCGCTGGATGGCCCGCGACACCTTAGGCACCAAGTTCGCCAGCTTCGTCGCCAGCATGGACCCGGTGGACGACCGCACCTTCACGCTCAAGCTCAAGGAGCCGTTCGCCTATGTCGAGCTGGGCCTGGGCGCGATCGCCGGCATGGCGCCGTCGATCATGCGCGAGAAGGAGGCGAAGACCGATCCGCACACGTTGATCACCGAGGTCGTCGGCTCCGGCCCCTTCAGCTTCGTCAGGGCCGAGTGGGACCCGGGCTCGAAGACGGTCTATGTCCGCAATCCCGACTATGCGCCGCGCTCGGAGGCACCCGACGGCCACACCGGCGGCAAGGTCGTCAAGATCGACCGCATGGAGTGGACGGTCCTGCCCGATTCCGCCACCGCGGCGGCGGCGATGGGCACCGGCGAGATGGACTACTGGGACGGGCCGCCGCTGGACCTGCTGCCGGTCGTCGCCGCCAACAAGGACCTGGTCGTCCAGCAGATGCAGCCGTTTCCGTTCTTCGCCGGCTTTAGGCCGAACGCGCTGCATCCGCCCTTCGACGACCCCCGCGCGCGCCAGGCCTTCCAGCTCGCGGTCGACCAGACCAAGGTGATGCAGGCCGCGATCGGCGACCAGAAATGGTGGCGGACCTGCTACGCCTATTACATGTGCGGCGCGCCGTTCGGCACCGAGGTGGGGTCCGATGCGTTCAAGACGCCCGACCTCGCCAAGGCCCGCCAGCTCCTGCAGGCGTCCGGCTACAAGGGCGAGCCGGTGGTGCTGCTGGGCACGACCGAGATCGCCATTATCAACGCCGAGACCCAGATGGCGGCCGAGGCCATGCGCTCGATCGGCATCAACGTCCAGATCCAGGTCAACGACTGGGGCACGGTGCTGACCCGCCAGGCCGACAAGAGCGAGCCGGGGCCGGGCTCGTCGGGCTGGAACGTGGTCGTGACCTACTTCTCCGGCGTGACCAACTTCCACCCGCTCACCAACATCGCGACCAACCTCTCCTGCGACCGCAGCAACTGGGCCGGCTGGCCGTGCGATGCGGAGGCGGAGAAGCTGCGCGACGCGCTGGCGCGGACGACCGAGCCGGCGGCGCAGAAAGCGGCGCTCGAGGCCTTCCACAAGCGCCTGTGGGAGGTGGTTCCGCTGGTGCTCGCGGGGCAATTCGAGCAGCCGTCGGTCTATCGGAAGAACCTCGTCGGCCTGTTGCCGGCGAGCTCGCCCGTCTTCTGGAACGTGGTGAAGAATTAGCCCGGGTCGATTTTCTTGCGTTCCGGGCGACTTGGACAACCGTAGTGCGCGCTTCGACAAGCTCAGCGTGAGGTTCTTTCTTTGTGCCACAAGGATTGAACCTCGTCCTGAGCTTGTCGAAGGACGCACGGTGGGCATGCAACGCCATACGTTCGCCGTCAGCCGAGCAGCTCCCTGAAGATGCCGTCGAGCCGGCGGGTGGTCGCCGCGCGTGAGTAGAGCGCCAACGCCTGGCGCTGGCAGATCGCCGTCTGCGCTGAAAGCTGGTCGGCCGGCATCGTCACGACCTCGGCCATCGCTTGGCCGATCTCCGCGATCGAGCAGGTCTCGAGATACCGCCCGGCGCTCGGCGGCAGGTCGATGCCGCTCTCGCGGCTGATGATGGGATAGAGGCCGAGCTGCAGGCAGGTCGCGGCCGAGCCCGACATGCCCTCGCTGGCGCTCGGCAGCAGGAAGGCGGCCGCGCGCTCGGCGACGGCCTGGAAGATCTGGGAGTCGGTCGGCAGATAGCCGTGCCGGCGGATGCGCGGATGGCCGGAAAGCGCGTCGCGATAGAGCTGGAGGAAGTCCTCCTCCTGGTCGATCAGCCCCACGATGTTGAGCACCAGGCGCTCGTCGGCGAGCACCGCCTCGATCGCCAGGTCGAGGCCCTTCAGCACCGCACCGAAACTGTTGAGCCAGAGGAACTCGCGCTCGGGCGGCGCCAGACGGTGGCGCGGCTTCGGCGCCTTGATGCGCCCGGCGCAGACCGGGATCAGGGAGATCTTCGTCCGCCACTCCTCCGGATATGTCGCGAGCGTCGCGCGGTTGCCGATCAGGATGCCGCGGTCGGCGATACCGATCGCCTCGAGCTCGCTCCCGATGCGCGCCATCTGGCGCTTCGGTGCATAAGCGCCGCCACGCCGGCGGAGAAGGTCGGCGATGCGCGCCATCTCGGCGGCGTTCTGCACCTCCGGATGCCGGCCGGTCATCCACTGGATATGACGCGCGCCGGGCGCGGCGCGGTCGCGATGGCGCACGAGGTCGTCATGGATGCCGAACACCAGATGGTAGGCGCCGTCGGGCAGCGTCGGCGTATCGTCGGTGTCGACCGCGTCGACGTCGTAGCCGCGACCGAGGAGGAGGCGCACGACCTCGCGGGCGTCGAGATAGGCGCTCTGATAGCCCAGCGCCGGGTGGTCGTCGGCGAGCAGCAGCGGCGCCCGGTAGAAGGAGACCAGCGCGCGCCTCGACGCGCCCGGCCGGACAAGGCGGACGACACCCGGCGCCAGCGTGAAGGCGACGGGCCCGAGCCAGGGCATCCCGACCGTGCCCTCGGCGATTGCGGCCAGCGCCGCTTCCGCGTCTCCACCCAGGGCGGCGGCGCGGCGGTAGGCATCGTCGGCCTCGGCCAGGCGGCCCTGGGCCCGGCAGAGGTCGCCGACCTTCAGATGCAGGTCGGCCCGCCCCCCGTCGAGTCGGCGCGCCGAATCCGCGGTGCGGAGCGCCAGGTCGCCGATGCCGGCCGCCTCGGCGATCGTCGCGAGATCGAGGAGCGCGTCGGGATCGGCGCGGTGCCGCTCGAGGGCCTCGCCGAACAGCGCACGGGCGTCGGCCGTCCGCCCCTCGGCGAAGGCGGCGGCGAGCGGCGCCAAGTCGGCCCTCACCCGGGCTCTCCGAGGAGGGTTCCGACGCGCGCCTGGAGCGCCGGCACCGCCTCCGCCTCGAACCACGGGTTCCGCCTGAGCCAGAGGAGGTTGCGCGGACTCGGATGGGGCGTCGGCCAGAACGCCGGGAGATAGTCCTCATAGGCCCGCGCGGTCGCCGTCAGCGTCGCCTTGCGGCGGTCGCCGAGGTAGTGGGCGAGCGCGTATCGGCCGACCAGCAGGGTCAGGCGGACGTTCGGCAGATGCCGGCGCACCTTCGCCTGCCAAGCGGGCGCGCATTCGGGCCTGGGCGGCAGGTCGCCGCCGCCACCCTTGCCGGGATAGCAGAAGCCGGTCGGAACCAGCGCGATCCGCTCGCGGTCGTAGAAGGTGTCGCGGTCGACGCCGAGCCAGGCGCGGAGCCGGTCGCCGGAGGGATCGTTGAAGGGAATGCCGCTCGCATGCACCTTCGTCCCCGGCGCCTGGCCGACGATCATCAGCCTGGCGCCGGCGCCGGCCTGGACGACCGGGCGCGGCCCCAGCGGCAGATGGGCCTCGCAGAGCCGGCAGGCGCGGATCTCGGTGAGCAGGCGGTCGAGGGCGCGGGTCATCCGGCCAGTAGGTCCCGGACGAAGTCGGGCACCACCCGGCTCGCCAGCCCGTGGACCGCCCGGGTGAACAGTGAGGCGCCCTCGGAAGGTTCGAGGTTGAGCTCGACCGAGGGCGTGCCGCGGGCGCGGGTCTCGGCGACGAACCCGGCCGCCGGATAGACGTTGCCGGAGGTGCCGATCGAGACGAAGAGGCCGGCCCGATCGAGGGCCCGGCCGATGCGCTCCATTTCCAGAGGCGTCTCGCCGAACCAGACGACGTGCGGGCGGAGCCCGGCGGCACGGCCGCAGCCCGGACAGCGGACGTCGCGGCCCAGATCCTCGTGCCAGACGTGCACGGCGCGGCAGTGCTCGCACTCGGCCTTGAGCAGCTCGCCATGCATGTGGATCAGGTTCGTCGTGCCGGCGCGCTCGTGCAGGTCGTCGATGTTCTGGGTCACCACCAGAACCTCGCCCGGCCAGTCGCGCTCGAGGCGGGCGAGGGCAATGTGCGCCGCGTTCGGCTGCACGTTCTGGTTCAGGAGGCCGCGGCGGCGTTCGTTGTAGAAGGCGTGGACCCGCCTCGGGTCCTTGACGAAGGCCTCGTAGGTGGCGACGTCCTCGAGCCGGACCTTGGCCCAGATGCCGTCCAAGTCGCGGAAGGTGTCGAGGCCGGATTCCTTCGAGATCCCGGCGCCGGTGAGCACGACGACCGGCCGGCCGGCATCGGGCTCGAGCCGCTCAGGAACCGAGGAGCGCATACTCGACCTCGGGCGTGTAGATGGCGCCGCCGCGAGAGAGGAAGCTCGAGAACAGGGTGAAGGTCTCGATCCTGAACGGCGGCAGCCTGAACAGGTTGTGGTCGGCGATGAACTTGGCGACCCGGGCGCAGGGGCTGCCGCTCAACCGAGCCAGCGTCACATGGGGCGAGAACTTCCGCCCCTCCGGCTCAAGGCCGAGCCGGACCAGGGCCGATTCGATCTTGCTCTGCAGATGGGAGAGGCCCGGGCTCTTCTCGACCCCGGCCCAGATCATCGTCGCCCGCTCGCGCGTCCCCCAATGGCCGACCCCGGCGAGCGCCACCTCGAACGGCTTCGCGGTGACCCCGCCCAGGGCCGCCATGATGTCCTCGGCCCAGCCGCCATCGACCTCGCCGACGAAGCGGAGCGTCAGGTGCAGCTTTTCGGAGTCGACCCAGCGCTCGCCGGGTACACCGCCTGCAAGAAGGCCGAGACGCTCGCGGACGTCCTCGGGCAGCGGGATGGCGACGAAAAGGCGGGGCATGGCGATGGTCCGGTGCTGACCGTTCTTAGCCCGGGCGACGGCCTCTGCGCCAGTGGCTTGCATTCGCGTCGCAATGCTAGCCTCGCTCCACCTTCGGGAGGCGCCGCCGATGCTGCAGGTTCTCAGATCTCCAGGGCCGCTGGCCGCCGATTCGATTCGGGCGGCGCTGTCGACATTTCTGGCCGCCTTCCTCGCCTTCATGGTGTTTTGCAAACTGACCGAGCCCGCCGTCACGCCGCCGGAGTGGATCGGCCTCTCCGTCCTGCTCGCCGCCGGCATCGCCGTGTTCGCCGCCTTCATCCGCCGTCCGGAGACCGAGCGGCGGGTCCTCTCGGCCGTGCTCGACAACATGATCGAGGCGCTGGCGGTGCACGACAAGGAGAGCCGTCTGGTCGCCTGGAACCGGCGCTACGCCGAGCTCTTCAAGCTGCCGCCCTCGCTGCTCGCCTCGCACCCGCCGATGTCGGAGATCGTCCGTCACCAGCTGCGGTCCGGCGAATTCCCGAACGTCCCCGGCGACAGCGAGGACGCCAAGGTCGCGGCCCGCATGCGCCAGGTGCCGCCGCCGGACCAGTCCTTCGTCTTCGAGCGCAAGCGTCCGGAGGGCACGTGGATCGAGGTCCGCGGCATCCCGCTGCCCGGCGGCGGCTTCGTCCGCACCTATGTCGACACCACCGAGCGCAAGCGCTCCGAAGAGACCCAGGCCGAGCAGATCGAACTCCTCGGTCAGATCATGCGCAACATCGACCAGGGCATCGTGGTCGTAGACGCCGAGGATCGAATGGTCGGGTTCAACGGCCGCTATGCCGAGATGCTGGATCTGCCGGAGTCCTACCTCTCGACCAAGCCGACGCTGGCCCAGACCTCGAAGCTGCTGGCCGACCGCGGCGAGTTCGAGAGCCAGCCCACGCCGGCGGAGGCTCTAACCTCGGATTGGCAGGCCATGCTGGCGCAGCCCGGCACCCAGGGGATGCCGCGCGTCTATCGGCGGCGCCGGCCCAACGGCGCCGTCCTCGAGTTCCGCAACGACCCGCTTCCGGGCGGCGGCTCGGTAAGGACGATCACCGACGTGACCGAGCGCGTACGCGCGGAGGAGGCGCTCAAGGCCAGCGAGCGGATGCTGCACGCGGTCGTCGACGCCATACCGATCATGGTCAACCTGAAGGACCGCGATCGCCGCTACATCATGGTCAACCGGGCGACGACCGAGCTGGCCGGCATCGAGGCCCGGGAGCTGCTGGGGCGCACCACCTGGCCGGGACGGCCGGCGGACAACGTCTCGCTCACCTCCAGCCGCGACGTCGTCGCGATCTCGACCGGCAAGCAGCAGGTCTACCAGGAGCAGGCGGGCGCCGACAAAGCCGGGCGGCCGCGCCACTGGATCACCTCGAAGACGCCGATCAAGAACGAGAGCGGCGACGTCACCCATGTGGTGACCGCGAGCTACGACGTCTCCGAGCTGATCCGCGCCGACGAGGCGCTCCGCGCCAGCGAGCGGCAACTCCACGCCATCCTCGACGCCATCCCGGTCGCGGTCGTTCTCAAGGACCGCGACCGCCGCTACGTGACGATGAACCGCGCGACCGAACGCATGTTCAAGGTCACGCCGGACGAGATCGTCGGCAACACCGCATGGCCCGGACGCACCGAAGAGCAGGCGGCGGAAGCGACCAGACGCGACCTCCAGGCGATCGAGACCGGCGACCAGACGCTCTACCAGGAACCGATGACCGGCCATGACGGCCAGGGCCGGCCGCGACACTGGATGACGGCGAAGACGGCGATCAAGGACGACGACGGCAACGTCACGCACATCGTCTCCACCACCTGGGACGTCACCGAGCAGAAGCGCGCCGCCGACGCGCTTCGCGCCAGCGAGCAGCTCCTGCAGGCGGTGATCGATGCGGTGCCGATCTCGATCAGCGTCAAGGACCGCGACCTCCGATACCTGATGATCAACCGCTACATGGCGGACCTGTTCGGCTTCGACGCCAGGGACGTGGTCGGCCAGACCACCTGGAAGGGCCGCGAAGGCGGCCATCTCGGGCGCACCGCCGGCCGCGACACGGAGGTACTGTCGACCGGGAAGACCGTCGGCTTCTACGAGGAGATCCTCGTCGACACCGCGGGCGACCGCCGCGACTGGCTCACCATCAAAGTGCCGATCCCCGACGAGGCCGGCGAGGTCCGCTACATCGTCACCGCCGGCTACGAAACCTCCGACCTCAAAAATGCCGAGCGCGAGGTGCGCGAGCGCGAGCGGCAGATCCGCTCGCTCCTGGAGTCGAGCCCGATCGGCGTCTCCATGACGCTGCGCGACGGCACGCTCAAGTTCTGGAACGCCCGCTACGCCGAGTACATCACGCGACTGACCGCCACGCCGGTCGAGCAGGTCGATGTCCGCGGCTTCTACCGCAACCCGACCGATCGCGACGCGGTGATCGCCGAGCTCAAGCTCCACGGCAAGGTTCGCGACATCGAGATCGAGTGCCTCGACCTGAAGGGCGATCCGCTGTGGGTGTCGAGCTCGCTCGAGCAGATCGAGTTCGAGGGCGAGCGCGTCACGTTAGGGTGGTTCTACGAGGTTACCGAGCTCAAGGAGGCGGAGAAGCGGCTGCGCGAGAGCGAGCACCGGATTCGCACCATCCTCGAGTCGAGTCCCGTCGGTGTCTCGATCAGCCGCTTCGACGGCCGGCGGATCTTCACCAACAAGGCTTATAAAGACCTCTATCGCCTGACCCAGGAGGACATGGACGGAGCCACTGCGGCGGACTTCTACGCGGAATTCTACGTCGACCTGGAGGCCCGTCAGACACTCCTCGACCGACTGCACCGCGACGGCCGCGTCTCCGGCGCGGAGATCGAGCAGCGCCGGCGCGACGGCAGCACCTTCTGGATCTACTCCTTCTGGCACCGGCTCGAGGTCGACGGCGAAGACACTCTGGTCACCTGGACCTACGACCTGACGGAGAGGAAGCGCCAGGCCGAGGAGCTGGCGAGCAAGACCGCCATCCTCACCGCCACGCTCGAGAACATGGACCAGGCGATCGCCATGTTCGACAGCTCGTTCAAGCTGCTGGCGTGGAATCGGCGATTCTCCGAGGGCAGCAAGCTGCCGCCCGAGTTCGCCGACGGCACCAAGACCTATGCCGACCTCATCCGGCACCTGGGACCGAGCGAGTACGGGCTGCATTCGGAGGCGGAGTTCTAGGCCTTCATCCAGCGCCATGCCGAGCTCATCGCGACCCTCGACCATCCCCACCTGAGCACGCATGAACGCCCGGACGGGCGCATCCTTGATATCCGCACGGTCAGGATGCCGGGCGGCGGCTTCGTCCGCACCTACACCGACGTGACCGAGCTGAAGCTGGCCGAACGTCGGGTCGCCGAGAGCGAGGCCAGGCTTCGCGCCATCCTCGAATCGAGCCCGCTCGCGGTCTCGCTGCAGACCTTCTCGGGCAAGCGGCTGTTCGTGAACCGGGCTTTCGCCGATCTCTTCGGTCTCGCGCACGACGACTCGATCGCGGTCGATCCCCGCCGCTACTACGCCGACCCGGAGGAGTGCGTCCGCCTGATCGAGCGCGTGAAGAAGGAGGGGCGGGTTCCCGGCATCGAGATCGAGCTCCGTCGCCTCGATGTGACGCCGTTCTGGGCCTACATGCTGTGGCAGCGGCTGACCATCGACGGCGAGGACAGCTTCGTCAC
Organism: Alphaproteobacteria bacterium; assembly: GCA_009694025.1. GTDB lineage: Bacteria > Pseudomonadota > Alphaproteobacteria > SHVZ01 > SHVZ01 > SHVZ01. The sequence continues at coordinate 22,067 of SHVZ01000026.1, read as the reverse complement.
CTGGAGCTACGACGTCACCGACCGCCGGCGCTCCCAGGAGGAGCTGACCAAGGCCAGGGACGCGGCCGAGCAGGCGAGCCGGGCGAAGTCGAGCTTCCTCGCCACCATGAGCCACGAGATCCGCACTCCGATGAGCGGCGTGCTCGGGCTGCTCGAGCTCTTCCAGCAGTCGCAGCTCACGGCCGAGCAGCAGGAGATGGCGGCGGTGATCGGCGAGTCGGCTTCCTCGTTGCTCAAGATCATCGACGACATCCTCGACTTCTCCAAGATCGAAGCCGGCAAGATCGAGGTCGAGCACGTGCAGATGGCGTTGCTGCCCCTGGTCGAGGGTGTGGCCGAGACCCTGGCGGCGGCAGCGAGGAAGAAGTCGCTGGCGCTCGTCACCTTCGTCGATCCCGACGTGCCCGATCTCGTCCGCGGCGACCCGGTGCGCCTGCGCCAGATCCTGTTCAACCTGATCGGCAACGCCATCAAGTTCACCGAGAAGGGTCGGGTCGCGGTCGAGGTGGTGCCGGACGTGCCCGGACGCATCCTCTTCAAGGTCATCGACACCGGCATCGGGCTCACGCCGGAGGGCAAGGACCGGCTGTTCCAGGCTTTCGTCCAGGCCGACGACACGACCACGCGCAAATTCGGCGGCACCGGCCTCGGATTGTCGATCTGCAAGCGGCTGGCCGAGAGCATGGGCGGCGACATCACGGTCGAGAGCGCGTTCGGCAAGGGCTCGGTCTTTACCCTCGCCCTGCCGCTGCCGGCCGAGGCGGCCGACGCCGCCTCGCGCCGCCGGCTCGCCGGCGTCACCGCCCTGGTGGTCGACGACGACCCGACGATGCGGACGGTGCTCCGCCGCTATCTCGGTGCCGAAGGCGCCGAGGTCGAGTGGGTCGGGTCGGGAGAGGCGGCGCTGTCGAGGCTACAGGCCCGACGCGGTGCGCGGATCGACGTCCTGGTGGTGGACTACCGGCTGCCGGGAATCGACGGCTTTGCGCTCCGCCAGGCGATGGTCGAGACCAGGCGCCTGGCCGGCCTCGGCGCCGTGCTGCTGACCGCCTATGACGACCGCGGCCAACGCCGCCGCGCGCTCGAGGCGGGGTGCAAGGCCTATCTGACCAAGCCGGTCAGGCGCGCCGTGCTCTTACGCGCGGTCGAGATCGCGCTCGGCCGGGCGGAGCCGGGCGACGGCGTCGCCGACGAGGCCGTGGTCGCTCCGGGCGTCGCGGTCGACCGCGCCCGGGCGATGGCCGAAGGCCGCCTGATCCTCGTCGCCGAGGACAACCCGACCAACCGGATGCTGGTCCAACGCCAGCTCGCGCGCCTAGGCTACGCCGCCGACATCGTCGCCGACGGCCGCCAGGGCATCGACGCCTACGCCTCGACCCCCTACGGCCTCGTCATCACCGACTGCCACATGCCGGAGATGGACGGCTTCGAGCTCACCCAGAAGATCCGCGACCTCGAGCATCTGACCGGGCGCCGGCGCATCCCGATCGTCGCCCTGACCGCCAACGTGCTGCAGGGCGAGGCCGAGCGCTGCCTCGCCGCCGGCATGGACGACTATCTCGGCAAACCGGTGCGGCTCAGCCGCCTCTCGGAGACGATCGAGCACTGGCTGCCGAAGGCGGGCGGGCCGGCCGAGGCCGTCCCCCAGGCCGCCGTCCGCTCCCAGGCGAAGGCCGCCGCCGCAGCCGACGCGCCGATCGACACCGCGCACCTGATCGAGATGTTCGGCAAGATCGACGCGGCGGCGCGGACGACCCTGGCGACGTTCGTCGCCTCCAGCCGCGAGCTCGCGCGGACGGTGGTCGCCGACCTCGCGAACGCGGACCTCGCCGGCGCCGGCAGGGCCGCGCACTCGATCAAGGGCGCCGCCCGCTCGGCCGGCGCCTTCCCGCTGGCGGAGGTCGCGAGCGGCATCGAAGCCGCCGCCATGAGCGATAGTCCGGACGAGGCCAAGGCGCTGCTGGCGAAGCTCGCCGCCGAGCTGGCGCGGGTCGAGGCGGAGGTGAAGCGACTCTGAAATCCAACCTGAAGGTCCGCTCGGCTTTCCCCTCGTCCGCCGCCGGGAGGCCATGGTAGCTTTCGAAGTACGGCGCCCCTGAGAGCGCCGACCGGGCTGAGAAAACCGGGGAGACGGCGGACATGGCGGCAGTCGGTCCGGCGAGAGCGCCGCAGGGCGATTACGACGGCGTCACGGCGCTGGTGGTCGAGGACAATGATTTCGTCCGCGACCTCGTCGCCAACCAGCTGAAGCAGATCGGATTCACCAAGATCAAAACCGCGCCCGACGGGGAAGCCGCCCTCAAGATCATCGACGCATCGGCGCCGGGTTTGATGATCTGCGACATCAACATGGAGCCGATGGGGGGATTCGAGCTGATCACCCGCCTTCGCGACCGCGGCATGACCGGCTTCCAGAAGATCCCGACGATCATGCTGTCCAGCCATGCGGTGCCGGAGTTCATCGACCGCGCACGCCAGCTCGAGGTCGACGCCTTCATGGTCAAGCCGGTGAAGAAGGACGCGCTCGCCGAGCGCATCCGCAACGTGCTGCAGCGAAAGGTCGCGTAAGGCGCCGGCGTCCTCGTACCCCCTCACCCTTCCGTCCGCTTCGTCGGCTCACGCCGGCCGGTGAGGCGCGAGATCACCTCGCCGATCAGCCGCAAGCCGACGCCGTCTTCCAGGGTCAGGATCGATTCCGGGTGGAACTGCACGGCGGCGATGGCCAGGTCCTTGTGCTCGATCGCCATGATGACGCCGTCCTCGGTCTTCGCCATGGCGAGGAGCCTCGGCGGCAGCGTCTCGGCCTTGGCGAAGAGCGAGTGGTAGCGCCCGACGGTGAAGCGCTCGGGCAATCCGGCGAGGAACCGCCCAGGCTCGAGCGCGACGACCGAGGCCTTGCCGTGCATCGGCACGTCGAGCTGGCCCAAGCTGCCGCCGAAATGCTCGACCAGGCCCTGGAGGCCGAGGCAGACGCCGAAGATCGGCACGCTCTGCCCGAGCGCGGCATCGAGGGTCGCGGTCATGGCGAAGTCCGACGGCCGCCCGGGCCCGGGCGAGAGCACGACGAGGTCGGGCGGCGACGCCTTGATCGCCTCGGACGCCAGGCCATGGCGGAGCGTCGTCACTTGGGCGCCGGTCTGGCGGATGTAGTCGGCCAGCATGTGGACGAAGCTGTCCTCGTGGTCGACCAGCAGCACGTTCAAGCCCTTGCCCGGCTGCGCCTTGGCCTGGGCGGCGGCCTTCGGCTTCGGCGCCTGGCCGGCGCTCCGGATCGCGGCCAGCATGGCCGAGGCCTTGAGCTTGCACTCGGCATCCTCCGACTCGGGATCGGAGTCGAACAGGAGCGTCGCACCGGCGCGCACCTCGGCGATGCCGTCCTTCATGCGGATGGTGCGGAGGGTCAAGCCGGTGTTGAGGTTGCCGTTGAAGCCGATCCAGCCGATGGCGCCGCCGTACCAGCGGCGCGGCGATTTCTCGTGGTCCTCCAGGAACTGCATCGCCCACAGCTTGGGCGCGCCGGTGACGGTGACCGCCCAGGCGTGGGTGAGGAACCCGTCGAGCGCGTCGTAGCCCTCGCGGAGGTGCCCTTCGACATGGTCGACCGTGTGGATCAGGCGCGAATACATCTCGATCTGGCGCCGGCCGATGACGCGCACGCTGCCGGGCTCGCAGACGCGCGCCTTGTCGTTGCGGTCGACGTCCGTGCACATGGTGAGCTCGGCGGCGTCCTTGGCCGAGTTCAACAGCTTGAGGATCTGGCCGGCGTCGGCGATGGCGTCGCGGCCGCGGGCGATGGTGCCGGAGATCGGGCAGGTCTCGATCCGCCGCCCGTCGACGCGGACGAACATCTCGGGCGAGGCCGAGACCAGGAACTCGCCCTCGCCCAGGTTCATCAGCGCGCCGTAGGGCGCCGGGTTCAGATCCTTGAGCACGTCGAAGACCCGGGACGGGGACGCCGTCGTCGCCTCGCCGAAGGTCTGTCCGGGCACCACCTCGAACAGGTCGCCGCGGGCGAAGCTCTCCTTCGCCGTGCCCACGATCGCCGGATACTCGCCGGGCGCATGGTCGGTATTCACCGCATCGCCGCCGTTCCCCAGGCGGAAGGGATGGTCGCCGCCGTCGCGGGCGAGATCGGCGGTGGCGTAGCCATCGACGACGAACTCGTATTGATAGAGCATCGCCTGGTGGCGTTGGTGGTCGATCGCCAGGATCTCGTCGGGGAGATAGAGGACGAGGTCGCGCTGGTCGGCCGAGCGCGGGAGCCGCTGGCGGATGCGCTCGAACTGGAAGGCGAGGTCGTAGCCGAAGGCGCCGTAGAGGCCGAGATGCGGCTCCTCCCCGGAGGCGAAGAGGTCGACGAGGCGACGCAGCACCGAGAAGAGACTCGGCTGGCGCGATCGCTGCTCCTCGGGGAAGCGCTCGGCCGGCTCGCTGACGCGCCCTGAGAGCACGCCGTCGTCGGCGATCAGCGCCTCGACCATGTCGGCGCCTTCGAGCGCGCCGCAGATCGTCCGCATCAGGATCTTGCCGCGCGCGTTCAGCGCCTGGATGCGGAAGCTGCGGCCGCGGCCGACGATCATCACCGGCGGGTTCTTGAAGCCGATGTCCCAGCGGCTGTAGCGGCCGGGGAACTCGACGGACGAGGAGAAGAAGCAGCCGAGCTTGTGGTCGAGCGCGCGCACCAGGGGCTCGGCGACGTCGCCCTCGGGCAGCTCGAGGCTGCGGCGGGCGACGGCGATGCCGCCTTTGGTGACGTAGCGGTCGACGCGCGGCTCGGCGGGACGGGACATGATGGCGTGCTCCCAGTTGCGACGGTTGGAGGCCGCGTCGGTCGACCGGGGGCTTGGATGCTCTAGGGAGGGTCTAGAAACGATGAAGGCCGCCCGGTCTCCCTGGCGGCCCCTCGACGATCGATCAAAGTCGGTCGCGGCGGTCGCCTGTCAGGCCCGCCACCACCACCGACGCGCGATCATGATCGATCGGTTCATGGGCGCGAGGATGCACGCACGCGGCGGAAGCGTCAAGCGGGGGGATTGGTGGTGTCAGTCGCGTTGTTCGCGCCCGTCACGCGTTGACCAGCTTCAGGTTCAGCTTCTTGCCGACCGCCGCCGCCGCGCGCGTCATGGTCGAAAGCGTCACCGAGGCGGCTTCGGGATCGAGGAGCCGGTCGAGCTGAGATCGGCTGGTCTTCATCTTCTTCGCCATGGCGTCCTTGGTCAGCTTGCGCGTCTTCATTGCCTCGGCGACCTGCCACGCGAGAACGCGCTTGATCGCGACCGCTTCCGCCTCGGCCAGCAAGCCTTCCTCTTCGAGGAAATCGTCGAAACGTGAGCCCGTAGGGTCGATCTTCTTCTTCATCTCGACCCTCGCTCGTGAATGCCCTTGTTGCGACGGGCCTGCTGCAGGTCCGCGGGACGCGTGGCGTTCGTCTTCTTGATCACGCCATGCAGGAGAACCATCCGGCCGAGCCTGTCCACGTAGAAGAACACGCGACTGATCCGGTTGTTCGCAAGATTGGTCCGAACCTCGTGCAAGCCACCGCCCATCGGACGGCATGTCGGCATCCCGATCGGCCAGCCGAATTCGACCGTCATGATGTCTTCGCCGACGAGGCGGAGATCCTCGCCGCTCAATGCCTTCAACCACTCCCGGACGGGCTCTCCCGGGCCTCGGTCGCAAAGAAGAAGACTGATACTTTCTTCATCTCTAGTACCAAAATTGGTACATGGCGTCAATCGCCGCCCGCACCGGCTCGCCTACTCCACCTTCTTCAGGAACACCGCCACCGGCCCGGTCCACAGCGCCCGGCCGTCGGCGTTGGCGAACATGTTGTGGCCTTCCTTCTTGAAGGCCGGCAAGAGCAGGTACTCGGCGTTGCCGCCGCCGGCCTTGTAGGCGTCGGCCATGCGACGCGAGAGCGCCGGCTCGAACGAGGAGTCGTTCTGCGTGTAGAGCCAGAGCGAGGGCACCTTGGCGCCGCTGGCGAAGGTCCGCATCGCCTGAACCAGCCGGTCGGGCGCGCAGTTCTCGTCGGCGTCCTCGCCCTGGTGGGCGCCGCGGCCGCCGGCGAAGTTGAGGATGGCGAAGACGCCCTCGGGATTGCGGCCGGAGGCGGCGACGACGCCGAAGCCGCCGGCCGACTGGCCGACCAGCAGCACCCGGTCTTTCCTCACCGCCGGCAGCGTCCGGAGGTAGCGCACCACCGCCTCGATGTCGTCGGCGGTCGCCTTGCCGGCGGCGACGAAGTTCGGGTTCCTGCAGGGACCAAATGTCTCCGGCCAGTTGCCGGCCTCGCCATAGCCGCGGCGAAGCGGCAGGACGGCCATGTAGCCGCGCTCGACGAACCATTCGGCGGCGGCGCGGTAGCTCGGCACACCCATGCCCGGTCGGCTGGCTCCGTCCGGGGGCGAGCCGTGGTTGATCACGGCGACCTTGAACGGGCCGTTTCCCGCCGGGCGGAAGACCCGCGCCTTCAGGAGCGCCGGCTTGCCGTCGGCGGCGGGCCCGCCCGGCACGAACCACGCCTCCTCGTTCAGCTTGGACGCGATCAGCCCGACGAACCCAGGCTTGCGCTCGGCCTTGGCCCAGGGATCGGACCGGGCGGATGCCATCGCCGGAACGACGAGGAGGAAGAGGAGCGCGAGAACGGCAGGACCGCGGCGCATGACGCCTCCCTGAGGATCGCGTGCGACCACTCTAGCCGATCCGGCCCGGTGCTATCCTGGACCGATGCGCGTGCCGATCCCGATCGTGGCTCTCGTCCTGGTAGCGTCCGCGGCAGCGGCGGCGCCGTGGTCGGCCGATCCCCGCAGCGGCTGCCGGGTGTGGAGCGAGAACCGCCCGGAGGGAGAGACCCCGCTGTGGGAGGGCGCCTGCCCGGACGGCGTCGCCGAGGGGCCGGGGCGGCTGGTCTGGGGCGAGGGCAGCCGCCAGACCGTCGTCTACGAAGGCCGTCTCCGCGCCGGCAAGATGCAGGGCCGGGGCCGCTTCGAGCTCGCCAACGGCCAGCGCTACGAGGGCGACTTCGAGGACGACCAGCCGACCGGACGCGGCGTCTATCTCTGGCCGAGCGGCAGCCGCTACGAGGGCGGGTTCCTGAACGGCCGCTTCCATGGCCAGGGCGTCCGCCTCTGGGGGGCGGACTCGCCCTTCGCCGGCGACCGTTACGAGGGCGACTTCTTAGACGACGCGCGCACCGGCAAGGGCATCTACGTCTTCGCCAACGGCGAGCGCTACGAGGGCGACTTCCTCGACAACAAGATGACCGGCCGCGGCGCCTATCTCTGGCCCGACGGCGGGCGCTACGAGGGCGACATCGTCGACGGCCGCTTCCACGGCCGGGGCTTCCGCGAATGGCCCGACGGCGCCCGCTACTGGGGCGACTTCACCGACGACGCGCGCACCGGCGAGGGCGTCTATCGCTGGGCCAGCGGCGAGCGCTACGAGGGGAGCTTCGTCGACGGCCGGCGGAGCGGTCGCGGCATCTACCTCTGGCCCGGAGACAGCCTCTATGTCGGCGACTTCGTCGACGACAAGGCGAACGGCCGCGGGCTTCGCCAATGGGTCGACGGGCGGCGCTACGACGGAGATTGGGTCGACGACCTGCGCCACGGCGACGGCTGGTGCGTCGATCCCGACGGCTCGAACGGCGCCTGCCGCTGCGTCCGCAACGAGTGCAGCTTCAAATAGCCCGCTATTCCAACGCCTCCAGGAATGCGGCGACGGAGCGCGTCCAGAACTCGCGGCCGTCGGGATCGACGAACACCCGATGGCCGTCGTCCTTGAAGTGCGGCAGCAGCACGTAGACGGCACGCCCGCCGGCCTCGCCATAGGCCGAGACCATGGCACGCGACAGATCCGGGCCGAAGTAGCTGTCGTTCTCCGCATAGAGCCAGAGCGACGGCACCTTGGCGGTCGCGCCGAAGGCGGCATTGGCGGCGACCAGGCGCTCGGGCGCGCACTTTATCTCGCCCTGGCCGCCGAGCCGCCCGCCGGCGATGTTGACGGCGCCGAAGACGCCCGGCGGATTGCGGCTGGCGGCGGCGATCACGCCGAATCCGCCGGCCGACTGGCCGACCAGGAGGATACGGTCGGGCCTGACGATCTTGAGCAGGCGGAGCCGGCCGACCACGGCCGCGATGTCGTCGGCGGCGGCATTTCCGGCGGCGACGAAGTCGGGATTTGCGCAGGGCCCGGGATTCTCCGGCCATGGGCCGCTGTCGCCATATCCCCGGCGCGTCGGCACCACCACCATGTAGCCGCGGCCGACGAACCACTCGACGGCGGCGCCGAAGCTCGGCGTCTCCCAGAACTGGCGCCCGGGCTCGCCGGGCGATCCGTGGTTGATCACCGCCACCGGGAACGGCCCGGATCCTTGAGGGAAATAGACCCGGGTCTTGAGCAGCGCCGGCTTCCCGTCGTCGCCCGGTCCGCCCGGCATCAGCCAGGACTCCTCGTTCATCGACGGCACGCCCAGGCGATTGCAGGCGCCGAGGACGACGACGACGAGAACCGCGAGCACGCGGGCGAGGACCATCGGGTACCGGGGATCGGGATGAAAGGCGCGGCAGTGGTATCAGCCGAACGTGGCGATGTCATGACCCCTTGAGGGCGGCGCCGAGATACCGCGCGAAGGCAAGCGCCTAGCGCCCGAGCCTCGGCACACCGCCGTCGTTGATCTCGGCGCCGTACCACATGCGCTGGATGCCGGCCCAGGCGGCGGCGGCCTCGCACATCGGGCACGGGCAGAACGTCGAGTAGAGCTCGGCGCCCAGGAGGTCGCGGGTGCCGAGCCTGAGCGCCGCGTCGCGGATCGCCTCGATCTCGCCACGCGCGGTCGGATCGGGACGGGTCAGCACCGCGCTGATGCCCTCGCCGACGACCCTGCCGTCCTTCACCACCACCGCGCCGAAAGGCTGATCGCCACGGCGGATCGCTTCCGCGCGCATCTCGAAGGCGCGCGCCATGAAGCGCCGGCGATCCTCGGATGAGGTCTCGGCCAGCGCCGGCGCGACCGCCACCGAGGCGAGGAGCCCTGAGACCAGGCGACGGCGCGAGAGCGGGCTCACGACGGCTTGAAGCGCGCCTCGACCCACTTGGCGGTGTAGTCGAACAGGTTCTTCATCGAGTTCGCGTACTGGCCCGGCGTCTTCTCGCACGGCGTGCGCGGCGTGAAGCCGTGGGTCGCGCCCTCGATCACGAGGAAGTCCTTGTCCTGGCTCTTGGCGGCCTCGAAGTAGCGCTCGCCGTCGCCGACGTAGTAGCGGCCGCCCATGGCCATGAACAAGACCGGGACGGTGATCGACCCGATCGCGCAGACCGTCGAGTTGTTGGACGAGCACCAGTCGATGCCGTCCTTGGAGTTGGTCGAGCGGATCGCCTGGGCGGAGAAGAACGAGCGGAGCGTGAAGATCTTGGTTCCGGTGCGGAAGCCCTTGATGATCTCGCCCGCACGCGTGTTGGGGACCAGGACGCTGTCGATCACCCGGACGGAGACCGTGCCGTCGTTCTTCAGGAGCTTCGCGGGCTTCGCCGTCGAGTTGAAGTAGGGCATCGCCGTCTGGGCGACGTAGAGGCCGGACTCCGAGCCGCCGGCGCCGGAACCCGGATTGCCGCTCCTCGGGATGATCATGATGTCGTCGTCGGGGTAGGCGTAGTCCTTCCTTCGGATCCGCTCGAGCTTCTCCTGGGCGGTCGCGATCAGCCGGTTCATGCGCTCGGCCTGGGCCTTGAAGTAGCGCGCCTGGAACTCCTCGGAGTAGGTCGAAGCACCGTTCGGGTTGAAGCCGTTCTTCGGGTCGAACATGTCGAGCTCGGCGACCGGCTTCGGGTCGGGCGGGTTGTTCTCGTTGGCGACCGCCGGGTTGATGCGCCTAAGCGTATTGACCGAGTTGCCGGGATTGGGGTCGGCGAAGATGATGCCGTCGGCCTTCGGCAATCCGGCGAGGTCGTCTCCGCATTCGCTGAGCTTGTTCGCCCCCTTGCAGTAGGCCGGGCCGTTCTCGGCGACCGCCTGGTAGAGCGACATCAGCGGGCCGCCGCCCGAGTGCCCGAACAACAGCACCTTGGTGATGCCCGGCTGCTTCCTCAGGTACTCGACCCCGGCCTTCACGTCGAGCGGCAGGCGCTCGAAATTGACCATCACCTCGTTGTTCTCGTAGCGCGTGTTCATGCAGAGGAGCAGGAGGCCGCGCCTGGAGAGCTCGGTGCAGGCGGGGTGCGCCAGGTAGTCCGCCGTCCGGTGCATCACCAGGACGCCGACATGAGGGGCGGGGCCCGCGTCGGGCTTGTAGAGCGCGCCCTTGGTCTCCGGGAAGCGGATGTACTCGGGCTTGCTCTGTGCCGACGCGAGGGCAGGCGCAAGACAGAGGGCGACGGCGACGGCCGTGCGCAACAAGGGCATCCCGATCATTGGTTTCCTCCCGGTGGGAGGACCAGCATGAGGCGACGGGTTGGCCTGTCAACTCGCCGGCCGGAGCGATGCCGTCCTCGTGAACCTTCGCGCATCGGGAGTAGGTTGCGCGCCATTTCGCCGGACGGGCGAACCATTTCGTCCTGCGCCAATGTTCCTCGACGGGCGAAGCCTCGGCACTCATCTCGAAGGCGCGCGCCATGAAACGCCGGCGATCCTCGGGCAGGGTCTCGGCGAACGTAGGCACCGCAACCGAGGCAAGCAGGCCCGCAAGCACGTGCCGGCGCGAGGATAGGGCCGGTTCCTGAGCGCGGCCGGCGGCGATCGCCCGACACGGGGCTGGCGCGGTGTCCACGGGTTGCTCCAGATTCGCCGATCCGCATGAAGCGGCGGCTTCGCCTGTCAACCGTATGCGGGCCAGGATCTCGCAGGGCAGCGCTCAACGGGGACGACCGCGCACGCGTCTGTGACACGATGGGCCGCGGATCGGACCTTGGCAGCACAAGGCGCGGAGCCTACCCTCTCATGGTGGCAACAGCGGTTACCGAGATCAATGCTGGGCGTTCGGGGCGGCTGATGCGTGTGCTCAGGGCGGCGCTCGCGCTTTGGCTGGTCCTGGCGTTGGCCGTCGGTCCGGTCGCGATCGGGGCCGCGTCGGGGGGCGCGGTCGATGGCCTGCCTTGCCACACGCAAATGGCCGAGCCGGGTCAATCGACTCCGCAGGACGATCTTCCCGTCCAGCAGAAGCACGCGCCGGCGTGCCCGATGATGGCGGGCGGCGTGTGCCTGGTCCTGTGCGCGCTCGCGCCGGCCGTCTCCGGCATTCCCTCGCCTCCGCACGTCGCGGTCCCGGTGACCTGGCGGGAAGAGGCCGCGGCCCCGCGCGTCGTTCTCCCGCTTCGACGGCCCCCCAGACAGCTCTGACATCGGTCTGAACACGGATCATCAGCTCCCTCGTCGATCAGGCGAGAGAAGCGGGTGATTGCCATGGCTGTTCGCGGTGGAGGGCTCGGTGAAGCTTCGATCGTTTCTTGCTGTCTCAGTTGTCGTCGCGGCGGGACTCGGCGGCGGGATGCTGCTCGAGCGCCACGTCCTGTCGACGAACGAGCCCGCCGGCCCCAAGATCCTGTACTGGTGGGACCCGATGATGCCCGCCTTCAGGAGCGAAAGGCCCGGCAAGTCGCCGATGGGCATGGATATGGTGCCGGTGTACGAGGGGGCCGCCCCTTCGGGTGACGCCGCCGCAACGGTGACCGTCTTGCCGGCGGTCATGCAAAACCTAGGCGTTCGCACGGCGTCGGCAACTCGGACGAGCCTGACGCCGGTCATAGAGACGTTCGGCACCATCGGCTTCGACGAGAGCCGGATCTCCCATGTTCACGTGCGGGCCAAGGGCTGGGTCGAGAGGCTTCAGGTGCGCGTCGAGGGCCAGATGGTCTCGCGCGGCGATCTCCTGTTCGAGTTCTTCTCGCCCGACCTGCTGGTGGCTGCTTTCGAGTTCACGCGTGAGGTACAGCGCGGCAACACGGATATGGCGGAGATCGCCCGGCGCAAGCTGCTGGCGCTCGGGCTGGCGGAGCGGCAGATCGAGGATATCCGGCAGACCCGGCAGCTTCCTGAGCGGATCCAGGTGTTCGCGCCGCGCTCCGGCGCGGTCGCCCGCTTGGCCCTGGCCGAAGGGATGTTTATCGCGCCGGAGACGACGCTGCTGTCGATCACCGAGCTCGATTCCGTCTGGGTAATGGCCGAGGTGATCGAAAGCCAAGCGAGCTTCGTGCGCGCTGGCATGACGGCCGAGGTGCGGGTGCCGAGCGAGCCCGGTCGTGTGTGGGCGGCCTTCGTCGACTATGTCTATGCGGACCTCCGACCGGAGACGCGCACCGTCCGGCTTCGGCTGCGCCTCGCGAATGCCGATCGCGCACTAAAGCCCAACATGTTTGCTTCCGTGCGTCTGGCTTCAGCGCCGCGCGAAGGTGTTATTGCGATCCCCGGCGAAGCGTTGATCCGCACGGGACAGGGCGAGCGCGTAGTACTAGCGCTGGGGGACGGCCGCTTTAGGCCCGCTCCGGTGAAGGCAGGGATCAAGGTCGGCGATCAGGTCGAGATCGTGGACGGTTTGCGGGAAGGCGACCGGGTCGTCACCTCGGCCCAGTTCCTCCTGGACAGCGAGAGCAGTCTCGTTGGCGGGATGCTCCGAACGGGCGCGTCGGCTGAGTTGCCGGCGCCTTCCGGCGACCGGATCTGGACGGAGGCGACGGTCGCCGGGCCGATATCGTCCGACGGAACGGTCACTCTGAGCCATCCGCCCATTCCCGCCATCGGCTGGCCGGCCATGACCATGGATTTCGCCGTCGACCCAAAGGTGCCGGCAACGGCGCTGATCCCTGCGCGACGGCTGCGGGTGGCGCTCGCCCGGAACCCGGACGGAACCTACAGCGTGGTCGCCGCGGAGGTCGCGCCATGATCGCGCGCCTGATCCACTGGTCGATCGCTAACCGGGTGATCGTGCTGGCGCTGGCCGCGGTGCTCGCCGGATGGGGTGCCTGGTCGGCCCGTAATACACCCGTGGATGCCATCCCCGACCTCTCGGACGTCCAGGTGATCGTCAAGACGACATGGCCGGGCCAGGCGCCACAGGTGATCGAAGACCAGATCACCTATCCGCTGTCCACGGCCATGCTCGCGGTGCCCGGTGCCGCCACGGTGCGCGGCTACTCCATGTGCGGCGACAGCTACGTCTATGTGCTGTTCGAGGAAGGCACCGACCTCTACTGGGCGCGGAGCCGAGTGCTCGAGTATCTGAGCCAGGTGGCGCCGCGTCTGCCGTCAGGCGCCGTGCCGGCGCTCGGGCCCGACGCTACCAGCGTCGGCTGGATCTACCAATACGCCCTCGTCGACCGCACCGGGCGTCACGACCTCGCCGAGTTGCGCGCCTTGCAGGATTGGTTCCTCAAGTTCGAGCTGCAGGCGCTGGCCGGCGTCGCCGAGGTGGCGCCGATCGGCGGCATGGTCCGCCAGTATCAGGTGGTCGCCGATCCTGTGGCGCTGAGGGCCCACGGCCTGCCGCTCGCCGCGGTGCGCGATGCCATCCAGCGTGCCAATCAGGAGTCGGGCGGCTCCGTGCTAGAGATGGCCGAAGCCGAGTACATGGTGCGCGCCGGCGGCTACATCCGCGGCACCGAGGATCTCAGCAGCATACCGCTCAAGGTGACCCCTGCGGGAATTCCCGTGCTGCTCAAGGACGTCGCCGAGATCCGCCTGGGCCCAGAGCTGCGGCGCGGTGTCAGCGAGCTCGACGGTGAGGGTGAAGCGGTGGGCGCCGTCATCGTCATGCGCTGGGGCGGAAATGCGCGAGCCACCATACGGGCGGTCGATGCCAAGCTGACCGAGCTCCGCAAGAGCCTGCCGGAAGGCGTCGAGATCGTCACGACCTACGACCGCTCGGCCCTGATCGACCGTGCCGTGGCGAACCTATGGGAGAAGCTCGGCGAGGAGTTCCTCGTCGTCGTCCTGGTCTGCGCTGCGTTCCTTCTGCACCTCCGCTCGTCGCTCGTCGTCGTGCTGACCCTCCCACTGAGTATCCTGGCGGCCTTCGCGGTGATGCGGCTTCAAGGGATCAACGCCAACATCATGTCCTTAGGCGGCATCGCGATCGCGATCGGCGCGATGGTCGATGCGACCATCGTCATGATCGAAAGCCTGCACCGGCGGATCGAGGAGGAGCCGCTGACCCCGGGCAATCGCTGGCGGCTCGTCGCCGAGACCGCGGCCGAGGTAGGCCCCGCGCTCTTCTTCGCGCTCGTCATCATCACGTTCTCGTTCCTGCCTGTGTTCACGCTGGAGGCTCAGGAGGGGCGGCTGTTCAAGCCGCTGGCGTTCACCAAGACCTATGCCATGGCTGCGGCGAGCATCCTCTCGGTGACGCTCGTGCCGGTCTTGATCGGGTACTTCGTGCGCGGGCGGATCATGCCGGAAATGAGGAATCCGCTGAATGCCGGGCTCGCCGCCCTCTACCGTCCTCTCCTCCGGGGAGTGCTCGCCGCCCCATGGGTGACGATGGTTGCCGCGTTGCTGATCGTGGCGAGCGCGGCTTGGCCACTGGCCCGTATCGGCTCGGAGTTCATGCCGGACCTGGACGAGGGTGACCTCCTGTACATGCCGAGCTTGCTGCCGGACGTGTCGATCGGCAGGGCGCGGGACGCGCTGCAGCTCACCGATCGCCTGATCAAGACGGTGCCGGAAGTGGAGTCGGTCCACGGCAAGCTCGGGCGGGCCGAGACCGCGACCGATCCGGCCCCGATATCGATGGTCGAGACGGTGATCAAGCTGAAGCCGCGGGCAGAGTGGCGGCCCGGGCTGACCCTGGAGGCGCTCAAGGCGGAGCTCGACCGGATCGTCCGCATCCCCGGCATGCCGAATACCTGGACCATGCCGATCAAGAACCGGATCGACATGCTGGCGACCGGAATCAAGACGCCGGTGGGCGTCAAGGTATCGGGCCCGGAGCTGTCCATGATCGACCGCATCGCCTCGGCGGTGGAGCGCGCGATCAAGGACGTGCCGGGCACGGTCTCGGCCTATGCCGAGCGCCCGGTCGGCGGACGCTACGTCGACGTCGCGATCGACCGGCGCGCGGCGGCGCGCTACGGCCTCAATATCGCCGATGTGCAGCAGATCGTGCGCACCGCGGTCGGCGGCGAGGTGGTCACGCGCAGCATCGAGGGGGTTCAGCGTTTTCCCGTAAACCTGCGCTATCCCCAGCACTGGCGCGGCAGTCCTGAGGCGCTGGCCACCCTGCCGGTCGTGACGCCGGGTGGCGCCCATGTCGCGCTCGGCGACGTCGCCCGGATCACGATCCAGGACGGACCGAGCATGATCCGGACGGAGAACGCCCGGCTCAGCGGCTGGGTCTTCGTCGATATCGCCGGCCGCGATCTCGGCGGCTACGTCGCCGATGCCAAGGCGGCCGTGGCCGCCGCGGTCAGACTGCCTCCCGGTTACGCGCTCGCCTGGTCGGGCCAGTTCGAGCACTTGGAGCGCGTGCACGACCGCCTCGACGTGGTGGCCCCGCTGACCGTGGCGCTGATCGCGCTCATGCTGTGGTTGACCTTCGGGCGCGGCGCCGAGGTACTGATCGTCCTGACCTCGCTGCCGGTGGCGTTGGCAGGCGGCGTCTGGCTGCTCTGGTGGTTGGAGTTCAACCTCTCGATCGCCGTAGTCGTCGGCTTCATCGCGCTCGGCGGCGTCGCCGTCGAGACCGCGATCGTCATGCTCCTCTACCTGAACCTGGCGCTCGATCGCCGCCGGAAGGCATCCGCGTCGGGTGCGCGAGCCTTGACGGAGCGCGATCTGGAGGAGGCCGTTGTCGAGGGCGCGCTGCTGCGCCTCCGGCCGAAGGCGATGACCGTGGCGACGATCGTCGCGGGCCTGCTGCCAATCCTCCTCGGGACCGGCACCGGTTCGGAGGTCATGCGCCGGATCGCGGCGCCGATGGTCGGCGGCATGGTCACCGCGACGGCGCTCACGCTCTTGGTCATCCCCGCCATGTTCCTGGTCTGGCAACGGCTCCAGTTACGGAGCCCGGCTGTTGCTCCTGCGGGCCCCGACTCGCTCCGCTCCGCATCCACATCCGATTGAGGAGTACGACGATGAGGAAATTGTCGATGGCCATGGCCGCCATACTGATCCTGAGCGGGCCCGTCCTGGCCCAAGCGCCCGGCGATCCGGCGAAGGGGGTTTCCGCGACCGGCACGGTCAGGAAAGTCGATGCGGAGAAGCGGATCGTGAACCTGAGTCACGGGCCGATCCCGGCGGTCAGATGGCCGGCCATGACCATGGACTTCGCCGTCGCTCCCGGCGTCGACCTGACCGGCGTGAGGCCCGGTCAGACCGTCGATTTCACCCTCGCCCCTGGCCCGGGCAAGGACTATGTAATTATGCAAGTGAAGCCGAAGAGTTGAGTGGGGAGCGACGAGGGGCCGTCGCCCATCGCAACCTTCGGAACGGAGGCCATAGCCATGAACCGCCGAACTCTGGTCCAGCTCCTTTCCTGCGCCGTCGTCACGACGGCGTTGTCGCCCATGCTGGCGTCACGCGCGCTGGCTGCCTTTCCCGAGGTGACGGTCTGGCGCGACCCGTCCTGCGGGTGCTGCGAGGGCTGGGTCAAGCACATGCGCGGCCATGGATTCCGGGTGAGGGTCGTGGCCGCTGCCGATCTCGCGCCGATAAAGGCCCGCCACGGCATCCCCGACGCTCTGCAGTCCTGCCATACGGCGGCGGTCGACGGCTATGTCCTGGAAGGCCACGTCCCGGCCCCGGCCGTGATCCGGCTCCTGACGGAGCGTCCCCGGGCGAAAGGCTTGGCGGTGCCGGGGATGCCGTTGAGCTCGCCGGGGATGGATGCCGGCGTCGACCATTACGACGTCGTGCTCTTCGGTCTCTCCGATGGCACCACGAAAGTCTTCGAAAGCCACTAGACGGCGCCCCAGGCCGGGAACGTCGACGCGCCCTGAGGTCGGCGACCGGCTTGGACTCGCAACCTTTCGCCCTCGGCAGCCTGCTCCTGTAGGATGCGCCAGCCCCTCCCCTCGCGCCTCGCGGACATCCTCATGTATTTCGACCCCCGGCTCTGGCGCTTCACCGCCGGCGTGCGCGACCGGTTGCTCTGGGTCGCTCTTCTCGGCGTCGCGGCGAGCGCGGCCGGCGTCGCCCGTCTCGCCCTTCTCGGCTGGCTGGTCGCCCGGGCGCTGACCGGCGCGCCGGTGGCTGAGCTGGCGCTCCCGGCCCTCCTCGCCGCCGCCGCCATCGTCGTCCGCACCGGGCTCGAGCATTGGCGGACGCGGGTCGCCCAGCACACCGCCGCCCATATCCTCGAGCATCTCCGCGCCCGCCTCCTCGACCACCTGCTCGGCCTCGGGCCGGCGGCGGTCTCGGGGCTTCGCACCGGCGAGGCGACGCTGGTCCTCAACGAGGGCGTCGAGCAGCTCAACACCTATTTCGGCCAGTACCTGCCCCAGCTCCTGGTGGCGCTGGTGACGCCGATCGGCATCTTCGCGTTCCTGGCCTGGCTCGACCTGCCGGTCGCCACCGTGCTGCTGGCCGCCGCGCTGGCCGCGCTCCTCCTGCCGTCGCTGCTGCATCGCCGGTCCGCCCTCGGCGCGGTCGAGCGGGCGCGCGCCTACAAGGCTTTCGCCGCCGACTTCCTGGATTCGATCCAGGGCCTGCCGACGCTGGCCGCCTTCGGCCAGACCGCGAGCCGGGCGAAGATGCTGGGCGAGCGCTCGGCCGATCTCGCGCGGGCCACCATGTGGGTGCTCTCGGTCAGCGTGGCGACCCGCGGCGTCACCGACGGCGCCATCGCGCTCGGCGCCGCCGGCGCGCTCGCGCTCGGGGCCTTCCGCGTCGTCGACGGCGCGATGTCGCTGGAGGCGCTCGCGGTCGTGCTGATGCTCGGCGTCGAATGCTTCCGTCCGTTCCGCGATCTCCGCGACATGCTGCATGTCGGCATGCTCGGCCAGGCCAGCGCCGAGGCGATCCTCTCCTTCCTCGCCCGCACCCCGGCGGTGATGGCGATGGCGGCGCCCGACGGCAAGGTCCGCGCGCCCAGCGTCGCCTTCGAGGACATCGCCTTCACCTATCCCGAAGGCGCGCAGCCGGCGCTCGACGGCCTCACCTTCCGGGTCGACGCCGGCCAGCGCATCGCCGTGGTCGGTCCGTCGGGGGCAGGCAAGTCGACCATCCTTCGCCTGCTGCTGCGCTTCCACGACGCCCGGCGCGGCATCGTCCGCGTCGGCGGGGAGGACATCCGCAAGCTCTCGCTCGAGGATCTTCGCCGGCACATCGCCATCGTCGGCCAGGACACCTTCCTCTTCCACGGCACGGTCGAGGAGAATCTCCGCCTCGCCAGACCCGACGCGACCCAGGCCGAAATCGAGCGCGCAGCCGGTGCCGCCAATGCCGACGGCTTCATCCAGCGCCTGCCCCGGGGCTATGCGACCGTCGTCGGCGAGCGCGGTCTCAAGCTCTCCGGCGGCCAGCGCCAGCGTCTCGCCATCGCGCGCGCGATCCTCAAGGACGCGCCGATCCTCGTCCTGGATGAGGCGCTCTCCTCGGTCGACGCCGAGAACGAGGCGGCGATCCAGGAGGCCCTCGACCGGCTGATGGCCGGACGCACCACGCTGGTCTTCGCCCACCGGCTTTCCAGCGTCATCGGCGCCGACCGCATCCTCGTCCTCGACAAGGGCAGGCTGATCGAGTCCGGCGACCACGCTGCGCTGATGAGCCTGGGCGGGCTCTACCACGAGCTGATGGCCGAGCAGGTGCGAGGCGGCGACCGCCTGATCGCCGGCGATGCCAAGGCCGAGACCGACGCGCCCCTGGATCTCGCCGCCAAGGCGATGCCGGCATCGGCGGAGCCCGAGAGCGGCATCCTCTCCGCCCATGGCAGCGCGCTCTCGGCCTTGTCGAGCCTGTGGGCGCGGGTTGCACCCTGGCGGGTCGGCATCCTCGCCACCTTCGGCCTGGGCTTGGGTCGTGTCGTCGCCTTCATCGGCGTCAGCGCGCTCTCGGCGCTGATCGTGCTGCACCTGAAGGCCGGCCTCGGCTTCGACACGCTGGTGATGATGCTCTTCGCCGCGGCGGTCGCGGCCGGATTCCTCCACTGGTTCGAGTCCTGGCTCGCCCACGACGTCGCCTACCGCATGCTGGCGGAGCTCAGGCTCGGGCTTTTCCGCAAGCTGGCCGCGCTCGGCCCCGCCTATCTCCTGCGCCGTCGCTCGGGTGACCTGGTCTCGATGGCGACCCACGACGTCGAGCTGGTGGAGTACTTCGTCGCCCACACGCTGGTGCCGGCCGCGGTCGGCGTGCTGGTCCCCGCCGGCGTGCTGATCTGGCTCGCATCGATGAGCCCGTGGCTCGCCCTCGTGCTTGCTCCCTTCCTCGCCGTCGCCGCGGCAAGTCCGGCGCTGGCGCGGCGGCGCGTCGATCGGCTGGGATCGGAGATGCGGATGTCGCTCGGCCGGCTCAACGCCCATGTGACCGACACCGTGCAGGGCCTGGTCGAGGTCGTCGCCTTCCAGCGCGAGGACGATCGGCGGCAGGAGCTGACCGCCTTGAGCCGCGGCCTCGGCGAGGCCCGCCTCGCCTTCCTCGGCGACCTCGCCCGCCAGTCGAACCTCCTGGAGGCGACCACGGGTCTCGGCGGCCTCGCCGTCGCCTTGGTCGGCGCCGGCCTGGCATCCTCAGGCGAGTTGTCGGTCGGCCTGGTGCCGCTCGCGACCTTGATCGCCATGGCCGCCTTCCTGCCGATCTCCGAGATCGCCCATGTCGGCCGCCAGCTCGCCGACACCTTCGGCGCGACCCGCCGGCTCGACCTGCTCGAGCGCGAGCCCGCGACCGTCGTCGACGGGCCGGAGCGCCTGCCGCCTGCGGCGCCCGCCGATACGCCGGCGGTCGCCTTCGCCAACGTCACCTTCTCCTATCCCGGGACTCAGCGCCCGGCGCTCGCCGATGTCAGCTTCTCGCTCCGCCGCGGCTCGACCGTGGCGCTGGTCGGTCCCTCCGGTGCCGGCAAGACGACGCTCGCCCATCTGCTGCTCCGCTTCTGGGATCCCGGCTCCGGCTCGATCCGCGTCGACGGCGTCGAGACGCGCGGGCTCCGGCTCGCCGATCTCCGCCGCCAGGTGGCGCTGGTGTCCCAGGACACCTACCTCTTCAACGGCGATCTCGCCCTCAACCTCCGCCTCGGCCGGGACGGAGCGACCGATGCCGAGCTGTGGGACGCGCTCGAACGCGCCGCGCTCGCCGAGTTCGTGCGCTCGCTCCCCGACGGCCTCGAGACCCCGGTCGGCGAGCGCGGCCTCAAGCTCTCCGGCGGCCAGCGCCAGCGCCTCGCCATCGCGCGTGCCGTCCTCAAGGACTCGCCGGTCCTGATCCTGGACGAGGCGACCTCGCATCTGGACGCGGTGAGCGAGCGCCGCGTGCGCCAGGCGATCGACGATCTGGCGCGCGGCCGCACCACGCTGGTGATCGCCCACCGGCTCTCCACGGTGCGCGAGGCCGAGAAGATCATCGTGCTCGACGGCGGCCGGGTGCGCGAGGAGGGCCGGCACGAGGAGCTGCTTAGCCGGGGCGGGCTCTACGCGACCCTGGTCCGCCGCCAGGCCGAGGCCGCCGATCCCAACGCCGCCTGGCGCGGCGCCGCGGCGGGGTGAGCGCGAGGGCGTTCGGCTGGTCGCGACGGATGTCGGGATGATCGCGAAGGTCGCGCGCGCGACCCGGCGGAAACGCGTCGTGGCGCTCTCGGACGACCGTCCCGTGACGCGCTGACGCGCGGCGGAAGGCGCTCAAGGCGTCTTGAGGCGGGGGTCCCATTGGACGGGCTGCGGGGCCGAGGCGGCGATCTCGGCGAAGCGCGGGTGGTCCTGATTGACGAGGACATTGCGCTCGCGGCGAACGACGATGGACGGTACCAGGAGAATCGCGGGGCGCCGGCCGGACCGACCCTCCTCCCACCAGGCGGAGCCGAAGGCGCGGCTGATTTCACGCGACTCCTCGTCCCAGCCAGGCAGCGACGCCGGGGTCGCCTCCTCGACGTCGAGACCGGCCGGAAGATCGATCTCGGCTCCGTGCTGATCGCGCGGCAGGCGGCCGATATTGGCGTGCACCAGCGCTTCCAGCATGGCGCCGGCAAAGGTCTCCGCGGCATAGATCACGCGCTGGCCGAGCCGGTTCCAACGCCCGGGATTGCGCGCGGCGCCGCTGCCGTCGAGGATCGGATAGATCGACTTGCAGATGCGGAAGGCGCGGCGAGGCGGCTCAGGCCGCGATGCCATGGGCGAGATGCCAAAGGATCAGCTCGGCGCGCGCCGCTCCCAGCTCCGATGTCGCCGCATCGAGCGGAGATTTTCCACCGAGCTCCGGATGCGGCCGGAGTAGCCAGATATGGGCATCCTCGGCATCGTCCCACACGAACTCCGCCGTCGCGATCAGGCGCGCGAGCCGCGCCGTGCGCTCGCTTGCCGCAAGACCCAGCTTCTTTGTCCGCCGCGCATAGGTGGCCTTCGGAACGACCCGGTAGATCGCCGCCCGCCGCTCCGCAGGCGCCGCGATGACCCGCCCCATGCACGCCTCCAGCGCCGAGCGCGGCAGCCCGGCGCTCACGGTCTCGTCGAGATCGGCGAGAGAGCGGATGGTGCGGCGGAGTGTCTTCCGTCCGCCGAGGACAGCGGCAATGCGCAGTGCTTCGATCATGGAGCGCCTCGTCTCATATGAGACGAAAGATAAGCTCAGACGAGATCGACTTCAAGAACAACGGAGAGGTTCTGCCCCCAAGTCGGAGTCAGCTATTGCCGTTTGGCTAATTCCTTCCCATCCCAATAAAGGCGGCGGTTCCCATCGATCCCCATGAGATCAAGCCCATCCATGGATATCGGACGAACGGCGCGCGGCCAGTCGCTGGGTGGATTTTCTAGTGCGTACCTATGCTTCCTCAAGTGTTCCCAATCCATGGCTAACCCGATCTATTCACCATGCGAAGGGATAGCTGGGCTGGGGCGTCGCGGACGAGCGGCATGGTGGCACCCGATTGGCGCGGTTTGATGTCGATGGCTCGGCTGGGGGTTGCGGATCTGGGTTCGACGGGGCACGAGGCCCCTTA